>NZ_CP028918.1:3394004-3694576 GCF_003060865.1 Gemmobacter aquarius
CGGCGCGGAGTTTGCGTCAAACTCCGCCCTTGCCCGCATAAATGCAAAAGACCGCCCTAAGGCGGCCCTGCATAGTCCAGCTCGGAAACGTCTCAGCCCTGACGGGCCTTGTAGCGCTTCTGCGTCTTGTTGATCACATAGACGCGGCCCTTGCGGCGCACGACCTGGCAATCGCGATGACGCGTCTTGAGCGAGCGGAGCGAGTTCGCAACCTTCATCGTTCTTCTCCCATTCGCGGCGCGCAGCGCCTTGAAATCTGTTGAGGCCTTCCGGGGAAAGCGTTGAAATGGTGGGCGGTACTGGGATCGAACCAGTGGCCACTACGATGTCAACGTAGTGCTCTACCGCTGAGCTAACCGCCCACGCGCCGCAACTTCCCCGCCCTGTCAAATAAAAAGACGCGGGCGGTTCCGCGTCGGTGCAGGGTCTATAAAAGGAGTCGCAGCGGGGTTCAAGGGGTTTTGGCATCGGAAAAAATCCCGCTATACCTATTGGCATGGATCATGACGCCTATCACCTCTGGCTGCCCGAACGCCGCGACACGCCGGTGGTGTTTTCCTCTCCCCACAGCGGGCAGGATTATCCGAGCGCCTTTCTCGATGCCAGCCTGCTCGATGCGCATGTCATCCGCTCGTCGGAAGATGCCTTTGTGGACAGGCTTTTCGCCCATGCCCCGCTGGTCGGCGCGCCCTTGATCGCGGCACGGGCCCCCCGCGCCTATATCGACCTGAACCGCGCCGCCGACGAACTCGATCCCGCCGTGATCGAGGGCGTCATGCGGGTCGCCCACAACCCGCGCGTCTCGTCGGGCTTGGGGGTGATTCCCCGCGTCGTGGCCGGAGGGCGGGCGATCTATCGCGGCAAACTCCCCCTGCGCGAGGCCGAATACCGTCTGCGGACCCATTGGCAACCTTATCACGAGGCTTTGAAACGGCTGATCGACGAGTCGCTGGCCATGTTCGGCAAGGCGGTGCTGATCGATTGCCACTCGATGCCGCACGAGGCGATCGAGGCCCATGCCCGCCCCGGCCAGCCCCGCCCCGATGTTGTTCTGGGTGACCGCTTCGGCGCAGCGGCCGGGCGCGATGTGGTCGAACGGATCGAAGCGGCCTTCGCCGGTGCGGGCTTGCGCGTGGTCCGCAACGCGCCCTTTGCCGGCGCCTATATCGCGCAGGCCTACGGGCGGCCATCGCGCGGCGCGCATGTCGTGCAGGTCGAGATCGACCGCGCGCTTTACATGGACGAGGCCCGGATCGAACCGCGCCCCGATTTCGAGGCGTTCCGGTCGATGATGGCAGGCGTGATCGCGGAGCTTGCGCAGATCGGGCGGGACCAGGTGCCGCTGGCTGCAGAATAGGACCAAATTCCTTCGTAAGAAATTTGCCAATTTTCTTCGCAAGAAAATTCGGCCCGGCCTTACCGCAGCGCCCTGCCCTTGATGATTGCGTCATTCCCGAAACGGGCGCGGATCGCATCGGTCGCGCGTTCGGCGGCGGCGCGTTTTCCGGCATCGGGGTCAAGCAGGTCGCCGTGCCGGTCGGCCTCGGCCTCGGCCACCAGATCGGCGATACCCACGCCGATCAGCCGGAACGGGCCTTGGGTTCCGGCATGGTCGTAAAGCTCGCGCACGGCGCGATAGATGCGATCGGCGGTCTGGGTGGCATCGCCCAGCGCGTGGCGGCGCGTGACGGTCTGGAACGCCGTCGATTTCAGCTTCAGCACGACGGTCTTGCCCGCAAGATGCTTGGCCTTGGCACGGTCCGACACCTGTTCGGCCAGCCGCCACAGATGCCCGTCGAGGATGTCGGCGTCGGACGTGTCCTCGGAAAAGGTGGTTTCCTTGCTGATCGACTTCGGCCTTTCATCCCGCTGCACACGGCGATGATCGATGCCCCTCGCAAGATGCCACAGCCGGTCGCCCATGCTGCCGAAACGCGCGTTCAGATCACGCCGGTCCCAGCGCAGCAGGTCGGTGATCGTGCGGATGCCTGCCTGTTCCAGCGCGGCTTGCGTGGCCGTGCCGACCCCCCAGATGATACGGACCGGACGCTTGGCCAGAAACCCTTCGGTTTCCGCCCGCCCGATGACCGAGAACCCGCGCGGCTTGTCGAGGTCCGACGCGATCTTGGCCAGAAACTTGTTGTGCGACAGCCCGACCGATCCTGACAGGCCAAGCTCATCCTCCATCCGCCGCAACAGACGGGCCAGTTGCACTACAGGCGGAGCGCCATGCAAGCGCGTGGTGCCGGTCAGGTCAAGAAATGCCTCGTCCAGCGAAAGGGGTTCGATGGCAGGCGTCAAATCCTCCATCATCGCCCTGATCTGGCGGCTGACCGCGACATAAACCGACATGCGCGGCTTCACCACCACCGCTTGGGGGCACAGCTTCAGCGCCTGAAACATCGGCATGGCGGAACGCACGCCGTTGATGCGCGCGATATAGCAGCAGGTCGACACCACGCCCCGCGTGCCGCCACCGACGATGACGGGCTTGTCGGCCAAGTCAGGATTGTCTCGCTTTTCCACCGAAGCGTAAAAGGCATCGCAATCCATGTGGGCGATGGAAAGGTCGAACAACTCGGGGTGCGACAGGACGCGCGGACTGCGGCACGACGGGCAGCGCGGGCCGCTGTCGAACTGGGTCAGGCAATCGCGGCACAGGGCTGGCATGGCGAAAGGTTAGCACAAGGCCCACGCCCTCTGCTAGGCTGCGCGGGGTTCAATTGGAGTGGCGGGAATGACAGTTCAGGTGCGGGCAGCGCGATCACCGGCCGATTTCTCTGCGGTCGAACGGATGCAGGCGGAAATGGCGGAATGGGATGCCGCAAAATGCGCTGCATTGGGCTGTCCGGCCGATGCGGTCAAAGGGTCGTTTTACGGCGAAGATGCCGCAAAGTTACGCTCCACGTTCGACGGCCATGGCGCGATGATGCTTCTGGCGGTCAAGGATGGACAGGTGCTCGGCCATGCGGGCTTCACCGGCTTTGATGCCAAGGTGGCCGAGGTACAGAAGGTCTGGCTCGAAAAGGCCGCGCGCGGTGCGGGAACCGGCAGTCTTTTGATGTCCGAACTCAAGAAGGCGATGGTTGCTGCAGGCTACCACGGCGCCTGCCTCGAGACGGCCAGCTTCATGCACGATGCGATCCGCCTTTACGAACGCCACGGCTTTGTACGCGCTTTGCCGTTCCGCAACGCGCCCACCGGACTGGGACCGATCACCCTCTTCATGCGCGCACGTTTCTGACCGCTTGCGCTGCGGCGGGTCAGCCCTCATCTTCACGTTGTAATGCCTGGCAGGAGTGACAGTCGATGGACGAGCCTTTGTTCGGTGGAAATGCAGTCTTTCTGGCGTTTGCCGCCTTTATCATCCTGTGTATCTTTCTGGGTGTCCGGATCGTGCCGCAGTCGGAAAAGCATGTGGTCGAACGCTTCGGTCGGCTGCGGGCCGTGCTAGGGCCGGGCATCAACTTCATCGTGCCCTTCCTCGACCGCGTGCCGCACAAGATTTCCATTCTGGAACGCCAGCTGCCCAATGCCAGCCAAGACGCCATCACCGCCGACAACGTGCTGGTCAAGGTGGAAACCAGCGTCTTTTACCGCATCACCGAACCCGAAAAGACCGTCTACCGCATCCGCGATGTCGACGGGGCGATTGCCACCACCGTGGCAGGCATCGTGCGGTCGGAAATCGGCAAGCTGGAACTCGATCAGGTGCAATCCAACCGCGCCCAGTTGATCGAACGGGTGCGCGAACAGGTCAGCGCCATGGTCGACGACTGGGGGGTCGAGGTGACGCGGGCCGAAATCCTCGACGTCAATCTCGATGACGCGACACGGGCGGCGATGCTGCAGCAGTTGAACGCCGAACGCGCGCGGCGCGCGCAGGTGATGGAGGCCGAAGGGCGCAAGCGGGCCGTGGAACTGGCCGCCGACGCCGACCTTTACGCCGCCGAACAGGCCGCCAAGGGCAAGCGCATCACGGCGGATGCCGAGGCTTATGCCACCGGTGTCATCGCCGTGGCGATCAAGGAAAGCGGGCTTGAGGCCGCGCAATATCAGGTGGCGCTGAAACAGGTCGAGGCCTTGCAGGCCGTGGCCTTGGGCGATGGCAAGCAGACGGTGCTGTTGCCGACTGCGGCGCTGGATGCGTTCGGCGATGCGTTCAAAATGCTTAAAGGGCGCGGCTGATGGCACTCTGGCAGGTCTGGTGGGTCTGGATCGTCGCGGGCTTCCTGCTTGGGGGCCTCGAGGTGCTGGCGCCGGGGTATATCTTCCTAGGCTTTGCCATCGGCGCGGTGCTGACAGGTGCCTTGGTCGGCCTTGGCATCATGGGCGGCGGCTGGCCTGCGCTGTTGCTGGTCTTCGCCGTCATGTCGCTGGCCGCATGGTTCGCCCTGCGCCGCACCATGGGCGTGCGCGAGGGTCAGGTAAAGGTCTGGGACCGCGACATCAATGACTGACGGCGACCCCGATTTCGTGGGGGCCAAGGCGGTGCTTTTGTGCGTGGACCGCGTGCTCGTCTATCAGCGCGACGATTTCGCAGGGCTGCCTTGGGCGGGGCTATGGGATTTGCCGGGCGGCGGGCGCGAGGGCAACGAGAGTGCCCAAGCCTGCGTGCTGCGCGAGATTGCCGAAGAATTCGGGCTGGCCCTGCCCGAACGGCGGTTGCTGCTCCGGCAGGAATTGCCGTCGATGGCAGATCCGGCGCGGGCGTCATGGCTGTTCGGCGGCTGGCTGGACGAAGCCGAGATCGCCGCGATCAGGTTCGGAGACGAGGGGCAGCGGTGGGAAATGATGTCCGTCGCCGGTTTCATGGCACATGGCGCGGCCATCCCCGAAATGCAGCGCCGCGTCGGTCTGGTCTGGAGCGCGTTGGGCAGGGGCGCGAAATGCATCACCGGCCCGACGGAGTAGGGTGCGCGTTCACGCGCACCACGGTCAACCGAGGGTGCGCGCTTCCGAAATCAGCATGATCGGAATCCCGTCACGGATCGGAAAGGCAAGATTGGCCTCTTTCGACACCAGCTCCTGCTGCGCCGCATCATAGGACAGCGTCGCCTGCGTCACGGGGCACACCAGCGATTCGAGCATGCGGCGGTCGAAAACGGTTGGCTGGTCGGTCACTGCATCACCTCTTCCCCCGAACCGCCGCGCATGGCGAATTCGATCAGCGTCACAAGCGTCTCGCGCCGCGTGGTCAGCGACGGCGCCTCCAACAGCGCCTGTTTATCTTCCGGCGTGAACGGGCACAGCATCGACAGCGAATTGATCAGCAACTCGGTTTCCGCCTCTTTCAGGCTCGACCAGTCAGTCGACAGATTCAGCGACAAGAAGAACCGGTTCAGCAGCGACAGGAATTCCGCACGCTGGAACCCCGCATCTTCCTCCTGAGGGCCAAGGTCGCGACCGAAACCCGACCAATCGACATTGCAACGCCGATAAGGCGCAAAGCCCTGCACTTCCTCTTTCACCCGAAACCGCGAGATGCCGGAAAGCGTGATCATGTAACGCCCGTCTTCGGTTTCCGAAAACCCCGTCACGCGGCCCGCACAACCGATGGCGTTCAGCCGCTTCTCCCCCGTTCCCGGAACTTCGCGCGTCTGGATCATCCCGATCAGCCGATGCTTGGTTTTCAGGCAATCCTCGATCATCGCCAGATAGCGCGGCTCGAAGATATGCAAAGGAAGGCGGCCACGGGGCAGCAAAAGCGCTCCGGGCAGGGGAAAGACGGGAACCGTTTCCGGCAAGTCGGCTGCGTGCATCATGGGGGGTCAGATAGCCCGCACAGGGGGTTAGGCAAATATCATCGACGACAGGCGGCGACGGCCTTTCAGCACCACCGGATCGGTGGGCTTCAATGCCTCGAAAATCGTCATCAACTGCGTCTTTGCCGCCGCATCGTTCCATTCGCGGTCAAGCCGGAACAGATCGAGCAGGGTATCTACAGCCTCGTCCACCTTGCCCGCCGCATGCAGCGCAAGCGCAAGGTCGAAGCGGGCCTGACGGTCCTCGGGGTTCTTTTCGACGGCGGTGCGCAGGTCTTGCTCGGGTCCGGCATTGGCCGCCTGTTTCGCCAGTTCGATCTGGGCGCGAACGGCGTCGATCTCTTTTGCCTTGGCAATGGCGGGGGGCGCTGCACCAAGCAGCGTTTCTGCTTGCTCCAACTGGTCAAGCGCAAGATGGCAACGGATCAGCCCCGAATAGGCTGCGGCATTCTCGGGTTCTTCGCCAAGGATCGCGGCAAAGGTCTCGACCGCATCGGTCACAGCACCCTCGGCCAACATCTGCTCGGCAGCTTCCAGCGCCTCGGCCAATCCACCGTCACCGCCAAGCGCCGCGACGCGGTCGACGAACTGCTTGATCTCGGACTGCGGCACCGCGCCCTGAAATCCGTCAACCGGCTGGCCCTGCCAAAAGGCATAGACCGTGGGGATCGACTGGATACGCAACTGGCCCGCGATCATCTGGTTCTTGTCCACGTCGACCTTGACCATACGGACCTTGCCGCCCGCCGCCTTGACCGCCGCTTCAAGCTGCGGGCCAAGCGTCTTGCACGGACCACACCACGTCGCCCAGAAATCCACGATCACCGGCACGTCACGGCTGGCGTCGATCACGTCGGCCATGAAGCTGGCTTCGGTGGTGTCCTTGATCAAATCGGCGGCGGGTGCGGGTGTTTCGCCCAAGTTGAACATCGTCATTTTCCTATCCGGCCCTATCAGGAAATGCTTTGCCCCTATATGCGCATCCAAGCCGGAAAGGCCAAGAGGCAAAGCCGCTTTACCAAAGCGGTGCCGCGCCCTAGCCTGCCGGAAATTCAAGCCCGAGGGGATGAGATGCCGGTATTGTTCACGTTCGGAGACAGCAACACCCACGGCACGCCGCCCATCGTAGACCGTGGCGTCTATGCCCGCTTCGGGCGCGGCGTGCGCTGGCCCACCGTGGCGCAAGCGGCCTTGGGCCCCGATTGGGAACTGGCCGAAGAGGGCCTGCCCGGACGCACCGCCGCCTTCACCGATCCGGTGATGGGCGACATCATGGACGGGCGTGAAGGGCTGAAGATGGCGCTGCAAAGCCATGGGCCGGTCGATGTGATGACGCTGATGCTGGGCACAAATGACGTAAAGACCCGCTTCGCCGCAACGCCGGAAATCGTGGTGGCGGGCATCGCGGGGCTGCTTGACCTTGCCATGTCGATGGAAATGCAGGCCCGCCACGGCGGCTTCAAGATCCTGCTGATCTGCCCGCCCCCCGTCGTCGAGGTTGGCCCGATCAAGACCGAATTCTGGGGCGGTGCCGCACGGTCGCAAGCCCTGCCACCGCTTTACGCCGCCTTGGCGCAGTCGCGCGGCATCGGCTTTCTCGATGCGGGCAAGGTGATTTCGGTCAGCATGGTCGACGGCGTGCATTATGACGAGGCGGCGCATAATCGGCTTGGCCTTGCCGTGGGTCAGGCGATAAAGGCACTGCTGTAGTGGTTCGGAGTTGAGTGCATGCAGATCGATACAACCGCGCTGCAAGGCGTGCTTGTCCTGACCCCCCGCCGCTTTGGCGATGCGCGGGGCTGGTTCGTCGAAACCTTCAACGCCGGTCGCATGGCCGAAGCGGGCATCGACATCGGTTTCGTGCAGGACAACCATTCCTTCTCGACCACCAAGGGCACCTTGCGCGGGCTGCACTACCAGAAACCGCCCCGCGCACAGGACAAGCTGGTACGCTGCTCGCAAGGCGCGATCCTCGACGTCGCGGTCGATGCACGGGCGGGGTCTGCCACCTACGGCCATTGGGTCGGGGTCGAACTGACGGCCGAAAACGGGCGGCAACTCCTCGTGCCCAAGGGGTTCCTGCACGGCTTCGTCACCCTGACCGACAACACCGAGGTGCAGTACAAATGCTCGGACGTTTACGCGCCCGACTGTGACGGCGGCGTGCACTGGGATTCGCTGGGCATCGACTGGGGCGTGACCGACCCTGTGCTGTCCGACAAGGACCGCATTGCCCCCGCCTTTGCCGATTGGCAATCGCCCTTCGCAGGGGGTGCACTATGAAGATTCTTGTCACCGGAGGCGCGGGTTTCATCGGGTCCGCCGTGGTGCGTCTGGCCGTGGCGCGGGGGCATGCGGTCGTCAACCTTGATGCGCTGACCTATGCGGCCTGCCTCGACAACGTCAAATCGGTGGGCAATTCGCCGCTCTACGCATTCGAACACGCCGACATCCGCGACCGCGCAGCACTCGACCGCGTGTTGGCGCAGCACCGCCCCGATGCGATCATGCATCTGGCTGCCGAAAGCCATGTCGACCGGTCGATCGACGGGCCGGGCGATTTCGTGCAGACCAACGTCAACGGCACCTTCAACCTGCTCGAAGCCGCCCGCGCCTATTGGGTGCGCGAAGGCCGCCCCGAAACCTTCCGCTTCCACCACATCTCGACCGACGAGGTGTTCGGAACGCTCGGCGCGACCGGCAAGTTCACCGAAGACACGCCCTATGCCCCCAACAGCCCCTATTCCGCGACCAAGGCGGCAAGCGACCATCTGGTCCGTGCATGGCATGAAACCTATGGCCTGCCGGTGGTGATGACCAATTGCTCGAACAATTACGGCCCCTTCCACTTCCCCGAAAAACTCGTACCGGTCGTCATCCTGAACGCCTTGGCCGGCAAACCCATTCCGGTCTACGGCACGGGCGAGAATGTGCGCGACTGGCTTTACGTCGAAGACCATGCCGACGCGCTGCTGACCGTTCTGACACGCGGCACCATCGGCCGCAGCTACAACATCGGCGGCGAGAACGAGGCCCGCAACATCGACCTTGTCCGCATCATCTGCGCGCTGCTCGATGAAATGAGACCCCAAGGCGCCCCCCATGACCGGCTGATCACCTTTGTCGCCGACCGCCCCGGCCATGACCTGCGCTACGCGATCGACCCCGCCCGCATCACCGCCGAACTGGGCTGGCGCCCGTCGGTCACGGTCGAGGAGGGCCTGCGCCGCACGGTGCGCTGGTATCTCGACAACGCGCCCTGGTGGCAGGCCCTGCAAGACCGCGCAGGGGTAGGCCAGCGGCTGGGGGTTAAGGCATGAGGGTTCTCGTCTTTGGCCAGACCGGACAAGTCGCGCAAGAACTGGCGCGGCGCCTGCCTGCCGGTATGACTGCCGAATTTCTCGGACGCGACCGCGCAGACCTGTCCGACCCTGCCGCTTGCGCGGCTGCGGTGCGGGCATCACATGCAGATGCCGTCATCAACGCCGCCGCATGGACGGCGGTCGACAAGGCCGAAACCGATGAGGCTGCGGCCCATGTTGTGAACGCCGCCGCCCCCGCCGCCATGGCGCAGGAATGTGCCGCACTTGGCCTGCCCTTCCTGCATGTCTCGACCGACTATGTCTTTGACGGCGCGGGAACCCTTGCCTTCCGCCCCGACGATGCCACTGACCCGCAAAACGCCTATGGCCGCACCAAACGCGCGGGCGAGGTTGCTATCAACGATAGCGGGGCGCGGGCGCTTATCTTGCGGACAAGCTGGGTCGTATCGGCGCATGGCGCGAATTTCGTGAAAACCATGCTGCGCCTTGGCGCATCGCGCGACAGCCTGAACGTCGTCGCAGACCAGATCGGTGCCCCCACCCCCGCCGCCGCAATCGCCGATGCCCTGTTCACAGCCGCCCGCGCCATGGCGAACGGCCAAGCCGGCGGGGTTTACCATTTCGCAGGCGCGCCCGACATCAGTTGGGCCGATTTCGCGCGGGCGATCATGGCAGGCGCGGGCCTCGGCTGCGCTATCAACGATATCCCGACCAGCGACTATCCGACACCGGCGAAACGACCGCTGAACTCGCGCCTCGACTGCAGCGCGTTCGAGCGCGATTTTGGCGTGGCGCGGCCTGACTGGCAGGCAGGGCTTTCGGACATTCTATACGAGTTGGGGGGCGCGGCATGAACCGCAAGGGTATCATTCTGGCAGGCGGGTCTGGCACGCGGCTCTGGCCGATAACGATGGGCGTCTCAAAGCAGCTTTTGCCGCTTTATGACAAGCCGATGATCTACTACCCGCTCTCGGTCCTGATGCTGGGCGGCATCCGCGAGATTGCCATCATCACCACTCCCGAAGATCAGGCGCAGTTCCAGCGGCTGATGGGCGACGGGTCGCAATGGGGGCTGTCCTTCACCTATATCACCCAGCCCTCACCCGACGGGTTGGCGCAGGCCTATCTGCTGGCCGCCGATTTCCTGAACGGTGCGCCCAGCGCGATGGTTCTGGGCGATAACATCTTCTTCGGTCACGGCTTGCCCGACATCCTCGCAACCGCCAACGAACGCGAAACCGGCGGCACCGTGTTCGGCTACCGCGTGGCCGATCCCGAACGCTACGGCGTCGTGGCGCTCGACGCGACCGGCCACGTCACCGGCATCGTGGAAAAGCCCGCCGTGCCCCCGTCAAACTATGCCGTGACGGGCCTTTACTATCTGGATGGTCGCGCGCCGGAACTCGCTGCACGCGTCAAGCCTTCGCCACGCGGCGAGCTTGAAATCGTCGACCTCTTGGAACTCTATCTGGCCGAGGGCAGCCTGCGCGTCGAAAAGATGGGGCGCGGCTTTGCATGGCTCGACACCGGCACGCATGGCAGCCTGCTCGACGCGGGCAACTTCGTCCGCACCCTGACCGACCGTCAGGGCTTGCAGGTGGGCAGCCCCGACGAAATCGCCTATCGCTCGGGCTTCATCACCGCCGACGAACTGGCCGCACGGGCCGAGGTGTTCCGCAAGAACGACTATGGCCGCTATCTGGCGGGTATCCTCGCGGAATGACATATTCATAATACATGATGCCTTTGCCGCATCATGCGCTAGGCTTGCCCCAACCGTCCCTTCAGGGGCGGCTTTCGAAAGGAGGCAACGGGATGCGTAAATTGATCGCTTTGGCCTGCGTGATCAGCTGGTCGGGGTTCTGGGCCTTTGGCTACCTCGCGCTGTCCGCCAGGATCGACGACCCGGCCCAGATGGTGACGGCGGGGATTCTTGCCTTTCTCGGCTTCATCACGGGAATGTTCACCTACATGCGGCTGTCGCGTGACATGATCTGATCCGTCCGGCCTGTCGGAACAAAGCGGGCGGGACACGGGTTTCAGTCCGAACCCGCAAAAGGGAAAGCCCATGTATCGCGTCACCCTGACCGCCTTGCTATTGCTAAGCGCAGCGCCCCTTGCCGCGCAGGACCGCGCCGTGATCATCGGAAACGAGAATTATTCCGACGGGGCCGACATAACCGAGGCCGACGCCGCCCTTGACGCAGTCGACCCGCTGCAAGGCGCGGGCTTCACCGTGACAAGCGGCTCTGACATGCAGGCCCCCGAGATGCGCGGCCTGCTGTCGCCCCTGATGCAAGGCACCCCCGAGGAGGGGCGGCTTGTCATTCTTCTGTCGGGCCATTTCGCACAGGCTGCCAATGATAGCTGGTTTCTGGGCGTCGAATCCTCGATGCCCGATCTCGCCACGGTCGACGGTGTCGGGGTTTCGGTCTCCACAGTGCTGGAAATCGCCGCTCAAGCTCCGGGCGGGGCGGTGGTCGTTCTGGGAACCGAACCACGCCGCCTGCCGCTGGGGCCGGGGCTTGACCCCGGCATCGGCACGGTCGCCGTGCCGCAGGGCGTCACGCTGATCCGCGGCGATGCCGCGCGGGTCGCAGATTTCGCGGCGCGCGCCTTGCCCCTGCGCGGGCAATCCATCGCCGCGATGCTCGATGCCAACCCAGACCTGACCGCCGATGGATTCCTGTCCGGTCTCGTCCCGTTCCGTCCCGCCAGCGAAACGGCGGCGGCTGATCCGCTGCCCGGACCTGATGCCGAAGCGGTTTTCTGGGAAAGCACCCAAGCCCAAGGCACGCTCGGCGCCTATGACGCCTATGCCAAACGGTATCCCAAAGGCCGCTACCTGGCCGAAGCACGGGCCGAAATCGCCCGCATCAAGGCCGAACCCCAGCGCGAGGCACGTTCAGCCGAAGAGGCGCTGGCCCTCAGCCGCGACGACAGGCGCGCCATCCAGCGCGGGCTGACGCTTCTGGGCTTTGACACCAAGGGAATCGACGGCGTCTTCGGCGCAGGCTCGCGCACCGCAATCGCAGGCTGGCAACGCAAGAACGGGTACGAAGCATCGGGATTCCTGATGCGCGAACAGATCGTCAAACTGACCGAACAGGCCGATGCACGCTCTGCCGCGCTGGAAGCAGACGCTGCCGAAAAGCAAAGGGCGATCGAGGCCGAAGACCGCGCCTATTGGCAAGACACCGGCGCCGCGGGCGACGAGGCGGGCTTGCGTGCCTATGTCACCCGCTTTCCCGACGGGATTTATGCCGATGTAGCCGCAGAACGCCTGCGCGCCATCGACGCCGCCCGCATGGGCGAGGCCGAGGCGGCAGACCGCGCGGCATGGGATCTGGCATCCCAGGAACAGACCGAGGCATCGTACCGCGAATACCTCCGCAGTTTCCCCGACGGGGCCTTTGCCGCCGAAGCACAAGCCAGCATCGACGCGCTTGGCGCCGAGGCATCGCAGGGCGATCAGGTCGCGGCATGGGAAGCGGGTGAAGCCGCCCTTGGCCTTGGCACCGGCGGACGGCGCGCGATCGAAGGCAGGCTCGATGCCCTGGGTCTGAAACCCGGCAAGGTGGATGGCACCTTCGACGACCGCGCGCGCCGTGCGATCCGGCGCTTTCAGGACTCGCGCGGGATGGAGCCGACCGGCTATCTCGACCAGACCACGACCGTCGCCCTTCTGGCCGGTGCAGTCTTGCGCTTGGGCGACTAGGCTCGGTCAGCCCAGATAATCTGCCAGCGCCTTGGGCGGGTTGGCGAACAGCCGCGCCGTATCCTCGGGTGGCTGCGCGGTTCCGTCGGCAACCAGAATGGTCTGCCCGCCAAGCCGTTGTGCGTCTTTGGGATCATGCGTCACCATCAGCACCGTGGCCCCCGTCGCGTCAGCGACCTCGGCCACCATAGCCAGCATATCGGCCTTGAGCGCAGGCCCCAGCGCCGCAAAGGGTTCATCCAGCAGCAACAAGGGCCGCGCCCGCAACAGCGCCCGCGCCAAGGCAACGCGCCCCGCCTGCCCGCCCGACAACTCGGCAGGCCGCCTATTGCCCAGCTCCGCCAGACCCGTCCGCGCCAAGGCCTGCGCGACCTGCTCTAACTGTTCCGGGGTCGGGCGAAGCCGCGGCGAAAGACCCAACGCAAGGTTCTGCATAATGGTCAGATGCGGGAACAGGTTCTGGTCCTGAAACAGGATCGTCACGGGCCGCTCTCCGGGCGACAGCGACGCAAGGTCTTGCCCCTGCCACAAAACGCGCCCGGCCTCGGGCTGCACAAAACCGGCAATTGCATTCAGCAGCGTCGATTTCCCCGCCCCCGACGGCCCGATGATCGCCACGCGGGCACCCATAGGCACCGAAAAATCGGCCACCAGCCGAAAGCCGGGTTCGGTCAGCACAAGTTTATCGAGTTGCAGCACGGCGTCCCATCCCGTCAAAAAGCGCGAAAAGCGCAAAGCTTGCGGCCACCAGCACCAGCGCCGCCCCTGCCGCCGCATCCATCCGGTAAGCGCCCATCAGACGGTGCACATACAGGGGCAAGGTGGCCCCGCTCTCTCCGGCAAAAAGCGTGATCACGCCCAGATCACCCATCGACAAAGCCGCCGCCACCCCCGCACCAAAGCCCAAGGGGCGCGCCAGACGCGGCAGCGCGACCCAGCGCAACCGCGCCACACCGGTCAGCGCCAAAGACCGCGCCAGCCTGTCGTAATCGGCATGAAGCGCCCGCGCCTCGGGCAGCAGCAACCGGTAAGCATAGGGCAGCGACAACAGCGCGTTGACCATCACGGTCACGGGCAGGGCCACAGCCTCGGGCCGCACAAAAGGCTGCACCGTCAGGAACAGCCCCGTCCCCAGCACCAGCCCCGACACCGCAAGCGGCAAGGTCGCAACCGTGTCGAACAGCCCCGCCCCGCGCGCGCCCCGCGCCACCGCCAGCGCCAGCACCAGCGCGGCCCCCATCGTGACTCCCGTCGATAAAAGCGCAACCGCGACCGACCGGACCAGCGCCGCCCAAAGCCCGGCGGGCAAATCGCCCAATCCGCCAACCCCGCGCCAGACCACCGCGCCAAGCGGCACAAGCAGGAACGCCGCCGCCAGCATCACCGCCAGCGCATCGGCCCCGCGCCTCCACCCCTTTGGCGCGCCAACCCCGATCCGCCGCCCCAAGCCACTGCCGAAACCGGCACGCCCCAGCACGGCCCAGCCCAGCGCCACCGCAACGGCCCCCAGCCCGAACTGGATCACCGCCAGCGCCGCCGCCCGTGCCGGATCATAATCGAACCGCAGCGCCTGATAGATCGCAAGCTCGACCGTGGTCGCCCCCGGCCCGCCGCCCAGCGTCAACGCCACCGCGAAACTGGCAAGGCAAATGGTGAACACCACCACCGCCGCGCCGGGCAGCACCGCTCGCAGCATCGGCCATTCCAGATGCCGGAACTGCGCGGCGGGCGGCATCCCCAGCGATTGCGCCAGCCGGAAGCGTTCGGCCGGAATCGCCTGCCACCCCATCAGCAGCATCCGCGTGACAAGCGGCAGGTTCAGGAACACATGGGCCAGCACCACCCCGTGCAGCCCGTAAATCGACAAAGGCGGCAAACCGGCCAAAGCCAAGCCATCGCTGACAATACTCGACCGTCCAAATACGGCCAACAGGCCGAGCACCGCCACGATCACCGGCAAAAGGAACGGCGCCCCCATCAGCGTGATCAGCACCCCGCGGCCAAGAAAGCGCCGCCGCGCCAGAGCCCGCGCCACGGGCACCGCCAAGGCGCAGGAAATCACCGCCGACAGCGCCGCTTGCAGCACCGTAAAGCGCAGCGCCGCCAGATCGGCAGCCGTGGGCCACAGGCTTCCCGCCCCTGCGCCCACGACACCGGCCATGCCGAGCGTCAGCCCCGCGACAAGGGCGGCGACAGCGGCCGCCCCCGGCGCGTGGCTCATTGCGCGAGCGCCGCTTGCCATTCGGCCAAAGCGCCATCGCGCGCCGCCGCCGCCTCATCCGCCGAC
Organism: Gemmobacter aquarius; assembly: GCF_003060865.1. NCBI lineage: Bacteria > Pseudomonadati > Pseudomonadota > Alphaproteobacteria > Rhodobacterales > Paracoccaceae > Paragemmobacter > Paragemmobacter aquarius. The sequence goes on from NZ_CP028918.1 coordinate 3,409,098, forward strand.
ATCAGCAGCGATTTGGCAGGGCGGAAGCGATCAAAGCCTTCGGGCAGGCCCCCAGCAGGCGTCACCGCCGGATACATCCAGTTCGTTGTCGCAATGGTCGACTGGAAGGCATCGCTGCCGATAAAGGCAAGGAACCGGTCGGCAAGCGCGGGCTGATCGGTCGCTGCCAGCTTTCCGGCCACCTCGACCTGCATGTAATGGCCCTCGTCGAACACGGCGGCGGCCTTGGTATCATCGCTTTCCGCAATCAGGTGATAGGCAGGCGATGTGGTGTAAGACAGCACCATGTCCGCCTCGCCTTCGGTGAACAACCCGTAAGCTTCCGACCATCCTGGCGTGACGGTGACGATGTTATCCGCAAGTCCGGCCCAGATATCCTTGGCCCTATCGCCGTAAGCCGCCTTGACCCACAGCAAAAGCCCCAGACCGGGCGTCGATGACCGCGGGTCCTGGATGACGATCTTCAGGTCGGATGCGGCAAGCGCCTCGAAGGATGTCGGAACATCGGTTACCTTGGTCTTGTCATAGACCATCGCAAACCACCCCCAGTCATAGGGCACGAAATCGGCATCCTCGAACGGTACGGGCAGCGTATTGGCCCATGTCTGGCCATGCGGCGCGAACAGCCCCGTGGCCCGCGCAGCCGCCGTCAGGCTGGTATCCAGCCCCAGCACCACATCGGCATCTGACGCAGCGCCCTCCATCTGCACCCGCGCCAGCAGTGCCGCGCCATCGCCCGCCGCGACGAACCGCAGGTCGCAGGCGCAATCGGCCTCGAACGCCTTTTCCACCGCAGGGCCGGGGCCCCATTCGGCAACGAAACTGTCATAGGTCAGCACTGTAAGCACAGGGGTTTCAGCCGCAGCGGCACAGGCAAAACCCGTGGCGACAGTGGCAAAACCCAGCGCAAGGATCGAAGTTTTCATGTCTTCCTCCAATTGCGACGGGACAGGTCGGGCTTGGAGGTCTTTCCACGCACCTTCCCTCCGCCGGTATGATCCGGTTCAGGTTCAACGGGTCCGCTTTCGCATCTCAGCCTGACAGGTCAGGCACCCCGAGGTGATGGTGAACATAGGCCATGCCTTGCCAGACGCAAGGGGCCGAAATCAGCCTTGCAGGCCGGAAAACAGCCGATCGCCCAGAACCGCGTCGCGGCTGTCAGCCACAAGCGACAGGTAAGCGGCCAGCCGTTCCGGCGTGAAGTGCAGGGCTTCGGCCAGCAGGTTGACGGTCGCAACGACCGTCCCGCCCGAATCGGCAAGCGGAATGTTCAACGCCGAACCCAGCCCCATCGATGTGATCAGCGCATGGTCGAAGAAATGCTGTTCGAACTCGGCCGGTGTATTGGCCAGAAAATACTGCGCCTGCCGGATGCAATGGTCGAACCACGCGTCATCCAGCATCGGTTTGGTGCCCTGCGCCGGATATTCCACCGGATGCGAGGTATAGGCGCGGCGCGACAGGCCATTGGCGCGGTCAAGGATCGACACGGTGAACAGGCGCGTGCCAAGGGCTTCGCAGTCACGGTGTAGCTGTTCGATAGGGCTTTGCATGGCACGATTAGGCCACGGCGCGGCGGGCAATGTCTAGGGGGTAGCACTTCGCAGACGGGCGGCAAGCAGCGCAATCAGGTCCGACCGCGTGACAAGCCCCGTCAGCCTGCCACCCTCCAAAACCGGCACGGCTTGCTGGTGGCCATCCGCCAACAGATCCATCAGGGTCGCGGCAGTCGTCCCGGGCAAGGCAGTTTCGACCGGCGTGACCAGATCGGCGGCGGTAACCCTGCCATCCGTCAGGCCAAGCAGGGCCGACTGGTCGATCAGCCCCGCGTAATGGCCGCCCTCGCTGACCGGCAGCGTCTTGAAGCGGTGGATGCGGAACACCTGCGCCAGCGTTTTCAAGGGCGTCGTGGGTGGCACGGTGACCAGATCGCGCGACATGATGTCGGCGGCGGTCAAATCGCCCAGATGCTGCGCTGCCGCTTCTGCCTCGGCCGCCGTGATGACGCGGGCAAGATCTTCGACCCCGATGTTCGGCGTCATCCGCAACCGGTCGAGCAGATGGCCAAGTTCGGGCGCGGTCAGCCCAAGACGGCGATCCGGCAGCGCATCCTTGGTGCCATGGGGCGAAGGCGCGGGCTGGCGGAACGGATATTTCCGCCCCGTCAAGGTGTTCCAGCCAATACCCGCGACCACAAGCAGCACCGAACCGGCAAAGACCGGCGTAAAGGCAAAGGCCCACGTCGGCGGCTGCGCCCCGCTCGCCGCGATCACCGTGGCCAGCGCGACCGCTCCGGCAGGCGGGTGGAACGCGCGGGTCACCCCCATCACCGCAATCGCAAGCCCCACGGCAAGCGGGGCCGCGACAAGCGGGTTATCCGTCAGGTGCAGCACCGCGATTGCGGCAAGCGCCGACAGCGTATTGCCCGCAATCGCGCTGAAGGGCTGGGCCAGCGGGCTGTTCGGCACGGCAAAGATCAGGAAGGCCGACGCGCCAAAGGGCGCGATCAGGGTCAGGTGGGCCAGATCGGCCCCACCCGACAGCGCCCACAGGATCAGGTCGCAGACCAGAAGCCCCAGCGCCGCACCGACTGCGGCGCGGGTGACTTCGGCTGCGTGCGGGGCAGCCATGACGGGGCCGAACATACGGATAAATCGGGTCATGGCGGGCCTTTGGTTGCCGGTTCGGTCACTTCTACAAAGCCTGCCCCCGAATGGTAAGGGGGCGCACTCCCTGAAGCCGACACGTCACCCCCGCCGTTGCGACATCATGGCCAGACGGATCAGCGCGCGCTCGATCAATGCCATGGTCGGTGCGCGCGACGTCGACCGAAGCGTCAGATCGGTTTCCACCAGCAGCGTTATCGCATCTTCCAGCTTGCGGCTGCCCCAGTTCGATGCCTGCCGCTGCATCGCGTCCCGCGCCTTGAACGGCACGCCGCGCGCCTTGGCGATGCCCGACGACACCCCGCCCGGATCGGTCACGGCAGTATGTAGCGCGCGGAAATGGCGCATGGCTGCGATGCACAGCGTGACGGCAGCGGTGCCCTGCGCCTCCAGCCTGCGAAACAGCGGCGCGATGTCGTTCTGGCGGCCCTCGGCAACGGCCATGATCAGATCATCCACCTCGGCCTCGACAGTGGCAGGCGCAAGCGTGGCAACCTCCAACGGCGTCAGCGGGCTTGGGTCGCGGTATTTATAAAGCGCGATCTTGTCGAGCGTCTGGCGGAAATCACCGGGGTCCAGCGCACGGGCAAGGTTCGCGAGATCGGTCATCGCCTCGCGGTCGATCGATGTCAGCCCCGCCTTGGCCAGCGCCGCCTCGATCTCTTCGCGGCTGGGCGGATCGTCGTAAAGCCCGGCACAAAAGGCGGCGGGGTGCTTTTCGAACAGCGTCTTGAGCGTCGATTTCGCCGTCAACCCGCCAGCCGTCACGACAATCTGCGCGTCGCCCGCGCGCCATTCCATCAGCGCAGTCTGGATCGTGGCGGTCAGCGTATCGGTCGCATCCTCGACAAAGGCGACACGCGGGCCGGGAAAGAAGCCTTGCGACTTTATCGCATCGAGCAGCGCCGCAGGGTCTTTCCGCAACTCGGCTGCGGCGATCCGCGCAAGCCGCATCTCGCCTTCGCCCTCTGGCCCGATCAGCGCCGCGATCACCTCTTGCCGTTTCAGGGCCACCCGCATCGCATCTGCGCCGAAAATCAGCAGGCCGGTCTTGGCAGGGTCGGGTTTGGCGAAATACCGCGTGGCTTCAATCCCGCGAAGGATCATGGCAACTCGGCGATCAGGCGCGTGACGATGTCATCGGCAAGGATCTGCATCAACCGCGCCGCTGCAGCCTCTTCGGCGGCGATGCCCGCAACGGTCGACCCGGTGGCCGACCACGAGGTGAAATTCCGCACCGTTCCACCGGCAACCCGCGCCTGTGTCGCGCGGTCGGTCAGGGTATAGGCGACACTGCCCTTTAGCTGATAGCGCGTGGTCTCGTTGTCGGGCGTGATGCCCCCGCTGATGCTATAGACCGTCACGCTATAGCCAAGGTCATAGGCCGGCGCGTCGGCAGCGCCAAGACGGGTTTCCAGCCGCGAGGCCAGCGCAAAATCGTTCCGCGTGGCCGGCACCTGCACCGCAACGCGGCCCCGCAGCTTTGTCCCCGCCCCTTCCGGCGCATAGGCGGGCGTAAAGCCGCAGCCTGCAATCAGCAGGGCTGCGAGCAATGACAGGACTGTGCGGCGGTCAGGCAACGACATTGATGATGCGCCCCGGGACGACGATGATCTTCTTCACAGGCGCCCCTGCAAGGAACTTGACCACAGCTTCGTCTGCAAGGGCGAGTTTTTCAACCTCGGATGCAGGCATGCCCGCAGGAACGGTGATTTCCGCCCGCCGCTTGCCGTTGATCTGGATCGGCAGGGTCACCGAATCGTCCACCAGCAGCGCAGGGTCGGCCTTTGGCCAAGCGGCCTGCGCCACAAGGCCAGCGCCGCCCAGCATATGCCAGACTTCCTCGGCAAGGTGCGGCGTCATCGGCTGCATCAACTGCGCCATGGTCAGCATCGCCCCCCGTTTCGCCGCCACGCCAGCGCCCGAACGCGACAGCGTGTTGGTGAATTCGTAAAGCTTGGCGATGGCCTTGTTAAAGGCGAAGCCGTCGATCCCGCGCGTCACCTCGTCCACCGCCTTGGCCGTGGCCTTGGCCAGCGCCGCATCTTCCGCCGGATTGGCCGCCGCATCGGCCCGCGTCAGCTCGTCCGCGATGCGCCACACACGGGCAAGGTGCTTAAAGGCCGCCTCGGCCCCCGATGCCGTCCATTCCACATCCCGCTCCGGCGGGCTGTCCGACATGACAAACCACCGCGCGGTATCTGCCCCGAAATCGGTGATGATCTTCAACGGATCGACCACGTTCTTTTTGGATTTCGACATCTTGGCCGAAGGGATCACCTCGACCACCGTGCCATCGGCAAGGGTCGCGCCCTGCTCGCTGCGGATGATATCTTCGGGCAGGTGATAGACAGGGCGGCCATTGGCGTCGGTCGTCTTGTAAATCTCGTGCGTCACCATGCCTTGGGTAAAGAGCGCGTTGAACGGCTCGATCGCGCGGGCGGGCAGATGGCCTGTTTTGTGCATCGCACGGGCAAAGAAGCGCGAATAGAGCAGGTGCAGAATCGCATGCTCGATCCCGCCGATGTACTGGTCGACGTTCATCCAGTAATCCGCATCCTCGGCCACGGTGGGCGTGGTCGCACGGGGCGCGGTGAAGCGGGCGTAATACCACGACGAATCGACGAACGTGTCCATCGTGTCGGTTTCCCGCCGCGCCGCAGCCCCGCACTTCGGGCAGGTGCAATCGCGCCAAGTCGGGTGTCGGTCCAGCGGGTTGCCCGGCTGGTCGAACGTCACATCATCGGGCAACTTGACGGGCAGGTTCGCCTTCGCCTCGGCCACCACGCCGCAGGTCGCGCAATGCACAACCGGAATCGGGCAGCCCCAATACCGCTGGCGCGAAATGCCCCAGTCGCGCAGGCGATAGTTCGTAACGCCGCGCCCCACCCCGTTCGCCTCGCATTGGGCAATCGCGGCAGCGACCGCTTCCTCGCCGGTCTGGGTTTCAGCACCGGCAAAGCCGCGCACATAGCGCACGCGCTCGGATTTCATCGGAACGAAAGCTGCGGCAAGCGCCGCCTCCTCCGCACCCTCGGCCACAAAGACCGGCTTGATTGCCAATCCGTATTTCGAGGCGAATTCGAAATCACGCTGGTCATGCGCCGGGCAACCAAAGATCGCGCCGGTGCCGTAGTCCATCAGGATGAAGTTGGCGATGTAAACCGGCAGTTCCCAACTGTCATCGAACGGGTGCAAGACCTTGATGCCCGTGTCCAGCCCGCGCTTTTCGGCCTTTTCCAACGCCTCTTCGCTCGTGCCAATGCGGCGACATTCAGCGACGAATTCGGCAACCTTCGGATCGTGGCGTTCAAGCTGCTTTGCCAGCGGATGGTCGGGCGAGATCGCCGCAAAAGACGCGCCAAGCAGCGTGTCGGGGCGGGTCGTATACACCTCGAGCCGGTCGAATCCTTCCGGCGCGCCCGTGGTGGTAAAAGCAAACTGCAGCCCGCGCGATTTGCCGATCCAGTTCGCCTGCATCAGGCGCACCTTTTCCGGCCAATCCTTCAGCGAATCCAGCGCCTCGAGCAACTCGCCCGAATAGTCCGAGATGCGGAAGAACCACTGCGTCAGCTCGCGCCGTTCGACCACCGCCCCCGACCGCCAACCGCGCCCGTCGATCACCTGTTCGTTGGCAAGCACGGTCATATCGACCGGATCCCAGTTCACCACCGCGTTCTTGCGGTAGACAAGGCCCGCTTCCATCATGTCGATGAACATGGCCTGTTGCTGGCCGTAATATTCAGGGTCGCAGGTGGCGAATTCGCGGCTCCAGTCGATCGACAGGCCAAGCGGCTTCATCTGCGCCCGCATGTCGGCGATGTTGCCGTAAGTCCATTCCTTGGGATGCCCGCCCCGCTCCATCGCCGCGTTCTCGGCGGGCATGCCAAAGGCGTCCCACCCCATCGGATGCAGCACCGAAAACCCAGACGCTGCCTTGTATCGGGCGACCACGTCCCCCATCGTATAATTCCGCACATGCCCCATATGGATGCGCCCCGAAGGATAGGGGAACATCTCCAGCACGTAATACTTGGGCTTTGCGGGATCGCGCCGCGCCGTAAAGGTGCCAGCGGCCTCCCACTCGGCTTGCCATTTCGGTTCGGTCTGGCTTGGTTCGTAGCGCGACATCAACTGTTCCCCGGCGTATCCTGCGGGCGTGGTTATACCCGCAGGTGCGCCAAGGTCCAGTGATTGCGCTAGCGCGTCGTGTCGCGCCGGACCGCGACGGCATCGCCCGACAGCGTCCGCAGCCACGGCCCGATCTGCCAAAGCGCCGAAAGGCCGACAAGAATATAGACGATCCGCGCCAAGGCGGCATCCTGCCCGCCGAATATGGCCGCGACCAGATCGAACTGGAACAGCCCGACAAGCAGCCAATTGATACCGCCGATGATGATCAGCAGAAGCGTGATGATATTGATGGTGCGCATGTTTCCCTCCGCCGGAATGCGAAAGGCCAACCATGCGGCGCGGATAGGGTTCCCGCGCAGGTTGCAAAGGTCAGAGATTGCTGTCCTGAATCCGCAACTGCCGTGCGCGGGTCAGAATGGCATCCTCGACCGCGCGCACCGTTTCAGGCGCGACGGGGCCACCACCACGGCTTTGCAGCGCAACCTTCAGGCTGCGGGCATCAAGCGCGGGATCCTGCACATAGATCGTCGCCCGATACGCACGGCCCGATCCGGGCGGCGTGCCATAGCCCGTGACGATCACGCCGGTAAACGGATCAACCGATTCGACGGGCAGGAAGTTCAGCACGTCGAGCGAGGCTTTCCACAGATACTTGTTCACCTCGACCGTGGTGTTCGGATCATCTGCATTCTTGAACAGATCGAACAGCGTCGAGCGCGGCTGATCTTCCCCGCTCGCGCGGGCGAGTGCTGCACGCTGTGCGTCGGCGCGGGCCTTCGAGTCGGCCTGCTGCGCGGATGGGATGCCCCCGCGGCGGAACGGGTTGCTGTCACCGCTGCCGATTCCCGTGCCGCACCCTGCGAGCGCGAGAAGAATGCCGCCGACCAGCGCGATCCGTGCAAAGCGATGCAGGTCCATGCCCACCCCCGTTAACCTGTCGGGTCGCGGCAGCTCTTCAGCCGTTTCCCTGTTGGGGTTGTCTAGCCCAGCGATCCCGGCGTGCCAAGGCTTTTCCCGGCACGGCACAGATCGCCTCGCGCGCACGTGTGGCGCACGTGTGGCGTACGCGCGGCCGTACGTGCGGTCGTACGTGCGGTAGCAGTGGTATGGCGTCAGCCGGGACGTTCTGCAGATCGCGGGGGCATTCGGCAGCCAATGGCCAGCGATCCGCAGCCCGGCGGGGGTGTGGCCGAGTTGCACCACGCCGGACCGCATTAAGAACGATTAACATGCGAGCGTTGCATTCGGGTCTGTAAGGAATGATTAACGATCCATCCCCACTCCGGATTCCCCTGGGCTGGGTTCCTTACAGACAACGAGGGAAACTATGAAAAAGATTCTTCTTGCGACCACGATCCTGGTTGGCACCGCTGGCTTCGCCGCTGCCGAAGTAACCCTGTCGGGCGACGCCCGCATGGGTGTGACCAACAACACCGACTCGGGTGATACCGAATTCTCGAGCCGCGCTCGCGTCAAGTTCACCATGTCGGGCGAAACCGACGGCGGCCTGTCGTTCGGCGCTTCGTTCCGCGCTCATGAAGCAGGCGACGCAAACGGCAACACCGAAATGTCTTCGGGCTCCGTGTTCATGTCGGGCGCTTTCGGCACCATCACCATGGGCAACGTTGCCGGCGCTGCTGAAGCTGCCGTTGGCGACCTGTCGGGCGTTGGCTACACCGGCCTCGGCGACTTCTCGGACACCGTTTTCCTGACCGGTGACGGCGCAGAAGGCGAGCCGATCGTCCAGTACGCCTACACCGCTGGCGACCTGTCGGTCTACGTGTCGACCTCGGACGGCGCACAAGTCGAGAACTACGCTCTCGGCGTCGGCTACAAGATGGGCGACTACAACTTCGGCCTCGGCTACGAATCGTCCAGCAACGCGTTCGGCGCTCCGGATGGCGCGACGCACCTCGTCGCTTCGGTCGGCGGCACCTTCGGCGCGATCTCGGCCAAAGCCGTCTACGGCAAGGCTGACGTGTCGGGTCTCGACGCTGACCAGTACGGTCTGTCGGCAACCTACACCGCTGACGCTCTGGCTGTGACCGGCTTCTACAAAGTCGTCGACACCTCGGCTCTGCCGGGTCCGTTTGGCAAAACCACCGCAACGGGCATCGGCGCTTCCTACGACCTCGGCGGCGGCGCTGCGGTCAAGGGCGGTGTTGTCAACGTCGACTTCGGCCCCGTCGATGACTCGGTCTATGACCTGGGCGTGACCTTCTCGTTCTGATCCACGGATCAGGGCGATACGGAAAGAGCGGGCCTCGTGCCCGCTCTTTTCTTTTTTACGGCAAACACTTAGCGCCATTCATGGCCGCGGGGGGTGATGCGTTAATGCACCTTGGTGTGGCGCGACTGCACCACGGGTCTGCGTTTTGCGGGATCTGACAACCTTTGCGTTCCCAATCACCGCAATCGCAGATTAGTAAGCATCCATCGAAGTGTTTGATAACCCGTAAGGAGAGTACCTATGAAAAAGATCCTGCTCGCCACGACCATGTTCGTCGCAGCCTCCGCCGCCGCCCACGCCGAAGTGACGCTGTCGGGCGACGCCCGCATGGGTGTGACCAACAACATCGCCTCGGGTGATACCGCGTTCACCAGCCGCGCTCGTCTGAAGTTCACCATGTCGGGCGAAACCGATGGCGGCCTGTCGTTCGGCGCTTCGTTCCGCGCCCATGAAGCTTTCAACGCCAACCGCGACGCCCTCACCTCGGCAGGCTCCGTGTTCATCTCGGGCGCTTTCGGCAAGCTGACCATGGGCAACGTTGCTGGCGCTGCCGAAGCAGCCGTCGGCGACCTGTCGGGCGTTGGCTTCACCGGCCTCGGCGACTACTCGGATACCATGTTCCTGACCGGTGACGGCGCAGAACCCGAGCCGATCGTCCAGTACGCCTATACCGCTGGCGATCTGGCGGTTTATGCCTCGGCTACCGACGGCGTGACCCTGAAAAACTATGCTCTTGGCGTGTCGTACACTATGTCGGGCTACAACTTCGGCCTCGGCTACGAATCGACTGACGCAGCTGACGGCCCGGGCGTTGACGGAACCCACCTCGTCGCTTCGGTCGGCGGCACCTTCGGCGCCGTCGCGGCAAAAGCAGTGTACGGCAAAGCCGACATCGGCGCTGGCACCACCACCCAGTACGGTCTGTCGGCAACCTACACCGCCAACGCTCTGGCTGTGACCGGCTTCTACAAAGTGGCCGACGCTGCTACCAAAACCACCGCAATGGGTCTCGGCGCTGCCTATGACCTCGGCGGCGGCGCTTCGGTCAAGGGCGGTCTTGTCAATGTCGACGTCGACGGTATCGAAGACACCGTGTACGACCTGGGCGTGTCGTTCGACTTCTGATCCATCAGAACCTGATCGTGAAAGGGCGGGCCTTGTGCCCGCCCTTTTGCTTTTGCACCCCGCTTTGCCATGGCATCCGCAGCGCAGGGCGCTATCTTGCCGTCAAACAGACGGGGGGCGGCATGTCGCTTGCGGATATTTCGGCGCGGATCGTTGCCGCCACTCAAGCATCGGGGCGCGATGTAAATTCGGTGCATCTGATCGCAGTTTCCAAGGTGCAGCCGCTAGAACGGGTCGAATCCGTGCTGACCGCCGGACACCGCCTGTTCGGTGAAAACTACGTGCAGGAAGCAGCAGGTAAATGGCCCGACCTGCGCGCACGTTTCGGCGCGGTTTCCGTGCATATGATCGGCCCGCTCCAGACCAACAAGGCGAAAGTCGCCGTTGAACTGTTTGATGCGATCCACACAGTCGACCGCCCCTCGCTGGCAGAAAAACTGGCCCGCCTGTCACAGGACCGCGGTCAATGCCCCGAGCTTTTCGTACAGGTCAACACAGGGGCCGAGCCGCAAAAGGCAGGCGTCCTGCCTGACGATCTCGACGCTTTCCTGACCATGTGTCGCGGCCTAGACCTGCCCGTGCAGGGCCTGATGTGCATCCCGCCCGAAGGCGAGGATTCGGCCCCGCATTTCGTGATGCTCGCAGCCATGGCCGCACGAAACGGCCTGTCGGGCCTGTCGATGGGCATGAGCGGAGATTTTGAAGCCGCAATCGCAGCGGGCGCAACCCATGTGCGCGTCGGGTCGGCAATTTTCGGGGCGCGGACCTACGCTAACTGATCCACGCACGGGCAAAAGGCGGCAGCGCAACCATCCCGTCATGCACCGCAACCGGCAGGTCCGACAATTCGTCATGCAACCGCACGGTCCCCTGCGCGCGCAGCCAGCTTGCAGGCAGATGCACCCAGTCTTCCGAAAAGTTGAACAAACACAACAGATTGCCGGTCGGCGTCTCACGCGTAAAGGCAAAGACTTGCGGCGTGTCGCAGGGGATGACGCGGGTCGCATTGCCCGCGTGAATCGCCGCTGTTGCGCGGCGGCGGGCCAAAATGTGCCGCGTTCCGGCAAAGACCTGCGCTGCGGGCGTCTCGCCGCTATGGCGCGCTTCGGCAAGCTGCCAATCCATCTGCGGGCGATGAATCCAACGGCTGTCATGTGCATGCTCGGGCACCGTTTCGTAGCTGCGGTCATTCAGCAGCGCCAGCTCGTCCCCCATATAGATCAGCGGTATCCCCCCGAAAGCCGCGATCAACGCATGGCCCATCAGGATACGATTGATCGCATGGTCGATAGCCGTTCGGTCATTGGCCCCCAGCGCCGTTTCAAGCCCCGCGAGCGAGGCGAAACTGCCGGAAATCCGTTTGTCACCCGTGGCTTCGTTGTGCTGGAACAGCGCCCCGCGCGAAAACGTGCCGGGAAAACTGCCTTCGTAAAAATCGGACAGATACGCGCGGTGCGCGGGGCCGGACAGGCCAAGCGCCGCCGCATCCTCATCCGTCACCGCCCAGCCGATGTCATCATGGCAGCGGATATAGGTGGCATAGGTCGCATTGGTCAGTTTCGGCGGGAAGTGGGTCGCCAGCACATGGCGCATCATCCGCGTGTCACGCGTGGCCAGCGACGACCAGAACTGCACCATCAGGCTGTTGTGATAGGCCAGGTTCCCGGTCCGTCCGTCATGGATGCCACGGCCAAGATAGGGCAGCATCTCGGCCGGTGCGACAATCGCCTCGGCCAGATGGATCGTCGCAGGTGCTGCAATCCGCGATGCCGCACGCAGCGCCTGCAAGATCATATGCACCTCCGGCTCAGACTGGCAGCGCGTTCCAAGCCGTTTCCACATGAAGGCCACAGCGTCCAGCCGCAGAATATCGGCCCCCCGATTGGCGAGGGTCAGCATGATGTCGGTGATCTCGAGGAACACCCAAGGGTTGGCCCAGTTCAGATCCCATTGATGTTCGTTGAACGTCGTCCAGACCCATTTCCCGAAATCCGGATAATGCGTGAAATTGCCTGGCGCGTTGTCGGGGAACACCTCGACCAGCGTTTCTTCATAGCGCTTTGGAAGATCGGGCGCGTCGAACATCAGGTAGTAATCCTGATATTTCGCATCCCCCTTCGCCGCCTTTTTCGCCCAGGCATGTTCCTTGGCCGTGTGGTTCAGCACCAGATCGATGCAGAGCGAGATGCCGTTTTCGCGAAAGGTGCGGGCCGCGGTTTCGAAATCATCCATCGTGCCATAAGCGGGGTTGATGGTGCGGTAATCCATCACCGAATACCCCCCGTCCGAATCGCCCGGGCGGGGTTTCAGGCAGGGCATGAAATGAACGTAAGTAATGCCCAGTTCTTTTAGATAATCCAACCGATCCAACACCTTGGGGATCGTGCCTGCAAAGCGGTCGATGTAGAACACATAGCCCGCCATATCGGGGCGCAAGAACCAGTCAGGCTCCAGATCACGCTGCAGATCGAGCCGTTTCAGGTCGGCAGGCCGCGCCTTCCACGCCTTGCCAAGGGCTTTCAGAAGCGCCTCGCGAAAGGCCGGATAATCAGGGCGATGGCCATAAAGCGCATCCAGCATGGGCCAAAGATCGGGCGCGCTGCGGTTCAGGCGCAGCGCGAAAATCTCGTCATCCGTAACGGACGGCGTCTTGACCATAATCGCTTCCTCCGCAGACGGGCGAACTATAACCGCTCCAAAGCGGTTTGAAAAGCGGTCAGGGACGGATGATCAGGCGGCTTTCATGCCGGATGCGGTTGGCGATCCACAACAGGTCAGCCCTTGCGAAACCCACGCAGCCCGCCGTGCCATGGCGCGGCCTGCGCCAGGTGTGGACAAAAATCGCCGAGCCGCGCCCCGGAACGGAAAAGGGCCAGTTCCAGTCGGTCAGCAAGATCAGATCATACATCGGATCAGGCCGCGTCAGGCGTTCATGGCCAAACCCGTGGGGCGCGCGCACCATCAAGTTGTAATCCGGATCACGCGGATCATCCGACCACAGGTCCGACGGACCAAAGGGCAGCGCCCAGTCCGGCAATTGCCGGGGCGACAGGCGGTCAGGACGATACAGCATCCCGACGAAGCGGTGCGTCCCAAGCGGCGTCTTTCCGTCCCCCTCGCGCTTGCGATCGGTCACGCCGTCCTTGCCGATCGAACAGGGAAAACGCCGCCCCATGAAGCGTGCACCAAACGGCGTGACAACCAGATCAGACGGCTTCACAAAAGATGCCCCGACTTCGCAGCCTTGGTCGCCAGATAGGCCGCGTTCTGCTCGGTCTGGCCAACATGCAGCGGCACGCGTTCGGTCACGGTCAACCCGCAGCTTTCCATCATGGCCAGCTTCTTGGGGTTGTTGGTCAGCAAACGTACCGCCGAAAACCCCATCTGCCGCAGAATGCCCGCACCTATGCGGAAATCGCGCTCGTCATCCTCGAACCCCAGCCGGTGATTGGCCTCGACCGTGTCAAACCCCTGATCCTGCAGGGAATAGGCGCGCATCTTGTTGGCAAGCCCGATCCCGCGCCCCTCCTGGTTCAGGTAAAGCAGAACCCCCGCCCCCGCCGCTCCCATCTGGGCCAGCGCCGCCTTCAGTTGCGGGCCGCAATCGCATTTCAGACTGCCCAGCACATCGCCCGTGAAACAGGCCGAATGCAGGCGCGCCAAGACCGGAAGCGACCGGTCTGGCCGCCCGACCTCGATCGCGTAATGCTCTTCGCCCCCGTCTTCGGGCCGAAACACATGCAACCGCCCCGCAGCAGCCGCCTGCATCGGCAAACGGGCATGCACAACGTCATGCAGCGGCGAAGACCGCGTAAGTTCCGGCAAAATCTCTGAAAGCGGCAGCAGCGTCAGCCCGTTCTCACCCGCCAGCGTCAACCCGTGCGGAACGGCCACCAGCAGCGCCGCAGGCAGCAGATGCGCCGATTTCACCAATTGCAGCGCCGCGCGGTGCAAAACGGCGGTCCCCTCGCGCAAAGACCGCAGCGGCCCCTTCAGCGGCACGCGCAAATCATCGGCAGGGTCGGCCAGCGCCCGCAGCCATTCGGTCCCCACGTCCGCCGGAACGGCGATCCGCGCAAGATCGCCGTCGTAAGCACGGGCCTTCAACGTCTCGGCCCGCCGCGCCGTCAGGGCAAGTTCGACCGCCCCCTGCACGCGCAGCGCGGCAAGGCGTTCAACCGACAGCGCCTCGACCGCGACGCACAGCATCGCCTGCCCTTCGCCCGTCAGCACCACGGGCACGCCCATGCGCAAATCGCCGCGGGCACGGGCAAGGCGTTCGACGATGGAAGGACGCAGCGGCATGAAACTCTCCTGTCCGCATATCTAGGGCGGTGCTCGGCAAATTGAAACATAGCCCGCTCCTGCGACACGTCCGCGTGAGGGTTTTGTCGCATACCTTGCCGCGAAAGCGAGCCGGACGCATCTGTGACACAACCAAGACGGAGGTTCCCATGGCCACGCTTCGAAAGATCTTGCTGGTAGACGACGATGACGACCTGCGCGAAGCGCTGAGCGAACAGTTGGTGATGACCGAAGATTTCGACGTGTTCGAGGCCCGCACCGGGGCCGAGGGCATGGAAAAGGCCAAGGCCGGGCTTTACGATCTGGTGATCCTCGATGTCGGCCTGCCCGATACCGACGGGCGCGAACTCTGCCGCCGGATGCGGAAACAGGGCGTGAAATGCCCGGTCTTGATGCTGACGGGGCATGATTCGGATGCCGACACTATTCTGGGGCTGGATGCGGGCGCGAACGACTACGTGACCAAGCCGTTCAAGTTCCCCGTCCTGCTGGCCCGCATCCGCGCGCAGTTGCGCCAGCACGAACAATCGGAAGACGCGGTGTTCACGCTGGGGCCCTATACGTTCAAGCCCGCGCAGAAAATGCTGGTGGATGAAAAGGATAAAAAAATCCGCCTGACGGAAAAAGAAACCAACATCCTGAAGTTCCTCTATCGGGCACAACAATCCGTAGTTGCAAGGGATGTGCTCCTGCATGAGGTCTGGGGATATAACGCAGGCGTCACCACCCACACGCTCGAAACCCACATTTACCGTCTACGTCAAAAGATTGAACCCGATCCCTCCAACGCGCGTTTGCTTGTTACCGAAAGCGGCGGATACAGATTGGTCGCTTAGGGCCTTATTGTTGCCGGATTCGATACCTATATCTGTATCGCAAGTTGCAGAGAGTTCCCCTTGTCGTGTCGGGGTTATGGCACGACACCCTCCCTGTTGGACCTGGCCGGGCTTCAAGCCCGGCCTTTTTTTGCTTTACAGCCACAGGTAGACTTTTAGCTGTAGCGGTATACATTTTCGTTAAGGAATTTTATACGAAGCCGTGCTAAACAAAGCTCACCTCCCTGTTGGACTTCGGCCCGGGCCAGCGCGCCCGGGCTTTTTTTATGCCCCCGCAAGCGGCGGGGAACCCGGCTTATCCAAAATACCCGCCCTTTCACGCTTGGCCCGGTTTTTCAGGTCTCGGGGCTGTGCTCGGGGCCGCAAGGTGATAGGACGGACAAGGATAAAAGGGGGCTTGGGGCATGTTCACGCTGGCAACTTGGAACATCAATTCGGTGCGGCTGCGCGAAGGGTTGGTGGCAAAGCTGATGGCCGACGAAGGCCCCGACGTTCTGTGCCTGCAGGAATGCAAAAGCCCGGTCGACAAGATCCCGGTCGATACGTTCCAGTCGCTGGGCTACACCCACATGGTCGCCCGCGGCCAAAAGGGCTACAATGGCGTCGCGATCATCTCGAAACTGCCGCTCGAAGAGGTAGGCGCGCGCGATTTCGCCACGCTCGGCCATGCCCGCCACGTGGCGGCGCGGCTTCCGAACGGGGTGGTGATCCACAATTGCTACGTCCCGGCAGGCGGCGACATCCCCGACCGCACCCAGAACGAGAAGTTCGGCCAGAAGCTCGATTTCCTGACCGAGATGCGCGACCATTTCTTTGCCGAAAGGCCCATGCGGTCAATCCTTGTGGGCGATCTGAATATCGCACCGCGCGAAGATGACGTCTGGTCGCACAAGGCGCTCTTGAAAATCGTCAGCCACACCCCGGTCGAGGTCGAGCATCTGGCGCAGGTGCAGGACGCGGGCGATTGGGTCGATGTGACGCGGGCCGACATTCCGCAGGGCTTGCTCTATTCATGGTGGTCCTATCGCGCCGCCGATTGGGACGCCGCCGACAAGGGCCGCAGGCTCGACCATATCTGGGCGACCCGCGACATCGCCGCCGCCGGACACGCCAGCCGCATCCTGCGCCCCTGCCGCGGCTGGGAACAGCCAAGCGACCACGTCCCGGTCTTTGCCAGCTTCGATCTGTGACAGGACTTTAACCCGCCGCGCAATCTGCTAGTCGTTTCGCCAAACGACGGGGGATTTGCGATGACGCATCTGTGGGTCAGGGCCGAACAGCGCCCGAACGAGGAACGTGTGGGCCTGACGCCCGAAGGGGCGGCAGCCCTGCTCAAGGCCGGGCTGCGCGTCACGGTCGAACGCTCATCGGTGCGGGCAATCGGGATCGACGGCTATATCGCCGCAGGCTGCGAGATTGCGGCCGAAAATTCATGGCCCGATGCGCCCCGCGATGCGATCATCTTCGGGCTCAAGGAACTGCCCGAAGACGGCACGCCGCTGCACCACAAGCACATCATGTTCGGCCATGCCTACAAGGGCCAACCCGCAGGGCGCGAGCTTCTCAAGCGGTTCAAGGCGGGCGGTGGCACGCTCTATGACCTTGAATATCTGGTGAACGAAAACGGCCGCCGCGTCGCCGCATTCGGCTATTGGGCAGGCTTTGCCGGAGCCGCCGTCGCGCTGCGGGTCTGGGCAGCCCAGCAGCGCGGCCAGATCGCGGGGCCGGTGGCGAAATACGCCGGAAAGGCCGAACTGATCGCCGATTTGCAGCGCGAACTGGGCACCGCAAAGCGCCCCGAGGCGATTGTCATCGGCGCCTTGGGCCGCGTCGGCACTGGCGCATCGGACCTGTGCGAACAGATGCAGGTCAAGGTCACGAAATGGGACATGGCCGAAACCGCCAGCGGCGGCCCATTCCCGCAGGTGCTCGAGCACGAGATTTTCCTCAACTGCATCCTCGCCTCTCCCGGTTGCCCGGTCTTCGTGCCCGCCTCCGCCAAGACGGCGGCGCGGCGGCTGACCGTGATCGGCGATATCGCCTGCGATCCGACCTCGGATTTCTCGCCCATCAAGGTCTATGACCGCGCGACCGACTGGAACGCACCGGCCCTGCGCGTGGCGGAAAATCCACCCCTCGACGTGACGGCAATCGACAACCTGCCATCCCTCTTGCCGGTCGAATCATCGCAGGATTACGCCGCGCAACTCTTGCCCAGCCTCTCGACGCTGGTTGATCTGCAAAGCGGCGTCTGGGGACGGGCCAAAACGGAATACGACCGCCACGTGGCGACGGTCTAAGGGGAGAAGACGGATATGACGATTCATTGGTGCGGAACGGGGCTGTCGTCGGTGCCGGGTTTGCGGCGTCTGATGACAGGCGGGCACAAGGTGGTGGTCTGGAACCGCACCGTCGAAAAGGCACGCGAAGCCGTGGGCGATCTGACCGCCGACATCCGCGCCTATTCGCTCGACGCGCTGGCTGCGGCGCTGCAGCCCGGCGATGTGGCAATCTCGATGCTGCCCGCCGACCAGCATGTCGGCATCGCCAAGGTCTGTCTGGAAAAGGGGGCGCATTTCGTTTCTTCCAGCTATATCGCGCCGGAAATGAAGGCGCTTGATGCCGAATTCCGCGCCAAGGGCCTCGCTTCGGTGAACGAGGTCGGCCTCGACCCCGGCATCGACCACCTGATGGCGCATGATCTGGTGGCCCGCTACAGGGCCTCGGACGCCTATCACCCTGAAAACGTGCTCTCCTTCACCTCCTATTGCGGCGGCGTGCCCAAGGTCGCCAACGCCTTTAAATACAAGTTCTCGTGGTCGCCGCTGGGCGTGCTAAAGGCCCTGCGCTCGCCCTCGCGGTCGCTCAAGGATTTCGCCGAATTCAAGGTGTCGCGCCCTTGGGATGCGATCACGGCCTATGACGCAGCCCTGCCCGTGCCCGAAAGCTTCGAGGTCTATCCCAACCGCGACAGCTACCCCTTCATGGCAGATTACCGCTTCGATCCAGGCTGGAAGGTCAAGGATTTCGTGCGCGGCACGATCCGCCTGAACGGCTGGGCTGACGCATGGGCCCCCGTGTTCCGCGAGATCGAAACGCTCGAAGGCCCCGCAGGCGATGCGCGTCTGGCCGAGATGGCCGCAGGCTTCTGGGCGGCCAATTCCTATGACGAAGGCGAAGCCGACCGCGTCGTCCTCTTCGTGTCGCTGAAAGCCGAACGCGACGGCAAGACCGTCTGGCACGAGGAATGGTCGATGGACGCATGGGGCGACGAACGCGGCACGGCGATGGCGCGTCTGGTGTCGGTGCCGGTGTCGATGGCGGTGGAATCGGTGCTTGCGGGCGAAATCGGCGCAGGCGTCCACGCCGCGCCGCATGACCCTGTGCTGATCGGCAAATGGATGGGGCAAATCAAGGGTCTGGTGCAGTATCTCGACCGCATCGACCATCTGGCCTGACCACCGGGGGTCTTGACCCCCGGACCCCCGGCGCTTTGCGGGGCGGGGGGCGGTGCGGTACGCACCGGGGGGGGGGCGAAAAGCCCCTCCCTTTCTGTCCGGGCATCGCGCAGGGGGCTTGCCCCGGTGACAAAGCGCCTGATCTCCGGGTAGGATCATCCTCAGGGACTCGGGGGTTCAACAATCCGGGCCGAACGGGGCAAGAACGGGATGGCAGGCGCTTTGTGGCAAGGGCTGGAAAACCGTTACGCGCTGTGGCAGGCGCGGCGGGTTCGGGTGGCGACAGGCTTCGCCTCGCAGCCCGAACCGCATTCGATCGGGCATTTCGCACGCGGGCGGCAGTTGATCGCCGGAAATTTTCAGTTTGCCGGGCAGCTGGTCGAAGCCAAGGGCAAATCCATCTGGGATGTCGCTGCCGCGTCAGGCACCGCCTTTCAGGCCGAGGTACAGGGCTTTGGCTGGCTCGATGATCTGGCCGCCGTGGGCGACACCGCCGCCCGCAAGCGCGCGCAGGATTGGACGTTCCAGTGGATCGCAGCGCACAGACGCAGCCAAGCCGCCGGATGGACGCCCGATCTGACGGGGCGGCGGGTCATCCGCTGGGTGAACCACGCCTTCCTTTTGCTGCAAGGTCAGGATCGCGCCGGCTCTGAAGCCTATTTCCGCGCCCTGACGGTGCAGGTCGCCTACCTCGCGCGGCAATGGAAACGCGCAGCCCCCGGCCTTGCACGGTTCGAGGCGCTGACCGGCCTGATCGTGGCGGGCCTCGCGCTCGAAGGCATGCAAGGGCAGGTCGCGTCCGCAGTGACCGAACTGGCAAGGGACTGCCAGCGCGAGGTTGATGCCGAAGGCGGTATCGCCACGCGCAACCCCGAAGAATTGCTCGAGGTTTTCACGCTTCTCAACTGGGCGGAAATCGCCCTGTCCGAGGCGGGGCGCGGCGTGCCTGCCCAGTTGACTGCCGCAATCGCGCGGATCGCGCCGACCTTGCGCGCCCTGCGCCATGCCGATGGCGGTCTGGCGCGGTTTCATGGTGGCGGGCGCGGCCTTGAAGGGCGGCTCGATACGGCATTGGCCAATGCAGGGGTAAAGGCCGCTCCGGGGCCGGGCCTTGCGATGGGCTTTGCACGGCTGTCGGCAGGGCGGACATCGGTGGTGGTCGACTCGGCCCCCCGGCGGGCGGGCGGGCGGGGCTTTCGGCGCATGCCTCGACCCTCGCGTTCGAGATGACATCGGGCCGCCGTCCGGTCGTGGTTAACTGCGGGTCGGGTCGCCCCTTTGGCGCGGAATGGGAGTTGGCGGGGCGGGCGACCGCGTCACACAGCACGCTGGCGCTTGATGGCGCCTCATCCTCGCGCATCGGGCGCGACGGGCGCGATCTGGTCGAACGCGCGGGTGTCACGCAGGCGCAAATGGCCCATGACGGCGCGGGGCATCACCTGTCGGTGGCCCATACCGGCTGGTCGGCCACGCATGGGCTGATGCATGGGCGCGTGCTGACGCTCGACCCGCTCGGGCGCAGGCTGACCGGCACCGACACGCTCGAATGCGTGACCCCGGGGGAAAGAAAGCGCCTGTTGCAAGTGCTGGGCTCTGCCCCAGATGGCGTGGGCTTTGCCCTGCGCTTCCACCTGCACCCCGATGTCGACGCCTCGATCGATCTGGGCGGCACGGCGGTTTCGCTCGCGCTGAAGTCCGGCGAAATCTGGGTGTTCCGGCACGACGGGCGCACAAAATTGTCGCTCGAGCCTTCGGTGCATCTGGAAAAAGGGCGTCTGCAACCACGTCCTGCGCGGCAAATCGTGCTTTCGGGCCATGCAAGCGGTTTCGAGACGCGGATCGGCTGGACCTTGGCCAAGGCACAGGATACTCCGCTGGCCATCCGCGATCTGGACCGCGACGATATGCCGGTTCCGGTTTGAACACTGTCGTATCTGGGGGCCTGACTGATGCCGAACCTTGTTCCGATTGGCCGCGCGCTGATTTCCGTCTCCGACAAAAGCGGCCTCCTCGATCTGGCACGGGCGCTTGCGGCGCGCGGGGTCGAGCTTATCTCGACCGGCGGGACCAGCGGCATGCTGCGGACGGCGGGCCTGACAGTGCGCGACGTGGCCGAAGTGACCGGCTTTCCCGAAATGATGGACGGGCGGGTCAAGACCCTGCACCCCAACGTGCACGGCGCGCTTCTGGCCCTGCGCGACGATGACGAACACCTGCTCGCCATGGCCGCGCATGGCATCGAACCGATCGACCTTCTGATCGTCAACCTCTACCCCTTCGAGGAAACCGTGGCCAAAGGCGCCGACCACGCCACCTGCATCGAGAACATCGATATTGGCGGCCCCGCGATGATCCGCGCCGCATCGAAGAACCATAAATTCGTGACCGTGCTGACCGACCCCGCCGATTATCAGGGCCTGCTCGACCAGTTGGCCGCGCATGACGGTGCGACAACCATGGCCTTCCGCCAAAAGATGGCGCTTGCCGCTTACGGCAAGACCGCCGCCTATGACACTGCCGTATCGAACTGGCTTGCGGGCGAGATTGCCGAAAAGACCCCGCGCCACCGTTCGTTTGCCGGAAAACTCGCCCAAGGGCTGCGCTACGGCGAAAACCCGCATCAGGGCGCGGCTTTCTACACCGACGGATCGAAACGCGAGGGCGTGGCGACTGCAAAGCAGTGGCAGGGCAAGGAACTGTCCTACAACAACATCAACGACACCGACGCCGCCTTTGAACTGGTGGCCGAATTCGCCGGAGACGCCCCGGCCTGCGCCATCATCAAACACGCCAACCCCTGCGGCGTGGCCGTGGGCACGACGCTGGCCGAAGCCTACCTGCGCGCCTATGACTGCGACCGCACCAGCGCCTTTGGTGGCATCGTGGCGCTGAACCAACCGCTCGACGCCGCAACCGCCGAAAAGATCGTCGAGATTTTCACCGAGGTCGTGATCGCTCCGGGTGCCAGTGACGAAGCGCGCGCCATCTTTGCCGCCAAGAAGAACCTGCGCCTTCTTACCACCGCAGGCCTGCCCGATGCGCGGTCGCAAGGCTTGGCCTTCAAGCAGGTCGCGGGCGGCTTTCTAGTGCAGGACCGCGATGCTGGCGTGCTTTCCACCCGCGACCTGCGCGTGGTGACCAAGCGCGCCCCGACCGATGCCGAAATGGCCGACATGCTTTTCGCGTGGAAAGTCGCCAAACATGTCAAATCCAATGCCATCATCTACGTCAAAAACGGCGCGACCGTCGGCGTGGGCGCAGGCCAGATGAGCCGGATCGACTCGACCCGAATCGCCGCCCGCAAATCGCAAGATATGGCGGAAGCCTTGGGCCTGCCCGCCCCCCTTACCCAAGGCTCGGTCGTCGCCTCTGACGCCTTCTTCCCCTTTGCCGACGGATTGGTTGCAGCCGCCGAAGCCGGCGCCACGGCGATCATCCAGCCCGGCGGCAGCATGCGCGACGACGAGGTGATCGCCGCCGCCGATGCGGCAGGGCTGGCGATGGTGTTCACCGGAATGCGGCATTTCCGGCATTGAAAGGGTAACGGGCATGCGTTTGGCAGCTTTGGTTGCAGGCGGAATTTTCCTGCTGGATCAGGCGACGAAACTGGCCGTCGTCCAGGGCCTGAACCTGATCGAACGGGGCGGCATCGACGTGCTGCCGCCCTATCTGACGTTCCGCATGGCGTGGAACCGTGGCATCAACTTTGGCCTCTTCGCGCATGATGCCGATGTGATGCGCTGGGTGCTGATCGCCGTGTCACTGGCGATCTCGGCCTGGGTCTGGATCTGGGTGCGCCGCGAAGGCGCCACCCGCTGGGCGCAAATCTCGGCTGGCGTGCTGATCGGCGGCGCGCTTGGCAACGTGATCGACCGCGTGGTCTACGGCGCAGTGGCCGATTTCCTGAACATGTCCTGCTGCGGTTTCGAAAACCCCTATGCGTTCAACGTGGCAGACATCGCAGTTTTCGCGGGCGCCTTCGGGCTGGTGCTGTTTTCCGGCGACCAAGGCCCCGACCGCAAGGCCAAGCGCAGCAAGCTGCGGGAAAAGCTCCGCAAATAGCCTGTGTTCAGGCCAAGGCGGAAAGACCCGTGACGCGGGGGATACGATAGGCTAAGACGGGGCGACAAGGTTCGACGGAGGCGGTAATGCAGGCAGCACGGGGGGTTCTCATGGTCGCAATGGCGGCTGTGCTGACGCTTGCGGCCTGCGGCCGGGGCGACAAGGCCCCGTCGCTGATGAACGTACGGTCGACCTCGCAGGGACCGGACGAATTCGCGATCCTGCCGCCCAAGCCTCTTACATTGCCGACCGATCTGGCCGCCTTGCCCGAACCTACGCCCGGCGGGCCCAACCTGACCGACCCCACACCCGAAGCCGACGCGATTGCGGCACTCGGCGGCACGCTGCGCCCCGCAGGCGGGGTTCCAGCCTCCGATGGTGGCCTGACATCCTACGCCGCCCGCTTCGGCATCGCCTCCGACATCCGCCAGACACTTGCGGGCGAAGACCTCGAATGGCGCAGAGACAACAACGGGCGCATCCTCGAACGTCTGCTCAACGTGAACGTCTATTACAAAGCCTATGCCGACATGTCGCTCGACCAGCAGGCCGAGCTGTGGCGTTGGCGCCAGGCTGGCGTCCGCACGCCTTCGGCCCCGCCGCCCAAACCGGACGAGAAGTAATCGCCGGTCACAAGCGCGTAGGGGCGGGTTGAACCTGCCCGCGCCGTGGCGCACCTTTGCGGTCAAAGCACTGGAGGTTGCGTCGATGGTCAGAAGCGTCAGGTATGCGGTTGCAGCCATTTTCGGGCTTTGCGCGCAATTGCAGCCCGTCTGGGCCGAGGATGTCACCACCTTCACGCTAAAGAACGGTCTGGAAGTCGTCGTGATCGAAGATCACCGCGCCCCGGTCGTGGTGCACATGGTCTGGTATCGCGTAGGCGCAGCCGATGAACCGGCGGGCAAATCGGGCATCGCGCATTTTCTGGAACACCTGATGTTCAAGGGCACGAAAACCGTCGGTCCGGGCGAGTTTTCCGACACGGTCGAAGCGCAGGGCGGCAATGACAACGCCTTTACCAGCTGGGATTACACCGCCTATTTCCAGCGCGTCGCGGCTGACCGTCTGGGCCTGATGATGCAGCTCGAAGCCGACCGCATGCAGAACCTGCAACTGACCGACGAAGTTGTGCTGCCCGAACGTGATGTCATCATCGAAGAACGCAACCAGCGCACCGACAACAGCCCCGGCGCGCTGCTGAACGAACAGATGCGCGCAGCGCAGTATCTCTCCAGCCCCTACGGCATCCCGATCATCGGCTGGAAGCACGAGATGCAGACCCTGACGCGTCAGGATGCGCTGGCCTACTACAAAGCCCATTACGCGCCCAACAACGCGATATTGGTGGTGGCAGGCGACGTGACGCCCGATCAGGTCAAGACCTTGGCCGAACAGCACTACGGCCCCCTCCAGCCCGCACCCGGCGTGCAACCGCGCCAGCGCCCGCAAGAACCGCCGCAACTGGCCGAGCGCCGTCTGTCCTACAGCGACGAACGGGTCTCCGAACCCTATTTCACCCGCAGCTACCTTGCGCCCGAACGTGACCCCGGCGACCAGAAAACCGCAGCCGCGCTGGCCATTCTTGCAGAACTCCTCGGCGGGAGCGGCCAAACCTCGGTCCTGTCGCAAGCCCTGCAATTCGGTGACGCGCCAAAGGCGACCTATGCCACGGCGATGTATGATGGCAGCTCGCTTGATGACACCACCTTCAACCTGCTCGCCGTCCCCGTGCCCGGCGTGTCGCTTCCCGATCTGGAAGCCGAGGTTGACAAGGTCATCGCGCAATTCCTGACAGACGGGCCGGACCCCGCCGCCTTTGAACGGATCAAGACGCAAATCAGAGCCGCCGACATCTACGCCCGCGACGACAGCCAAGGTCTCGCCCAACGCTACGGCGAAGGGTTGACCACGGGCCTGACGGTCGCAGACATCGAGGCATGGCCCGATGTCCTGTCATCGGTCACCATCGACGATGTGAAAGCCGCGGCCGCGATGGTCTTTGACCGCAAGAAATCGGTAACCGGCTACCTGATGGCCGAGGAGGCTGGACAATGAGCATGATGCGATTTCTTTCGGTCATTTCAATCGCCCTCGCCTTGGCGGCACCGGCCCGCGCCGCCGTCGACATTCAGGAAGTCACCTCGCCCGGCGGCATCAAGGCTTGGCTGGTCACAGACCCGAACATCCCCTTCACCGCGCTGGAAGTGCGCTTCCGCGGCGGCAGCAGCGTCGAGTCGCCCGACAAGCGCGGTGCCGTCAACCTGATGACCGCGCTGATCGAAGAAGGCACCGGCGACATGGACTCGGTCGGTTTCGCCCAAGCCCGCGACAGTCTGGCGGCGTCCTTCTCGTTTTCCTCCGATGCCGACAGCGTGGCCGTCTCGGCCCAGTTCCTGACCGAAAACCGCGACAAGGCGGTCGATCTTTTGCGCCAGGCCATCACCGCCCCACGCTTTGACGCCGACGCCATCGAACGGGTGCGCGGACAGGTGCTATCGAACCTGCGCTCCAGCGCCAAAGACCCCGGCGACATGGCAGGCAAGGCCTTCAACGCAATGGCCTTTGGCGACCACCCCTATGCCACATCGCCCCAAGGCACCGAGGAAAGCGTAAAATCTCTGACCCGCGACGATCTGGTCGCCGCCCATCAGGCCACCATTGCCCGCGACCGGATCTTCGTTGCAGCCGCAGGCGACATTTCCGCCGCCGATCTGGGCGCGATGCTCGACACGCTGTTCGGCGCCCTGCCCGAAACCGGCGCGCCCCTACCCGGTCGCGCCCCGTTCAACCTGACCGGCGGCACCACCGTGATCGACTACCCCGGCCCGCAATCGGTGGTGCTTTGGGGCGAACAGGGCATCAAGCGCGACCATCCCGATTTCTTCGCCGCCAGCATCCTCAACGAAATCCTCGGCGGCTCGCGCTTCTCGGCCCGCCTCATGTCGGAAGTGCGCGAAAAGCGCGGGCTGACCTATGGCATCGGCACCTCGCTTTCGGCCTACGACCAAGCCGAATTGCTCGCCGGCCAGTCCAACATCCCCAACGCCAAGGTCAAAGACGCGGTCGAGGTGATCAAGGCCGAATGGGCAAAGCTGGCCGAACAGGGCATCACCGCCGAGGAATTGCAGGCCACCAAAACCTATCTGACCGGCGCCTACCCCCTGCGGTTTGACGGCAACGGCCCGCTTGCGACGATCATGGTGAACATGCAGCTTATCGGCCTGCCCGCCGATTACCCCAAGACCCGCAACGACAAGGTGAACGCGGTCACGCTCGAAGACACCAACCGCGTGGCGAAAGAGCTGTTCCGCCCCGAAAACCTGCGCTTCGTGATCGTGGGCGAACCCGAGGGCGTTTCCTCAACCGACTGACCACGCCCCTGCCGTCACACCAGACGGCAGGGCGTTAACCTTTCCTCAACCATCCCCTGCCACGCTTCACGCATGGCACATGGTTTCAACGATTCCCTTCCCCTGTTTACCGACGCCGACGAAGCGGCGGCCGTCCCCCTGCCCGACCGCTTGCCCAGCTATATCGCCGATCACCGCAAACGCCTGCGGGCGCGTTTCATGGAAGGCGGGGCCAATGCGGTTGCGGAATACGAACTCCTTGAACTCATCCTGTTTCGCGCAATCCCGCGACAGGATGTCAAACCCCTCGCCCATCTCCTTTTGCAAACCTTTGGCGATCTTGCCCGCACCATCGCCGCCCCGATCCCGCAGTTGCAGCGGGTCAAGGGTGTGGGCGAAGCCGTCATCTTAGAGCTCAAACTGATCGAGGCCGCCTCGCAGCGCATGGCGCGGTCGCGGGTGATGCAGCGGCCGGTCCTGTCGTCATGGGCGGCCTTGCTCGACTATTGCCACACCGTCATGGCGCACCGCGAAACCGAACAATTCCGCATCCTGTTCCTCGATCGCAAGAACGTGCTGATCGCCGACGAAGAACAGGCCAAGGGCACCGTCGACCACGTCCCCGTCTACCCGCGCGAGGTGGTCAAACGTGCGCTCGAACTCAACGCCTCGGCGCTGATCCTCGTGCACAACCACCCCTCGGGCGACCCCACGCCGTCGCAATCCGACATCGACATGACCGACCAGATCCGCCACGCCTGCAGCGCATTGGGCCTGACCCTGCACGACCATCTGATCATCGGCAAAAGCGCCGAGGTCAGTTTCCGCGCAGCAGGCCACCTGTAAGCGCAGGCTGCACCCACAATTCCACCCGCCGGTTCAACCGCCGCCCCGCCGCCGTTTCGTCGCAGGCCATCGGCATCGCCTCGCCGAACGCCAGCACCTCGGGCAGCGTCACCTCGGGCGCAGCCAGCGCCAGCGCATCGCGCACCGCCTTTGCGCGTTCGTCAGACAGCGCCAGATTGGCCGCAGCCGCCCCCGACCCGTCGGAAAAACCCGCCAGCACCAGCGTCTCGCCCCTGAACAGCCCCGCCTCCAGCATCCGCGCCAGATCGGTCAGGTTCTCTTGCGATGCCGCCTCCAGCGTCGAAGACCCGTCCTCGAAACGGAACGTCAGCGACACCCGTTCCGCCCCGTCCATCGCCGCCACCAACCGCTTCAGATCGGGAAGCGAGGTTTCCTCACCCGCCCCCGCAATCGCATTCATCAGCCGCAAACCATCGGCCATCAACGTCTGCCGCTCGACCCCGCGATCCACATAACCCGCCCGCGCAATCGCCGCCTGCGCCTCGGGCAGGGCCAGAAACTCCAGAAATTCCCGCGCCATCAGCGGTAACCGCCGCCGTGGCGTCAGCAGGTTCAACGGCAGCGTCAGCGGATAATCCTCGGCCTTGACGGCAAGCGGCGAAGGCACCAGCGGAAAGCCGCAACTGTCGGTCAGGGTGATGACCTTGGCCTTACCCGCCGCCTTGCGCGTGGTGACCGCAATGCCCCACGGGTCGCGCGCGACCGCCGTGGCGAGTTCCGCCAGATCGCCATGCGCCTCGCCCAAGGCAACCGCCCGCCCCAACCGGCCCGCCAGCGCATCGGCGATGCTGCCCGCCTTTAGCCCGTGCAGCACCAGCGGCATGTCCGGCCCGCCAATCTGCGCCCAGTTCGTCACCTCGCCCGCCAGCACCCGCGCCAGATCGACCGACGCGATCTTGCCCACCGGATTGCCCTTGCCCACCACCGGCACCAGCGCATCCAGCGCCAGCACCCGCGCCCCGAAATCCGGCGCAGTCCCCGCCGAAAGCACCAGTTCCGCCCGCCCCGCAGCCAGATCGGCCAAGGCCGCCTCCGGCGGCGCGGGCGCAAAGGACACCTCGGCCAGCACCTGCCGCTTGCCGCGCTCGACCAGCCGCGTCACCGCCCCGTCCGCCACAACATCCAAACCGCGCGATGCCGCGAATGCCGCCACCAGCGGGGCGACCAGCGCCGCGCCCGCCTCGGCCTCGCCCACGATACGCACCTCGGCCCTGGGGGCTGTCAGGTCAGGACAGGCCGGCCCGTCGCACAGCACGCCCTGCCCGTCGACGGTCAGCAACCCGTATGACGTATCGATGCGGTAAAACTCGCCGTCCCAGCCCTGCAAGGTGCCGACCAATGCCAAGCCGCCATCGCGCGCCGTCAGGGTGACATCCTGCGCCTGCACCATACCTGCAAAGGCGCAAGCGACCAGAATCGCAGCGCCACCCCCCCGTAAATCCATAAACCCTCGCGCTATTCGGCGGCGGCGAGTGTCATGTCCGGCAAGGGATTGTTCAAGACCACAAAACCACCCATCGCATCGCATTCGGGCATGGCCAGCGTCAGATCACTCGATTGCACCGCGCCGCCTGCCGAAAACAGCGTCTCGCCCAGCAGCTCGCGCCCGCAGGTCGTATCGGATACTTCGGCCTCGATCGAAACCCGCGCCGTTTCAGGATCGGGAAAGGTGTAAACCTCGGCCAGCAAGGCAGGCTTGGATGCCGGATCACCCAGTGCCAGAACCCCGCCATTCGCGGCAGTCCGGTGGCCGGCGTCGCCGTAATCGGCTTTGCCCTCGAACCCGTTCAAGGCAAAGCGGTCGGCCTCTTGCCACTGGACGGCAAAGCGCCGCAGCCCGGCCAGTTCCGGCACAACCGCCGCTGCATCCAGCGCCGTTCCATCGTCGAACCGAGCCTCGACCGCACCCGCGATATCCAGCGCAGGCAGTGTCGCAAAAAGCGACCCCGTTGCAAGCGTCTGCATCGAAACCGCCAAGCCGCCATGCCGCAGCACAACCCGCGCGTTGGCCTGACAGGGCGCAAGCAGCGTGACGCCAAGCATCGCGCCCTCTTCGGCGAAAACCTCAAGGCTCATGGCGCAAGGATCGGCCATCGATGCGGCCTGCGTTTCAGCCTGCGCTTCGGCGATCTCGGCCACAGGGGCCTGCCAGACCTGCGCCGGTGTGCCCGCCGCCACGCGCAATGGCACAACCTGCGCCACCACCTTCGGCTCGGTCGGCGCAGACCCACCACCCGAAAGCATCTGCCCCGCAGAAATGGCCAGAACGACGCCGCCCAAGCCCAATGCAATCATACGCTTGCGGTCCATGCCGCTGCCCTCGCTAAAGACGTTCCGCGCAGACTGTGCCACCGGAACGCGCCTGCCTCATGGCCGCTCTGCGGCACATCCAAGGCATCGGCGCATGAAAAAACCCCCGCAGCCTGCGCCACGGGGGTCATGTCATTCAGGCCGCGATCAGACCGCCGTCTGTCCGTGGCAGTGCTTGAAGCGTTCACCCGATCCGCAAGGGCAGGGATCGTTGCGCGACGGGTTGCCCCATGTTGCAGGGTCCGCCTCGTCGAACCCTGCCAAACGCGCTGCCGGAGCCGGAGCGACATCTGCCGCAGCGGGTGCCTCGGCAGCCACAACCACGGGAGCCGGAGCCGCCGCCCGCTGCTGCGCCACGATCTGCGCCATCATCGCATCCTGCTCGGCCTGCGTCATCGGGCGGATCTGCGACAGCTTCTGCGTCACATCCTGCCGCAGCCCGTTCAGCATCGATTCGAACAGCGCGAACCCTTCGGTCTTGTATTCCGCCAGCGGATCACGCTGGGCATAACCGCGGAAGCCCACGACCGAACGCAGATGCTCCAGCGTCAACAGATGCTCGCGCCACTTGCCGTCGATGGTCTGCAACAGCACCTGCTTTTCGATGTTCCGCATCGTCTCGGGCCCGAAACCGGCCAGCTTTTCGGCCATCATGGCATCCGACTGCGCGACGATCCGGTCCCGCATCGCTTCCTGATCCACACCTTCTTCCGCCACCCAATCGGTGATCGGCAGATCGAGGTTCAGCTTTTCCATCACCGCCTTCTTCAGCCCCGGCCCGTCCCACTGGTCGGAATAGGTTTTCGGCGGCATGTAGAAATCGACCACATCCTCGATCACCTGCAAGCGCATGTCGGCGGCGATCTCGCCGATATCCTCGGCCTGCATGATATCCAGCCGCTGGGCGAAAATCGCCTTGCGCTGGTCGTTCATCACATCGTCGAACTTCAGCAATTGCTTGCGGATGTCGAAGTTTCGGCCTTCCACTTTGGCCTGCGCGCGTTCCAGAGATTTGTTCACCCACGGGTGGATGATCGCCTCGCCTTCCTTCATGCCCAGCTTCGACAGCACGGCATCCAGCCGTTCCGACCCGAAGATCCGCATCAGGTCATCTTCCAGCGACAGGAAGAAACTCGACCGTCCCGGGTCGCCCTGACGGCCCGAACGGCCGCGCAACTGGTTGTCGATGCGGCGGCTTTCGTGCCGCTCTGTCGCCAGCACGAACAGACCGCCTACCGCGACGACGGCGGCCTTTTCGTCGGCATGTTCCGCTTCGATCTTGGCGCGCACCTCGTCGGGGTGCAGATGCGGATCGGCGGCGATCGCCTCCAGCACCTTCATCTCGACGTTGCCGCCAAGCTGGATGTCGGTCCCGCGTCCGGCCATGTTGGTGGCAATCGTCACCGCGCCCAGCTTGCCCGCTTCGGAAACGATCTTGGCTTCCTGCTCGTGATGCCGCGCGTTCAGCACGTTATGCGGCACGCCCGCATCGGTCAGCAGCTTGGACAGATGTTCCGATTTCTCGATGCTCGTCGTGCCCACCAGAAGCGGCTGCCCCTTGGCATGGGCTTCCTTGATGCTGGCCACCACGCCTTCGTATTTCTCGCGCGCAGTGCGGTAAACCTTGTCATCCTCGTCCACACGCGCCACGGAGCGGTTGGTCGGAACCTCGACGACGCCAAGCTTGTAGATTTCGGCGAATTCCTCGGCTTCGGTCTGCGCGGTTCCGGTCATGCCGGCCAGCTTGTCGTAAAGCCGGAAATAGTTCTGAAACGTCACCTGCGCCAGCGTCACGTTCTCGGGCTGGATCTGCACCTGCTCCTTTGCTTCGATCGCCTGATGCAAGCCGTCCGACAGGCGGCGACCCTTCATCATGCGCCCCGTAAATTCGTCGATCAGCATCACCTCGCCGTCGCGCACGATATAATGCTGGTCACGGTGGAACAGCTTATGCGCCTTTAGCGCCTGCGTCATGTGATGCACCAAGGTGGTGCTTTCCGGGTCGTAAAGCGATTGCCCCTCGGGCAGCAGGCCCGACGCCGACAGGATCTGTTCGATCAGCTCGTTGCCATCCTCGGTATAGGTGACGTTGCGGGTCTTTTCATCCAAGCTGAAATGTTCTGGCCCAAGCTGCGGGATCAGCCCGTCGACCTTCATGTAAAGCTCGCTGCGGTCTGTCGACGGCCCCGAGATGATCAGCGGCGTCCGCGCCTCGTCGATCAGGATAGAGTCGACCTCGTCGACGATGGCATAGTAATGCCCGCGCTGCGCCATGTCTTCGATGGTCGATTTCATGTTGTCGCGCAGGTAGTCGAAACCCAACTCGTTGTTGGTGGCATAGGTGATATCGCAACGGTAAGCCGCGCGCTTCTCGGCCTCGCCCTGATAGGGATAGACCACCCCGCAGGTCATTCCCAAGGCGGCGTAAACCTTGCCCATCCAGTCGGCATCGCGCTTGGCCAGATAGTCGTTCACCGTGACGACATGCACGCCCTTGCCCGCCAAAGCGTTCAGATAGACCGGGAAGGTCGCCATCAGCGTCTTGCCCTCGCCCGTCTTCATCTCGGCGATGTTGCCCTGATGCAGGAATATTCCCGCCTTCAGCTGCACGTCGAAGGCACGCAGGCCAAGCGCCCGCTTCGCCGCCTCGCGGCAGTTGGCAAAGGCTTCGGGCAACAGGTCGTCAAGGCTTTCGCCCTTTTCAACCCGCGCCTTGAACTCGGCCGTCTTGGCCTTGATACCATCGTCGCTCAGCGCCGCGAACTCCGGCTCCAGCGCGTTGATCCGTGCCACGATCGGACGAACCGACTTTACCTTGCGGTCATTGGGCGTGCCAAAGACCTTCCGCGCGAGCGTTCCGAGACCCAGCATGTTTTCTCCGCTTGGTCGTTGCTGACATGAACGTGTGGCGCTCCGGCCTTGCCCGCCCCCGATGCCTTGCCTAGAAGGACCGGGTGGACCCGGCCGGACCCGCCGCACGCGACCCTCGCGAAATAAGGGACAGGCCGGGCTTAGTCAACGCCGCGCAAGCCCGCGGCACGATCAGGAGAAGGTGAGATGGCGAAACATACCGGTTTTTGGGCGGGCCTTACGCTCGCACTAGTCGCGTCCCTGCCGCTTGCAGCGCAGGATGCCCCCACGGCCGACACCGTCGTCGCCACCGTAAACGGCGAAGCCATCACCTTGGGCGAATTGATCGTCCTGCGTGAAAAGCTTCCCGCCCAATATCAGCAGCTTCCCGATGACGTGCTGTTCAAGGGCCTGATCGATCAGGCAGTCCAGCAAATGGCCCTCGAGCAATCGGTCGCCGACACCAAATCGAAGCGCGACGAGCTTTGGCTGGAAACCGACGCCCGCGGTTACATGGCAGGCAAAGCACTGGAAGCGGTGGTAAAAACCGCCGTCACCCCCGAAGCCCTGCAAGCCGCCTATGACGCGAAATACACCGCAGCCCCCGACGCGACCGAATATTCCGCCGCTCACATCCTCGTCGCAGACGAGGCAAAGGCCAAGGAACTCAAGGCCCAGATCGACGGCGGCGCCGATTTTGCCGAACTCGCCAAAGCCAATTCCTCCGACACCGGATCGGCCGTCAACGGTGGCGATCTCGGCTGGTTCGGCACCGGCATGATGGTCAAACCCTTCGAGGATGCGGTCGTCGCACTGAAAGCCGGCGAAGTCTCCGCCCCCGTCAAATCCGATTTCGGCTGGCACATCATCAAGCTGAACGAAACCCGCGTCGCCGCCAAGCCGACCTTGGAAGCCGTCACGCAAGAGTTGCAAGCCGAACTCGAACAAAAGGCCGTCGCCGCCCATATCGAAAAGCTGACCGCCGAGGCCAAGATCGAAAAGCCCGGCGAAGGGCTTGACCCCGCCCTGATGCGTGACGCAACTCTCTTCGACAAGTGATCTGACAAAACAGGGGGGCGGGCCATGGCCAAGACCGATTGGAAATCCGAAGCAAAAGCGCTCAGGAAAAAGGTCAAGGGCCTCAAATCCCGCCTCCCCGACCAAACCGGACAGACCAAAGCGGCAAAACCCGTGTCGCCCCTCGCCCCCAAGGGCGGCTTTCCGTCCCTGCCCCGCATCGCCGGCGTCGAATTCGCAGCGGTCGAGGCAGGCGTGCGCTACCAGAACCGCAAGGACGTGATGCTGATCCGCCTCGCCCCCGGCACCACCGTGGCAGGCGCCTTCACCCGCTCATCCACCCGCTCGGGCTGCGTGCGCGACTGTCAGGCCAAACTGGAAGCCAAAGTGCCCGCAGGCGCAGGTGCGGCCATCATCGTCAACTCCGGCAACTCCAACGCCTTCACCGGCAAAGCGGGAGACGAAGCCGTTGCCGCCGTCACCCAAGGCGTCGCGGACGCGCTGAACATCCCCGTCACCCGCGTCTTCTCCTCCTCGACCGGCGTGATCGGCGAACCCCTCCCCTACGACCGCATCACCGCCAAAATCCCCGACCTCGTCGCCGACCTGCGCGATGATGCCATCGACATGGCCGCCCAGGCGATGATGACCACCGACACCTTCCCCAAGGGCGCCGCCGCCACCGTGCAAGGGATCGGCGGCCCGATCCACATCGCAGGCATCGCCAAAGGCTCGGGCATGATCGCCCCCGACATGGCCACCATGCTCGTCTACATCTTCACCGACGCCAAACTGCCGCAACCCGCCCTGCAAAAACTCCTGTCGCGCAACGTCGACGCCACCTTCAATTCCATCACCGTCGACAGCGACACCTCCACCTCCGACACGCTGATCCTTAGCGCCACTGGCCAATCCGCCGCCGCCGAACCCAAGGGCGCGACCCTCAAAGCCTTCGAGACCGCGCTTCACGGCGTCATGCGCGACCTTGCCCTCCAGGTCATCCGCGACGGCGAAGGTGCCACAAAACTCGTCGAAATCCGCGTCACGGGGGCCGAGTCGGACGCAGACGCCGCGCGCGTCGCCTTCTCCATCGCCAACTCCCCCTCGTGAAAACCGCCATCGCAGGCCAAGATCCGAACTGGGGCCGCATCGTCGCCGCCATCGGCAAATCCGGCGCCACCGCCGATCGCGACCGCCTGTCGATCCGCTTCGGCGATATCCTCGTCGCGCAGAATGGCTGGCGTAACCCGAAGTACCGCGAAGAAGACGGCGCGACCTACATGCTGCAAGACGAACTCGTCATCGCGGTCGACCTCGGCCTCGGCCGCGCCAAACGCTCGGTCTGGACCTGCGACCTGACCAACCGCTACATCGAGATCAACGCCGATTACCGCTCCTGACTCTTCCCGCATTTTCTGTCCTCAAATATCCCACGGGGGGTCCGGGGGGTGTGAAACCCCCCGGCTTTTCAACAGGCACCGCGCAATGAAAACCGTCCTCGTCTCTGCCGTGGCCCTGATCGATGCCGATGGCCGCGTGCTTCTCGCCCAACGCCCCGAGGGCAAATCCCTCGCGGGCCTGTGGGAATTTCCCGGCGGCAAGGTCGAACCGGGCGAAACCCCCGAAGCCGCCCTGATCCGCGAACTGCACGAAGAACTCGGCATCGACACATGGCAAAGCTGCCTCGCGCCGCTAACCTTCGCCTCGCATACCTACGAGACTTTCCACCTTCTCATGCCGCTCTTTGCCTGTCGCCGCTGGCAAGGCACCCCCCACGGGGCCGAGGGGCAAAACCTCGCATGGGTGCGCCCCAACGCGCTGCGCGACTATCCCATGCCGCCCGCCGACCTTCCGCTGATACCAATCTTGCGTGATTGGCTCTGATTGCGACAGATTTGTGTTGGCAAGTCTGAACCGCTGATCTAGCTTTTACCAGCAAACGCCAATTCTGGGGGGAGTCCGGCATGCTCAGAACAATCACCGTGGGAAGCTGCGTGTCCATCCAAGGCATCGTGGTCAAGCAACTTACCGATGGCAAACTCGTCGTGCGCGTCGACCAGAACACATTCGTCGGCCATCCGGTCGCACAAGTCCGCGCCTCCTGACAGCGTAGGGTGCGCGCTTGGCGCGCACCCCTGCCGCCACGGACGGTGCGCGCAAAGCGCACACCCTACGAAAAAGGCCGCGCAATCAGCGCGGCCTTTTCCATTCTGTCAGGCCCCGGATCAGGCCAGCGTGCGCTGCACTTCCTCGCGCTCGAAGATTTCGATGACATCGCCTTGGCGGATGTCTTCGTAACGCTCGAACGCCATGCCGCATTCCTGACCGGACTGCACTTCTTTGACTTCGTCCTTGTAGCGTTTCAGCGTCTTCAGCGTGCCCTCGTGGATCACCACGTTGTCGCGCAGCAGACGCACACCGGCCGACCGGCGGGCAACGCCTTCGGTGACGATGCAACCGGCAACCATGCCAACGCCCGTAACCTTGAACACTTCCTTGATCTGCGCGTAACCGATAAACGTCTCGCGCACTTCGGCTTTCAACAAGCCCGAGGCCGCTTTCTTGATGTCATCCACCAGATCGTAGATGATCGAGTAATAGCGGATCTCGACACCTTTCTGATGGGCGCTGTTACGGGCGGACGCATTGGCCCGCACGTTGAACCCGATGATCGGCGCGCCGCTGGCTTCCGCCAGACCCACGTCGGTATCGGTGATCGCACCCACGCCCGAATGCAGGATACGCACGCGCACCTCGTCGTTGCCGACCTTTTCGAGGGCCTGCACGATGGCTTCGGCAGAACCCTGCACATCGGCCTTGACCAGAACCGGCAGTTCCGAAACCGACTTGTCGGCCTTGGCCTTGGCCATAAGCTGTTCCAGCGTGGTCGCGGCACCGGCTGCGGCGCGTTTGTCCTTGGCGGCCTTCTCGCGGTAATCCGCGATCTCGCGCGCCTGCGCTTCGGTCTCGACCACGTTCAGCACGTCACCGGCTTGCGGCGTGCCGTTCAGGCCCAGAACCTCGACCGGAACCGACGGACCGGCTTCCATCACCGTCTCGCCCTTGTCGTTGATCAGCGCACGCACCTTGCCCCACTGCTCGCCGACGACAAAGATGTCGCCCTTACGCAGCGTGCCGTTCTGCACCAGCACCGTCGCAACCGGACCACGGCCCACGTCGAGCTTGGCTTCGATCACGGCACCCTGCGCCGCCCGCTTGGGGTTGGCCTTCAGTTCCAGAATTTCCGCCTGAAGCGCGATTGCTTCCAGCAGATTGTCCAGACCCATGCCGGTCTTGGCCGACACTTCCACGTCCTGCACATCGCCCGACATCGCTTCGACGACGATGTTGTGTTGCAACAGGTCGGTCCGAACCTTGGTCGGGTCGGCACCGTGCTTGTCCATCTTGTTGATCGCCACGATCAGCGGAACCTTCGCCGCTTTCGCATGGGCAATCGCCTCGATGGTCTGCGGCATCACCGCATCATCAGCCGCAACGACCAGAATGACGATATCCGTCACCGCAGCCCCGCGCGACCGCATCGACGTAAACGCCGCGTGGCCGGGGGTGTCGAGGAACGAGATCACGGCCCCGTTTTCGGTCGTCACCTGATAGGCGCCGATATGCTGGGTGATGCCACCGGCTTCGCCCGACACCACGTTCGCCTTGCGGATCGCATCGAGCAGCGAGGTCTTGCCGTGGTCGACGTGCCCCATGATCGTCACGATCGGCGGGCGGGTGATCATGTCCTCGTCGCGGTCGTTGCCGACCGTCTCGATGGCCTGTTCCACGTCGGCATCCGAAACGCGCACTGCCTTGTGGCCGAATTCCTCGATCACCAGTTCCGCCGTATCGGCGTCGATAGCTTGGTTCATCGTGACCATCATGCCCATTTTCATGAGCGATTTGACCACATCCGCAGCCCGCTCGGCCATACGGTTGGCCAGTTCCGAGACGACAATCGTTTCGGGCAGCTGCACGTCGCGCACCTGCTTTTCCGATTTCTGTCCCAGACCCAGCGCCTTTTGCCGTGCCTTTTCCTGCTTGCGCTTCATCGCCGCAAGCGACCGCTGGCGTCCGCCCTCGTCTGATGTCGCATCCGACAGCGTCAGCTTGCCCGCGCGGCGGCCTTCGTCGCCTTTGGTCTTGGCGCGGTCACGGTCGGTCGCCCGCTCGTCCCGCTCGCGTTCCGATTTGCGCGGAGCCAGCGCAGGCGCCAGATTGCGCGTCCGCGGAACCGCAGCCTCACCCGGAGCTGGCGCAGGCGCAGGCCCGTCACCACGATCGAGCGGCTTGTCGGCCGATGCCGGCGCGGCGGGCTGCCTGCGGCTCGTGCCAAGAACATCGGCCTTTCGGGCCGCTGCGGCAGCGATGCGCGCTTCGGCCTCGGCCTTGCGGGCCGCTTCCTCTTCTTCCGCCTTCAGCCGCAGGGCTTCCAGACGGGCACGCTCTTCGCGCTCTTTGGCTTCGATCTCTTCGCGGCGGCGGGCGCGATCTTCGCCCCGCAGCTTTTCATCCTCGGCCCGCTTGGCGTTATCTTCCGCTTCACGTGCCTTGGCAGCCTTCAAGGCCGCCAGACGGCGCTCCATCTCCGCATCGGAAATGCCAGCCGGACGCTTGGACGGGTCGCCCAGATGCGGGTTCGCCCCGGGCGTCGCAGCACCGGTCGCGCCGGGCTTTGCCGGGACCACAACGCGTTTGCGCTTGGTCTCGACCACGACGCTTTTCGTCCTGCCATGGCTGAAGCTCTGCTTCACCTGCCCCGAACGCGGAGCACCACCACCCAGGCCGAGGGGTTTCTTGCCGTCAGTATCGCTCATGCCGTCTTCGTATCCTCTCCGGCGGTCTCGCCGCCGATCAGCCCGCGGATTCCCGCAAGCCTTGCCGCTTCCTCTACAACACGCGTCGTGAGTCCACCAGCCGCAAGCGCGGCGTGTATCGCACGTTCGCGCCCGAATGCCAAACCCAATTCCCCCGCGTTCAGGCAACGAATCAACGTTTTCTCGCCTGCCGGAGGGCGCAGTTTCGCGTTTCCGCGTTCCGACCCGTCACTGGCCTGAATCAGGATTCGCGCCTTTTCCTTCACCAGCCAGTCCTTGACCTTTTCATAGCCTGTCACAGCCGATCCCGCCTTGCGTGACATAGACACCAGATCAACCACCCGCCGCGCCAGCTGACCCTCGATCAGGTCGGCCAGCCCCTCGGGCACCTTCACCGGTTGCCGCGCGGCACGGGCAAACAGCCCCTTCGTCGCAGCCTTCTCGATCGCGGCACGATCCGCCATCACGTAAAACCCGCGGCCCGGCAACCGGCCCAGCACATCGGGCACCACCTCGCCATCGGGGCTTACGCAAAACCTGATCAACCCGCCCTTCGGCTGGCTGATACCCGAGACGATGCATTTACGCTCCGCCTCGTCCTGATCCGTTTCCCGTCCGCCCCGCGTCACTGCGGCCAAGTCCGAGGCCTCAGGCCTCGGCCTCCTCTTCTTCGACGTCTGCCTCGGCAGCACCGGCAAGCTCGGTCGGATCGACCCAACCCAGCATCACCCGCGCCGTCATGATCAGCGTTTGCGCTTCCTCGAGGCTCATCTCGAACTTCTCGAGAACGCCCTCGTCCTTTTTGCGCTGCCCGTTTTCGGTCGTCCAGCCACCGGCCAGTTCCCAGTCGGCGCAGGTCGCGAAATCTTCCAGCGTCTTGATGCCGTCATTCGCCAGCGCTTCCACCATCTGGGGTGTCAGGCCCTCGAATTCAATAAGGCTGTCCTCGACACCCAAGGCACGGGCATTTTCCAGCGCCTTGC
Source organism: Gemmobacter aquarius (assembly GCF_003060865.1). Lineage (NCBI taxonomy): Bacteria > Pseudomonadati > Pseudomonadota > Alphaproteobacteria > Rhodobacterales > Paracoccaceae > Paragemmobacter > Paragemmobacter aquarius. The sequence goes on from NZ_CP028918.1 coordinate 3,448,111, forward strand.
GAGCCTGCTCTTCGATGTAATCGCGGGCACGGGCCTGCAATTCGCCAGCGGTCGCCTCGTCGAAGCCGTCGATCGACAGCAATTCGTCCGTTTCGACGTAAGCCACTTCTTCCAGATTGGTGAACCCTTCCGAAACCAGCAACTGCGCCATCATCTCGTCGATATCCAGCGTGTCCATGAACAGCTTGGTCCGCTCGGCGAACTCGGCCTGACGGCGCTGGCTTTCCTCGGCTTCCGTCAGGATGTCGATATCCAGACCTGTCAACTGGCTTGCCAGACGCACGTTCTGGCCACGACGCCCGATGGCGAGCGAAAGCTGCTCGTCCGGCACCACGACCTCGATCTTGCCGGCTTCTTCGTCGATGACGACCTTCGACACTTCGGCAGGCTGAAGCGCGTTCACAAGGAACGTCGCCTGATCCTGATTCCACGGAATGATGTCGATCTTTTCGCCCTGCAACTCGTTCACCACGGCCTGCACGCGGCTGCCGCGCATACCGACGCAAGCGCCGACAGGGTCGATCGAATTGTCATAGGAAATCACGGCGATCTTGGCGCGCGATCCCGGATCGCGGGCAACGGCCTTGATCTCGATGATGCCGTCATAAATCTCGGGCACTTCCATCTTGAACAGTTCGGCCATGAACATCGGGTCGGTCCGCGACAGGAAAACCTGCGGACCGCGCGGCTCGCGGCGCACGTCCTTGATGAAGCAGCGGATACGGTCGTTCGGGCGATAGCTTTCGCGGCCGATCTTCTCGTTGCGGCGCAGGATGCCTTCGCCACGGCCGATATCGACGATGATATTGCCGTATTCCTCGCGCTTGACGACACCGTTGATGATCGTGCCCTTGCGGTCACGGAATTCTTCATACTGGCGGTCACGCTCGGCTTCGCGCACCTTTTGCAGGATCACCTGCTTGGCCGATTGCGCGGCGATGCGGCCCAGTTCGACGGGCGGAACCTCGTCGATCACCTCGTCGCCGATCTGCGGGTCAGCCAGATAGGATTTCGCCTGCTTCAGCGTCAGTTGTGCGTGATGGCTCTCGACGGCGTCGTCCTCCACAACCGTACGGATGCGCGCGAACGTAGCACGGCCGGTCTTGCGGTCGATCTTGACGCGGATGTCCAACTCGGCCCCGTAGCGCGACTTTGCCGCACGGGCGAGGGACTCTTCCATCGCCTGGATCACAAGCTCCGGGTCGATCATTTTCTCCCGCGCGACCGCCTCGGCGGTTTGCAGAAGTTCCAACTGGTTCGCAGAAGTAATCGCCATCAAGGGCCTCCCGGAGGTTAGTGTCTGGTCTCGGGCGTGTCGGACGCGTCTTCGTCGTCCTCGTCGCCTTCGGTTTCTTCAATCTCGTCGAACTGGCTTTCGTCGATGATCCCCGCAGCCTTGCGCTGGCGCAGCATCTCGGCGATCAGCTCGTCGGTCAGGATCAGCTTGGCATCCGACAGCCATTCGAATTTCAACCCGATGGTCAGCGGATTGCCGGCCTCGTCGATCTCGATCAGCACCTCGTCGCCCTCGGTGCCTTGCAGCACCCCTTTGAAGCGGCGGCGGCCGTCGATCAGCTCGGTCGTCTCGATGCGGGCTTCATAGTCCACCCACATGTCGAAATCCTTCAGCCGCGTCAGCGGCCGGTCGATGCCGGGCGACGAGACTTCCAGAACGTAATTGTCCTCGATCGGGTCTTCCACGTCGAGCACGGCGGAAACGGCGGTCGAGATCTTGCCGCAGTCATCGACCTCGATCCCGCCATCGGGACGGTCTGCCATGATCTGCAAAATGCGCGTGCGTCCACCCATCAGGCGGATGCGGACCAATTCGAACCCCAGCCCCTCGATGACGGGGCCGACGATGTCGGCAAGGCGACGGTCGATGGCGGTCTTGGCGATCAGATCGGACATGGCAGCTTTCAGAGTGCAGGATGCAGAAAAGAAAAAAGCGGGCACAGCGGCCCGCTCGCGTGGATCTTTGGCGTCAGGTTTGGACCCCGACTCCGCTGTTAGGGGCGATATACGCCCGACCCGACGCTTGTGCAAGCGCAAGATGAAAGATCACCGCTTCCCTAACGCGGCGATTCAAAAGTCTGCATAGGGTGTGCACAGCTTGTGCATTCAGGCCACCCCGTCGCGCAGCCCGTCCATGACCCGCACCAAGGCCTCGCTGATTCCGGCCTCGGACAGTGCATGCCCCGCCATCGGCACGATACGAAGCGCGCAACTGTCCCAGCCCTGCGCCAGCTTCCACGCGGCTTGCGGTGGGCAGATCATGTCGTATCGCCCCTGCACGATCACCGCCGGAAGATGCAAAATCCGCTTCTTTTCCCGCAAGATCCAGCCGTCTTCCTCAAGAAAACCGCCGTTCTGGAAGTAGTGGTTTTCCAACCGCGCAAAGGCGCGGGCATATTCACCGGGGCTTTCGCCCATCATCCCGTCGTTCTGGATCGAGGCCAGCGCGTTCTCCCAATTGGCCCAGATCCGGCCGAACTTGGTCTCTTCCATCAGGTTGCCGGAAAACAGCCGCCGGTGATAGGCCGCAATCAGATCCTGACGTTCATCCGAAGGAATCGCATTGGCAAACCGCGCCCAAAGCTCGGGAAAGAACTGCCCCGCCCCGCCGCCATAGAACCAGTCCAACTCCTTGCGAGTCATCAGAAAAACGCCGCGCAGCACAAGGTTCGTCACCCGCGCCGGATGGGTGATCGCATAGATCAACGCCAGCGTCGCGCCCCAACTTCCGCCGAACAAGATCCAGCGGTCGATGCCCAAAGTCTGCCGGATAACCTCGATATCTGCGACCAGATGCCACGACGTATTCTGGATCACACTCGCATGCGGCCGCGACCGCCCGCAGCCCCGCTGGTCGAAAAGCACCACGCGATAGACCGCCGGATCGAAATACCGCCGCATCGCCGGGCTACACCCGCCCCCCGGCCCGCCATGCAAAACGACCACAGGAATCCCCTGCGGATTGCCACATTGCTCGACATAAATGCGGTGCCCGTCCCCCATGTCGATCACCCGCTGATCGAACGGGTCGATCGGCGGGTATAAAAATTCGACTGCGCGCTTTTGGCCTGATCTGTGATCCATCATTGCCCTATATAACCCGCCAAGGGCCAAGGACCAAGGCCTGCGAAAGGTGACAGCATGACGACCCAGACAACCATCGACCCGACCGAAGTCGCCAAGTTCGAAGCCATGGCCGCCGAGTGGTGGAACCCGAACGGCAAATTCAAGCCGCTGCACATGCTAAACCCTTGCAGGCTCGACTATATCACGCGCCAGATCGCGGCCGAGTTCGACCGCGACCTTACCCGCCCCGACCCGTTCAAGGGCCTACGCATCTTGGATATCGGTTGCGGTGGCGGTCTGCTTTCCGAACCGATGGCCCGCCTTGGTGCCACCGTGGTCGGAGCGGATGCCGCTCCGCGCAACATCCCCGTGGCGCAGCTTCATGCCGAACAGTCGGGCCTGACCATCGACTACCGCCATACGACTGCCGAAGACCTTGCCGCAGCAGAGGAACGCTTCGACGTGGTGTTGAATATGGAAGTGGTCGAACACGTCTCGGACCCGCAGGCCTATCTGACCGCCTGCCACGACCTTCTGAAACCGGGCGGGCTGATGGTATGCTCGACCCTGAACCGCAATCCGAAAAGTTTCGTCATGGCGATCATCGGTGCCGAATGGGTGATGCGCTGGCTGCCAAAGGGCACGCATGACTGGTCCAAGTTCATCACCCCCGACGAGCTTTACGCCCTCCTCCGGACGGCGGGACTCGATCCAGTCGACCGCAAGGGCATGGTCTTCAATCCCGCCTCATGGTCTTGGTCGTTGTCATCGCGCGATCTGTCTTGCAATTACGTGACGACCAGCCTGCGCCGCTGACCTTGCCGCTTTACGCAAACGTTAGTCCCAGCGCAGGCGGGGCACCAACGGCGCCCGTCCGGTCACCGCTCGGTCAACGCCTCTGACCCGCGCCAAAGCGGCTTGGTCAGATAGGTCAGCACAGTCTTGCCGCCGGTCAGCAGTTCCACCTCGGCCTGCATTCCGGGCCTGATTTGCAATGTCGCCTGCCGTTCGGTCAGTTTCGACAGGTCCACCCGCAGCGTTACCTTGTAGTGCGGGTCGCCGTTCGGATCACGGGACCGTTCATCCTTGAAGGTGTCGGCCGAAATGAACTGCACCTTGGCCTTCAGGGTGCCGTACATCGTGTAGTCATAAGCGGACAGCTTGATCGTCGCCTCTTGCCCCTCTCGCACGCTCGCGATGTCGGCGGGTTTCACCTTTGCTTCGATGAACAACTCTTCATCCAGCGGTATGATTTCCAGGATTTCCTCGCCCGGACGCACGACGCCGCCAATCGTGGTTATCGCCAATCGGTTCACCACGCCGCGCATCGGTGCGAACAGGACCGTGCGTGACAATTGGTCCTGCGACAACCGCAGTTTCTGGCGGAGCGAGGAAAGCTCGCCCTGAACTTTGGAATATTCGGCCGCACGGTCAAGGTCGGTCGTCGTCAGAACCTCGTTCAACCGCGCTTCGGCGTCCGACTTTGCTTTTTTGGCGCGGGTCACCTCGATTTCGGGTGCAACGTCACGGTCGAACATGCGCTGCGTCATGTCCAACTCCTTGGCCGCCTGCTCGAGCACCGCACGGGCACCGCTGCGCTTTGCTTCAAAGTCCGTCTGCCTTGCTTGCAGCAATGACCTTTCAGAGGCCACGATTTCGGGCACGCGCGCTGCGTCTTCGGCAGGCACGTCGAACTCTGGTTTTCCTGCGGCTTCCGCCTCGAGCCGCAGGCGCCGGATGTCGAGAGCCGCGATCTGGTCAGTCAGGTCATCGACGTTCGCCTGATATTGCGTGCCCTGCAACCGGGCCAGAACCTGCCCCGCCTGCACCGTATCGCCCTCGGCCACATCCAGTTCGGCCAGGATGCCCCCTTCGAGGTTCTGGATGATCTGCGGCCGCGAGGATGATACCACCTGTCCCGGCGCCCGCACGATTTCATCTACCCATGCAAAATGCGCCCACAGGAGGAACACCCCCAACGTTCCGGCGATCAGCCAGACCGTCCAGCCCGAGCGTCGCGCAGATTGCGAAAGCGGTGCATCAAAGGTCGTCATGACCCTGCCTTTGCCAAATGCGCGAGCACGGCATCGCGCGGGCCGTCGACCGCAAGTTTGCCGTTCTGCAAGATGACCGTCCGCTGCGTCAGTTGCAAAATCGGAATGCGATGCGTGGCGATCACGGCTGTCCGCCCTTGCAGCCAACCACCCAGTCGGGACACCAGCGTCGCCTCGAGCGTCTGGTCAAGCGCAGCCGTGGGTTCGTCCAGAATAGCAACTGCGGGGTCCTGCAACCACAAGCGGGCCCAGCCAAGCGATTGACGCTGCCCGACGGAAACACCTTCGCCCATTTCCTTGATCTCCAAGTCCAGCCCGCGCGGATGGCTGCGCACGAACGGACCCAGCCCTGAGAAATCCAGCGCAGCCAGCAACCGGTCGTCATCCCGTTCAAGCGCGTTCATCGTCAGGTTCGAGCGCAACGTGCCCGAGAACAGGCGCACTTCTTGCCCGAGGTAGCCGACGGACCGGCGCAAATCCCGAGGGTGGATCTGACCGAGGTCCAGCCCGTCGACCATGACGCGGCCACCGGTCGGTTCATAAATCCCGGCCAGCAAGCGAAGCAGGGTCGATTTTCCCGAACCGTTCGATCCCAGCACCGCCACGTGTTGACCGGCCGGAATCGCCAAGGCGGGCACGTCCACCGTTGCGCTTGCCTTGGCATCGTAACGGAACTCTACCGCACGCAGTTCAAACGCACCCTTCAGCCGATCGCGCCGAAGATAGGCGCGCCCGGGTTCTTCCGCCTGCGCTGCATTGGCGACGGCCTCCAGCCCTTGCAGGGCTGCCTTGACGTTCGACCACCTCGCAAGTGTGCCTGACAGTTGGGACAACGGCGCCAAAGTGCGACTTGTCAGCATCGACACAGCTATGATCGTCCCGACCGTAAAGGTGCCTGCAAAAACCTCGTAGGTGCCAACCATGATCGCAAGGATATAGGTCGCCTGTTGGACGCCCTGCGCCCATGTAGTCAGCCATGTCGTCAACAGCCGTTGGTACGAGGATTTTGCCGCCGACAGCGCCACCAGCTCCGACCACAGCCGCGCGACCTTTTCTTCGCCTCGTTGGGTGGAAAGCGTTTCGTGCTCGAAAACCGCTTCGTAAAGCAACTTGGCAGAGCGCGTGCTTGCACCTTGTGTCGCGTGGGTCAGCTCGACCATCCGCTTTTGCAGCAAAAGCCCCGGAACGACCATCAGCACTCCGCCTGCAATCAGCACCCAGACGATATTGCCGCCGATCATCGCGACCAGCGCAAGGAAGATGATCAAGAACGGCAAATCCGCCACAGTGCCGATGGTGCTTGCCGTGAAAAACTCGCGCACGGAGCCGAAATCGCGCATTGCCGCGAAAAGGGTCGATGGCTTACGCTCTCCGGGTGCTGCCTTCATTCCAAGCAATCGCTGCATCAGGCGCGCCTGTACATCGATCTCGATCTGCTTGCCGGTCGAATCCATCAGCGCAGACCGCGCCACCCGCAGCGCAGCATCCATCGCAATTGCCAGAAAGGCGCCAAGCGAGAGGACCCACAAGGTTGGCTCGGACTGGTGCGGAATGACGCGATCGTAGATCTGCAGGGAATAAAGGGCGATGCCTGCCGCCAGGAGGTTCGACACCAGCGAGGCGGCTGAAACCTCGATCATGCTGCGGCGATGAAAGCGGAACTCGCTCCAGAACCAATGCGGCTCTTGGACCGTTTCGCTATGCCGCTCTTCGATCTGGGCAAAAGGTGCCCGCACCGTAAGGAGCTTTCCGCCAAAGGCCGGCAGAAACTCGGCCAAGGCGATCTCGCTGCGAAAGTCTGGCGCGGCAGGGTCATGGATCGTTGTGGTCAACCCCGACATCGCAAGCGCAAGCACGACATGCCCGCCCGTCATTTCGACAAGGGCAGGCAGATCGGGAGATGACAGTTGCGCCCGTTCGATATGGTTGACCGAAAGCCCCGCCGTATCGCGCAGTGCCTGACCAAGGGCGACAAGCCCCGGTCGATTGCCAGCCTCGATCTTGACCAGTGCTTCGACCAAGTCAGTGCATGTAACCTCGGCACCGACCAAGGCTGCGGCAGTTGCAGCCAGTCGCGCCCGTGCCTGCAAAGGTCCGGTCTCGTGTTGCGCAACGGGTTGGGCTGTATGCACGGTTACAGCGTTGTTCCGCGCCGGATGCATGTCGAAGGAAATGACCTGCGTTGTCACATCGGCGCCCCATGGACCAGCAAACCCTGCATTGCGGCAACTTCAACCTCGCGTCGGGCAATTTCGTAATCCAGCGCCACCTGATCCCGCTCGAGCCGCAAAGCGGCGTCGTATTGCCCGACGAGTTCGACCAACGACCGCAAGCCGGCTTTGTATTGCTCGACAAAGAGGTCGAGGTTTCCCATCGTTTGCCGCAATACCTCAGCCCCTTGCGACCGGCGGAGCCGCAACTCGGCGATCTCGCCGCCGAGCGAGTCAATCCGTTGCCCGCTTTCAAGCCGCGCCTCGGCGAACCTGCGTTCGACAAGGTCGGGCGTCGCATTCAGTGCCCGCAACTTCGCACCAGTGCCAAAGCCGATATTCGCCCCGCCCAGTTGAAGCCCGGATAGAAAGGATCCGCCACCATCCAGCGAGGCGGTCGCCGCAAGTCCCGGCAGACTTCCTGCTCGCTCGGCCCGCGCCAGGGCCAAAACGCGTGCGCCCTCGCTTTTGGCGCGCATCACCGACAACGGCTCGGCTCGGCCCTGACCCAATGGTTCGATGCCGCGCAATCCCGCAAGCGGACGCCCGGCCAGTGACGCAAGATCGTTCAAGGACCGCTCGGCAGATTGCATGTCGCCAGAATAGGTTGCCTGCATCTCGGCGCGCTTCTGGCTTACGACTTGCAGTTCCGACCGGTCGGACAAGCCGCCCGTGACCCGCTGTTGCACCATATCCTGATAAGCTGACAGTCGTTCGACCCCGCGGCTTGCAACTGCAGCCTGCGCGCGCGCCTTTTCGGCGGCGATATAAAGCTCCAGGCCCTGACGCACACGGTCATTCGTGTCTTCGGCAAGACTGACCGCTGCCACTTCGACATCCGCCGCAGCGACCGCTCTTTCGGCACGTCGCCTTCCGTTGTCCAGCAGGGCCTGCTCAGCCACCAGCTTCGCAGCCATCACGCCGAGACTGTCCAGTGTCACCACCGGCCCGATTTGCGGAAGCCAGTTCTTGTCGACCGCCTCTTTTTGCAGCTTCGCCATCTGCAGTTCGGCAGCGGATGCCCCGCCCGATGCAAGCATGACCGCCTGCGCTACCGCTGCGTAACTTCCGCCTGCGGGCAAGACCGACTGGCGTGATCGCAGATCATCCATCACCGGAAAGGCCGCGGTGCTGCCTTCGGCGGCAAAAAGGCGGGTTTGCTCCGGCTTGTCCGGGGCCTGCCCTCTGCCAATTCCCTGAAACCCGGGCGGCTGCAACCCCCCCAGACATCCCGAAAGCAGCACCGCCACGGTCAGCATCAGGGCGAGGCGCGGTGATGCCACCCTGTCCGACCAACGGAGCACTGGGCGTTCCATGGACGATCTCCGCTCAGATGACCGTCCGGTTGATGTCTTCGTCGACGAAAATCGTGGCGCCATTCAGCGTGTAGACGGCGTAACGCTGCCCGTCCGAGCCGATATGCAGATTCTGCGTGTCGGTGGCACCGGTCATCGTAACACGGTCATTGCCTTCGCCATGGATCATCAATCTTTGGTCAGGACCGGTGACTGCCTGCAACTGCGCCGCAGTGATGTTCATCCGGCCTTGGGTCGACGACAGGTCCACCGCCGCAATGTCAAACCCGGCCAGACCGGGGCGCGACAGATCGACGACTGTTTCCCCAGTCGTCCGCAGATAGAGCGTGCTCGCATCGTTGCCTGCCGAATCGACATCACGGATGATCAGATAGCTACCATCCGGCAGGTTCGGAGAGAACAGCGCCAACTCGCTGCGGACCGCGGTCTGGTTCACCGGAACCATTATCTCGAACGCTCCATGCGCAGGCGTCACATCCACGGCAGCGCCACTGGCGGCAACCTCGTGGTAGCTGAATACATCCGGAGAATACGCTGTAAAAACGCCGCTAAGGATGCCGCCGGCACCGGAATCCTGAACCAATTCCGGTGCCGTCGGGGCGTCGGTATCGATATTGAAGGTAAAGTTGTGCAAGGCTCGGTTGCCGTTCGGATCGATTGCTTCGATAGACGCCGGAACGCCGTTCCGCGTGCCGCTGGGCAGTTCGTTGCGGCTAAAGGTGGTCGACCAGTTGCCGGAAACGTCTGACGTGACGGTATGGCTGCGGCCATCGACCGTTACAATTACCGTAGATCCGGCTTCGGCCTTGCCACTGACCGGCAATCCGGCAGACGCTTCGGCCGCGTTCATCACCCCGTCGGCGCCGACACTGAAGGCAACGTCGGATCGTGCAAAATTGTTCACCACCGTATCGATGGCTACGGTTTTCTGTTCCCAAGCCGTCTGGTTCCCATAGGCATCTTGCGCGCGCACACTGATGGTTGCTGTCGCGTTGACGCCTTCGGGTAAAGCTGCCGCCGGCACTGTGTAAGACCAGCGCCCGCTTGCCGTATCGGCCGCGGGAACTGTGGCCGAGAACTGGCCGATCTGGATCGTTACGACTGACCCCGCTTCCACCGTTCCATTGATGACCAGCCCTGCCGTCCGCTCGGCCGCATTCAACCTTTGTGCATCGAGCGGCCCGTCGTTGACCGCACCAACCAGATCGGGATTGGCGAACGAGAAATCGCGCACCAGCGTATCTACGGCAAAGTTACGTGTCAGGGTTTCGCTGCGGTTGTTTGCAGCATCGATCGAATAAAGCGAAATCAAACCGCCGTTCGCACCGCTTGCGATTTCGCCGGACGCGATCGTGTTCATAGGCAGGGTCCAGCGGCCATTCGCATCCGCCACGGCCATCCGTTCTGTCCCCATGTAAGTCACGAAGACCCGTGCATTCGCGTCGGCCGTGCCCTCCAGCGTAAAGCCAGAGGCCCTTTCCGCACCAGACACCACACCGTCCGCCCCGCCGGGGGCTGCCTGCAGCGTGATCCCTGCTTCAAGATCGACGCGGACCGGAAGGACATTACTGGCGGTGTTGCCTGCCCGGTCTGTCGAAGTGACCGTCATCGAGGTCATGCCGCTCACACTTCCAGCAGCACCAGCAGGCAGCGTCAGCGTCCACGCGCCGGTTGTCGCATTCACGTTTGCTGCGTAAGTGGTGCCTTGCCACGCCACATCGACGCGCGTGCTTCCTGCTTCGGCTTGTCCGGTCACGGTCAGCGCAGAGCGCGACTCCGACAGGTTCACGATTCCGTCGCCAAACGCAGCATGGCCCGCCATGTTCGCGAACGAAACGGAAGTCTGGGTGTCGACGATGAAGGATCTGGATGCCGAGCTGGGGTTTCCAGCAGCGTCCACCGTCGTGACCGTTGCGTTATACGTGCCGTCCACAAGGGTTCCGCCGGCAATGGAATAGCTCCAGCGGCCCTGTGCGTCGGCGACGACGGGCGCATTGGTGACCACGCCGGGAATGGTGACGCTCACCACGGCTCCGGCGGTGGTGGAACCACCAATCGAGACGGCTTGCGCCTGTTCGGTGCGATTGACGAAGCCATCACCCGAAACTTGGTCGACGGCCAAGGGATGCGGGATTGTGTCGAGCACAAGCGTATCGGTCAATCGCGTGACGTTGCCGTGAATATCGGTCGAGGTCAGCGAAACCGGGACCGTCCGCTCGCCACCCGCAACCTCGGCCTGCGAAAAGGTCACCGACCAGGTTCCGTCCTGCGCGACCGAAGTCGTGTGCGTCTTTTGCTCGATTGTGACCGAAACCGAAGCGCCCGCCTCGCCCGTTCCCTTAAGCGTCACACCATTTGCATATTCGGCCAGATTTTCGACGTCGTTGGTGCTTCCCGTGCCCTCGGTCGCAACGAGGGGCGGCGGAGTCATGTCGATGACCACCATAGCGCCCGGCAAAGTTGTCGATGTACTGCCGGTGAACGCGGCCTGCACCTGATAGTTTCCGTCAGGCGGCAGTGCGTTCGTGGGGAACGTCGTGCTCCACGTGCCGCCGGTCGTTATCGTCGTGGTCTGGCTGCTGCTTCCGACCGTTACGGTAACAGTGTCGCCAGCGTTGCCGGTTCCGGTCACTTGCAGCGACGGATTTGCAACGGTCGTGCTGAGCACCTGGGTCGAACCAGCGCCATTCACACTGGGCGGAAGCACGACGCTTGGCGTAGTACCGCCGCCGCCACCTCCGTTTCCGCCCGTTCCGCCACCAGTGCCGCCGCCATCCGGCGTCGTACCGGCCGAGCCGCCGCCGCCGCCAAGCGCAGCGCCACCCACCAATACCGCACCGCCGGCCGCCGCGGCGCCAAGGCCGCCACCGCCCATGCCCAGCAAGGCAGGGGTGAAAATGCCCATTCCGGCGGGTTCATTCGTCGCGCCCGCAGATGCCACCACCGGGTCGCCTTCGACAAAACGAAGGTCATCCAGGGGGCTCCATTTGTCGAAAGCGGATACAGGACCGTAATCTGCAACCAGGTAACCGTCTCCGGACTCGGAAAGCAGCACTTCGGTGATGTTGTTGTCACTGCTTAAGTACAAGTGATTAACGACGCCTTCGGGGACGTCGTAATACCCGAGCAGGATGATGGTCCTACCGTCTGCCAGTTCCACAACGAGGTCGCCTTCGACCCGCTGATAGCCCAGCACACTTTCCTTCGATATGTTCAATGAAATGCTGTCGCCAGCGCCAACTTGGACAAAGTTTGCCTGCTCGTCGCCGGCAACAGTTCCCATGGTGTTGCCGCCCGCAGAACTGCGGACAGCGAAATCAATCGCTGCACTCATTACCATCACTCCGCCTCAAGCCCGGCCATTCACGTGGCTAGGAACATTATTGGTCAGTCATACGCCGACCTATTGATGCCACAATTAACCCGCTTTTTGCCGCAATTCCAGACAAATCGCGCAATGGTAGTGAATTATGCGAACCTGCATGCCACATGTGGCATCAATCTCACGCTGTCCTGTCAGGTCTACCTAGCGAAGCCGTTGGCCATTCTTGCCAAAATGGAACGCGCGCTCGGCATCCAGAGACAGCCAGGCATCCGCATCGACGGCATAGTCATGCTCGCCGAACAACCGCACCGTTAAAAGCCCGTGGACCTCGGAACGGACATAGACGAGCGTTTCGCCGCCCAGCTTTTCAACATGGCTGATCCTGCCGTAAATCGCGCCGCTGCCCGCCGAAATGACCAGGTGTTCGGGCCGGATGCCGACCGTCTCACCCTGCATATCAATGGCGCCCGCTTTCAGAAAATTCATCTGTGGGCTGCCGATGAACCCAGCCACGAATGTGTTGGCAGGGTTGTTATATAATTCCATCGGCGCGCCGACCTGTTCGACCTTTCCCGCCCGCAATACCACGATCTTGTCGGCCAGCGTCATCGCTTCGACCTGATCGTGGGTCACATACACCATCGTAGCACCCAGTTCGCGGTGCAGTCGCGCGATCTCTATCCGCGTCGCCACCCGTAACGCGGCGTCAAGGTTCGATAAAGGCTCGTCGAACAGGAACAGCTTCGGCGTCCGCACGATGGCCCGCCCTATTGCCACCCGCTGCCGCTGCCCACCCGACAGTTCCGCAGGCCGCCGTTCGAGATAGTCACCCAAGGCAAGCATATCCGACGCTACCGAAATCGACTTCTCGATCTTGGCCTTGGGTTCACCTGCCTGCTTCAAGGCCAGGCCCATGTTATCGCGCACCGTCAGGTGCGGGTATAAAGCATAAGTCTGGAACACCATTGCGATCTCGCGCTTGGCAGGGGCCACATCGTTGATCCGCACCCCATCGAGCATCACATCGCCGCCAGACACATCCTCAAGCCCCGCGATCATCCGTAACAGGGTAGATTTGCCGCAGCCCGAAGGCCCGACGAAGACGCAGAACTCGCCCTCTTCGACCGTCAGATCGACGCCCTTGATCACCGCGGTCTTGCCATAGGCCTTGGCGACCCCGCGCAATTCCAGCGTGCCAACACCCCTCACAGCTTCACCGTCCCGAACTTGACCGGCTCACCCGACCGCACGCTCTCATCCGCCGCGAGGCAGATCGCCAGCGACTGCACCGCATCTTCCATATGCCGCGTCAAATCCAACCCCTCGTTGATCGCCCGCGCAACGAATGCCTGCTCGCGGTCGCACAATTCCTGATGTCCCGGTTCGTCCGCCATGCTCAGATCTTCATGACCACGTCCAACCCGGTGCACCCGAAGCAAACTGGTTTTGGTATGCGTGTCGATGTCATCCGACCGCGCACTTTCCGGCATCCGGATCGAAACCGCCCCGTTCGGGCTGACCACATCCTTCACGAAAAATGCCGTGTCGCTCATCATCGGACCCCAGCCCGCCTCATACCAGCCAAGGCTGCCGTCTTCGAACAGCACCTGAAAATGCCCGTAGTTGTACATGTCCGGCGCGATTTCGTTCGACAGACGCAGCCCCATACCCCGCACTTCCACGGGCTTGGCATCGGTGATTTGGCACATGACATCCACATAATGCACCCCGCAATCCACGATGGGGGGCGTGGTCTGCATCAGCGCCTTGTGCACCTCCCACGTCGGCCCGCCCGACTGCTGGTTCAGGTTCAGGCGGAACACATAAGGCCCGCCAAGCGCCCGCGCCTCCTCGATCAACCTAATCCAGGATGGATGGTGCCGCAGGATGTATCCCACCACCACCTTCCGTCCCGTCCTTACCGCACAGTCCCGCACCCGCCGCGCATCTGCCACCGTCGTAGCCAACGGTTTCTCCACGAAGACATGCGCCCCCGCCTCCATCGCGGCACAGGCATAATCGGCATGAGTGTCCGAATACGTTGCCACACAAACAAGATCAGGCTTCAACCGGCCCAAAGCCTCGGAATAATCCGCACTCAACAGGTAGCCCTGCAACTCTGCAGGCAAATCCACGGCCGAGCGGTTCACCAGCCCCACAATCTGAAACGCCGGATCCTTATGGTAAGCCAAGGCATGGCTCCGCCCCATATTCCCCAGACCAGCCACCAGCACCCGAATGGTCATTTCACCGCCCCCGCAGTAATGCCGCGGATCAACTGCCGCGAAAACACCAGATACAGCACCAGCACCGGCACGATCGCCAAGGACAGCGCGGCCAGCACCGCGTTCCAGTTTGTCACGAATTGGCCGATGAACACCTGGCTGCCGAGCGTGATCGTCTTCACCTCTTCGGCCGGTGCAAGGATCAGCGGAAACCAAAGATCGTTCCAGATCGGGATCATGGTAAACACCGCCACTGTCGCCATCGCGGGCCGTACAAGCGGCAAGACCAGACGAAAGAAGATCCGATACTCCGACAACCCGTCGATCCGTCCCGCGTTCTTCAGATCATCCGAAACTCCCTTCATGAACTCGGACAGGATGAACACCGCCAGTGGTAAACCCTGCGCCGTATAGACCAGCACCAGCGCGGTCAGAGTATTCACCAACCCTCCGGCCACCATTATCTGCAAGATCGCCACTGTCCCAAGCCGGATCGGGATCATGATGCCCAGCGCCAGATACAACCCCATCAGCGTATTGCCCTTGAACCGGTATTCCGACAGCGCAAATGCCGCCATCGCACCGAACAGCAGCACGAAGAACAGCGAAAACACCGTCACGGTCATGGAGTTTAGGAAATACTGGAAGAAATCTCCCTGCTTGAGCACCGTCGTATAACCGATCAGGTCGAAATGCTCGGGCCACGGCAGCGCCAGCGGGTCCGCGAATATCGCCCTCCGGCTTTTGAAGCTGTTCACCACGATCACAAAGACCGGAAACAGCGCGATCAGGGTATAGGCGATCAGTACCGCATGCGCCGCGATGCTACGCCCGACATTGCTCCGCACCACCGACATCCCGCCCCCTCAGAACTGATACCGACGCAACCGCGTCTGGATACCAAACAGATAAACACAAACGCCCAAGAGGATGATGCCGAACATCGCGGTCGCAATCGCCGACCCCATGTAAGGATCGCCCAGTTGCAACTGGAAACCAAAGAAGGTGCGGTAAAGGAATGTCCCCAGAATATCCGTACTGAAATCAGGCCCCGCCAGCGCGCCTTGCGCCACATAGATCAGATCGAATGCGTTGAAGTTGCCCACGAAGGTCAGAATCGAGATGATCCCGATACTCGGCAAGATCAGCGGCAGTTTGATCTTCCAGAACTGGCTCCAGCCTGTCACGCCGTCCATCTCGGCCGCCTCGATGACATCGTCCGGTATCGACAGCAAAGCGGCATAGATCAGCATCATGGGTATGCCCACGAACTGCCACACCGACACCAACGCCAGCGTGGTCAGCGCATATTCGGCCTTCCCCAGCCACGGCGCGAACAGGCTTTTCAACCCCACCATATCGAGCATCCCCGGTGCAATCCCCCAGATCGGCGAAAAGATCAGCTTCCACACGAAGCCCACGATCACGAAGGACAATATGGTCGGAATGAAGATCGCCGTTCGGTAAAATGCCGCCATCCGCAGCTTTGGGCTAGACAGCAAAGCCGCCAGCAAAATCCCGATGGGGTTCTGCACCAGCATGTGAATGACGAAAAACCAGAAGTTATTGCCCAAGGCGTTCCAGAACGCATCCGACCAGCGCCGATCACCGAACAGCGTGGCGAAGTTCGCCAGGCCCACGAAAACGCGGCTATCCGCCGACTCGTTGTAAAGCGAAAGGTTCAGCGTCCCGAACAAGGGGATGATCATGATCGCGGTATAGACCAGTAGCGCAGGCGCCAGAAACACCGCGATATGCCAGCGCACGGGCTTGCCCCTCGCCATGCCGAACCCTCATTTTCTGTCTGGAATTATCCTGCGGGGGTCCGGGGGGCGGCATACGCCCCCGGCCTTGGTCTCTAAAGCCTCAATTGGCAGGCTTGTACCAGCTGTCCAGCCCCTCTTGCAGGCGCTTGCCAGCATCCGCAGCGGTTTCCGTGCCCTTGATCACGTTCGCTGACGCATTCCACGTCTCGTTTTCAAGGTTCGGCGTTCCGCGCGACAGGATCTGATAGGTGGAACGGATCGTCGATTTGCACTTGTCACGCCACGACACGAACTCCTGCGCCAATGGGTCCGTCATCTTTACTGGGGTCGAGTTCAGCGAGAAGAACCCCGGCAAGCTGTTAGCGTAAAGATCTGCGAACTCCGACGATCCGACCCACTCGAGGAAGGTCTTGGCCTCATCCGGATGCGCCGACTTGGCGTTCATGCCCATCGCGATATCGGTATGGTCGCTGATGTAGCACTCGTCACCCGCAGTCACGACCGGCGGCGGGAAAGCACCCATCTTGAATTGAGCCTGCGTGTTGAAACCTGCAATCTCCCACGAGCCGGCCGGATAGATCGCGGCACGGCCCAGCGTGAACAGGTTCTGGCTGTCCGGATAGGTCTGGGCCTCGAACCCGTCACCTAGATAATCCTTCCACCGCGCCAACTGCTCATACGGAGCAACCCAAGCCGGATCAGTCAGCTTTTGCTCACCCTTGATCAGCGCCAGACGCCCCTCTTCGCCCTTCCAGTAGTTCGGCCCGATGTTGTTGTAACCCATCGTTGCAGCTTCCCACTGGTCGTTGGTGCCCATCGCCATCGGGATGTAGGTGCCATCGGCCTTGATCTTATCGAGCGCAGCAAAGAATTCGTCCACGGTCGTCGGCACGGCAATGCCCAGCGCGTCGAAAGCGTCCTTATTGTAGATGAAGCCGTGGATCACCGATGCCATCGGCATGCAGAAAGTCGCCGCGCCATCATCCGTCTGCCATGCCGACTTGGCCACCGGCGAGAAGTTAGCCATCGCGCCCAGACCCGACAGGTCCGCCAGATTGCCTTGGTTGTAAAGCTCCAGTGACGCATCGAATGGGCGGCAGGTGATCAGATCGCCCGCCGAACCGGCTTGCAACTTCGAGTTCAGCGCCGCGTTGTATTCCGCCGGAGCGGTCGGCGCGAAGACAATCTTGATCCCCGGATGCGCGGCCTCGAAGGCCGGAATCAGCTTGTCCTGCCAGATGGTCAAATCGTCGTTTCGCCAGCTTTCGATGGTCAGCGTCACATCCTCGGCCTGCGCCGCTCCGGCCAGCAGGGTTGTCGTCAGCAGGACAAGGCGAAAACTTTTCTTCATTGGTCGTCTCCCGGTTGGTTATTCGTTTTCTTATCGTTTTTCAGTTCTTATCGTTTCAGTCTGGCCAGGGCGGGGCCAAGATGCCCGCCGCTTGCCGCTAAGGTCGCTGTCGCCGCCTCGGGCGTTTCCCCTGCGGCTATCAGCACGGCGGGTTTCACCGCCCCTCCCGTTCGGGCCAGCGCTGCGCGCGCCGCCTCGATCCCCTGCCCCGACAGGTCCGACACGATCCGCGCCGCGCGCCCCGTCAGCTTTGCATTGTCCGCTACCACATTGACCATATAGCCATCATGCACATGGCCAAGCCTTATTCCTACCAAAACCGACAGCATGTTCAGCGCCGCCTTCTGCGCCGTTGCTGCCCCCATGCGGGTCGAACCGTTCACCACTTCCGGCCCCGTCTCGATGCAGACCCGAATGTCCGAAACGGCCAGCAAGGGCGAGTCCGGCACATTGGCGAACCCCGCCACAACCACCCCCGCCTTGCGCGCCAGATCGGCGATCACCAGCGTGTAGGGCGTGGTCCCCGATGCCGACAGGCACAGCACCACATCCCCCGCATTGAAACCCGCAGCAACGAAATCCGCCTCCGCTAGCGCCGGATCATCCTCGACCCCGCCCGTCATGTGCAACAGCGCGGCCGTCCCGCCCGCAAACAGTATCGGAGTTTGCACGGGCGGAATTCCGAATGTCCCCGCGAGTTCGAGACAATCCGCCAGCGCCATAAGGCCCGACGAACCGGCCCCCGCGTAGCCCATCTTGCCGCCCCGCGCCAAAGCCGCTGCACCTGCCTCGGCAGCCTCGGCAATCGACCCGAAAGCCCCGCGCACCTGCGAAATCGCTGCAATCTGGGCATCAAGCAACTGCCCAAGCGCCATCGCAGCGGGCTGTGCATGCAGTCCGGCAGAATGGGGATGCCTCGCCTCGGTCGCGCGTTCGGCCATGTGATTCCTCCGCTTCCTTCGACAATGCCAAAATAATACCAATTGTAAAGCATCATGTTCTTTACCGCCCACAGCATGCAATTAAAGGCTCGCTTCGTTAAACTTCTTCCCATTTGGTATTGTTTTGGTATCTTTACTCTGTGGAGGATTCGGAATGGCGCTTTATCTGGGGATCGATGGGGGCGGCACGGGCTGCCGCGCCGCCGTGGCCGATGCGTCGGGCCGCATCCTCGGCCTCGGTCAAGCTGGCCCCGCCAACATCGCCTCCGACCCCGACAGTGCCGCAGCCAATATCCTGCAAGCCTTGGACATTGCCTTGAAGGCCGCCGGCGGTGGCACCATTCACGCCGCAGGCCTCGGCCTTGCGGGCGCTAACGCGGCAGGCGCACCCGACCGCCTTCGCGCTGCCCTTCCCTTCGAACACGTTGCCATCGTCACGGACGCCATTACCGCCATAAAGGGCGCGCTCGGTCCCGACGACGGTATCGTCGCCGCCCTCGGCACCGGTTCGGTATTTGCCTCGCAGATCGGTGGCACCATCCGGCAGATCGGCGGCCGCGGCCTTGTTCTGGGTGACGAAGCCAGCGGCGCATGGATCGGCCGCGCCCTGCTCGCGCAGACCCTCCGCGCCGTTGACGGCTTCACGCACTTCACGCCCCTTCTGCAAGGGGTCTTGCAAGAACACGGCTCGCCTGACGCCATCGTCGCCCGCTCTCTGACATCGCGCCCTGCCGATTTCGCAACGCTTGCCCCCCGTGTAGCAAAGTCATCCGACCCCGCCGCCGCCGCAATCATGGCGCAGGCGACGAAAGACACGGCCGAAGCCATCGCTCTCCTCCAGCCCTTCAACTCCCTTCCCGTCACCTTCCTCGGCGGCCTCGGTCCGGCCTTCGCGGCCCGCCTGCACCACCTCGCGCAGCGCCCCGCCAAAGGCACAGCTCTGGACGGCGCGCTTCTCCTCGCACGGCAGGCCGCGTGATGGACCAGATCTTCTCGCCCGAGGGTTTCGACCAGACTGGCGCGGGCCCGCTTTACCTACAACTACAGCGTCGCATCTCTGACGCCATCGCCACAGGCCGGCTGCAACCAGGCGATAGCCTTCCGCCCGAGCGCGACATGGCCGCCCTCACCGGCCTTTCGCGCGTGACCATCAGGAAAGCGGTCGAGGGCCTCGTCGCCTCGGGACATCTGATCCAGCGGCGTGGTTCGGGCACCTTCGTCGCACCAAAGGTCGAACGCCTCGAACAGGCGCTCAGCCTTCTCACCTCGTTCACCGAAGACATGGCACGCCGTGGCAAATCGGCGGAATCGACGTGGATTTCCCGCGCTGTCCACAGCCCTTCGCCCGAAGAGGTCATGGCGCTTGGTCTGGCGGCCAATGCCCGCGTCGCACGGCTGGAACGTGTTCGCCGGTCTGACGGCATACCCCTCGCTATCGAACGTGCTTCGATTTCATCGGCATTCTTGCCCGATCCGGAAACAGTCACCGGCTCGCTCTATGCGGTGCTGGAAGCAAACCAATGCCGTCCCGTCCGCGCCGTGCAGCGGATTTCCGCTGCCAACCTTGGCCCCCATGACGCGGGGCTTCTGAACGTAGCGGTCGGAGCGGCCGGCCTGCGTATCGAACGCATCGGCTATTTGCCCGATGGTCGCGTGGTCGAATACACCCGCTCGCTCTATCGTGGCGATGCCTATGATTTCGCCGTCGAACTGAAACTCGATCCCGAAAGGACGTCCCGATGACCAGCCATATGGCCCGCGAGGTCGCCGAGATTCCGGAAGTCGCAGCCCGATTCCTGTCGCAATCGCGCCCCGCGCTCGAAGCCGCAGCCCAAGCCATGCGCGCACTCGACCCCTCGCTTATTGTCACTGTGGCGCGCGGCTCGTCCGATCATGCCGCGACCTACCTGAAATACGCAGCCGAACTGGTGGCAGGCGTCCCCGTCGCGTCGGTCGGCCCCTCGGTTGCTTCCGTCTACCACCGCCCCCTGCGCCTTGGCCGGGCAGCCTGTATCGGCATTTCGCAATCGGGCCGCAGTCCTGACATTGTCGAAATGATGCGCGCCGCAGGCAGCGGCGGCGCTCTTTCCATCGCCATCACCAACTTCGCCGACAGTCCCATGGCAATCGCCTCGGCCCATTGCCTACCGCTTCTCGCCGGGGCAGAGCACTCGGTTGCGGCCACGAAAACCTTTGTCATCTCGGTTCTCGCCTCGCTCGCACTCGTCGCCGAATGGCGGGAAGACGCGCCCCTCCGTGCCGCTGTGAACGCACTGCCCGAAGCATTTGCAGCAGCCCTGAAACTCGATTGGTCCCCTCTTGCCGCCCGACTGACACGGGCACAATCAGCCTATGTTCTGGGCAGAGGCCCAGCCTTCGCCATCGCCTCCGAGTCAGCGCTGAAACTCAAGGAAACCTGCGGGCTGCACGCCGAGGCCTATTCCGCAGCCGAAGTCCTGCACGGCCCCTCTGCCATCGTCCAATCCGGTTTTCCGATCCTCGCCCTCGCCGTCGACGATGCTGCGCGGACCGGGGTCATCCAGACCGCCGAACTCCTTGCATCGCAGGGCGCTGATGTCTTCATAACCGGCGCAGAGGCCAAAGGCGCGACTGCGCTTCCTTCGGTTGCGAACCAGCATGGCATCACAGCCCCTCTTGTCCTTGCAGTCAGTTTCTACGCCTTTGTAGAAGCCCTTGCCCGCCGCCGCGGATTTGACCCCGACACTCCTCCCTATTTGCGCAAAGTGACCGAGACGATCTGATGGCAAGCTGCAGCTACATCGGGGCCGCCATTTTCGACGGGGAAACCCTGCATCAGGGCGCCGCGCTCAACGTTGCGGATGGTCGCGTGGCCAGCATCGGGCCGGCCGAGTATGACACGGTCGACCTGCCGCCCGGCACGCTTTCGCCTGGGTTTCTCGATTTGCAGGTGAATGGCTCTGGCGGCCTTGGCGTCGACGGCGGGACGACTGCCGAAACGCTCATGCGGATTTGCGCGACCCAGGCCAGCCTTGGGGCAACGGGATGCCTGCCGACCCTGATCACAGACACGCCCGAGGCAACCGCCACGGTCGTTGCCGCAGGCATCGCAGCTGCCCGACGGAACACACCAGGGTTCCTTGGGCTTCATCTCGAGGGCCCCCATCTCGACCCGCGCCGAAAGGGGGCACACGACCCGGCACTGATCCGGCAAATGACAGACAGCGATCTGCGATTGTTGGTTCATGCCGCCGGTAACCTGCCTTCGCTGATGGTGACGGTTGCACCCGAAGCCGTCACGACCGAGCAGATCGCAGCCCTTCGCAGTGCCGGAGCCACCGTCAGCCTTGGCCACTCCGACTGTTCGGCAGCCACCGCGCTGGCCACTGGTGCCACCTGCGCCACCCATCTTTTCAACGCGATGAGCCAACTCGGAAACCGCGAACCTGGTCTTGTCGGCGCGGTTCTTTCGTCAAACCTTTATGCAGGCCTGATCGCCGATGGAATCCACGTCGACCCGATTACGCTTCGCATCGCGCTGGCGGCAAAGCCTGACCGCATCTTCCTCGTATCGGATTGCATGGCCCTCGCCGGAACCGAACTTACCGAAATGGTCTTGGGGAACCGCCTCATCCTGCGGAAAGACGGCCGGCTGACGCTGGAAGATGGTACGCTTGCAGGCGCGGATCTGACCATTCCGCGCGCATTGCAGGTCCTCACCGGCATCGGAATATCGCCTGTACGCGCCCTTGCGATGGCGACGACAATCCCCGCCTCGGTGATTGGTCGCCGCGATCTCGGCAACCTTCATCCAGGTGCCAGCGCCGATATGGTCCATCTGTCGCCGGACTTTACGCTTAATAAAGTCTGGCGCGCCGGTTCAGAGCTTTGAAAAGATGCTGAAATAAAGCCAGTCCGGCATCAGCTGAGACAGCCGGAACACCCAAGCAAACGGTACCGGGAACGAACGCGAGAACCGCCCGCTCTGCATATGCTCGACCATTTCCACTGCAGCCGCTTCCGGTTCCATAATCTGCGGCATGTTAAAGCTGTTCTTGTCGGTCAGCCGGGTCCGGATAAAGCCCGGATTGGCAAGTTGCACTTCGACCCCTGTCCCCGCAAGATCGCAACGCAGGCTTTCGGCCAAAGACACCAGCCCAGCCTTTGAAGCGCCGTAGCCGATAGCTCTCGGCAGCCCGCGGAAGCCAGACAAAGACCC
The DNA here is from genome assembly GCF_003060865.1 of Gemmobacter aquarius. Taxonomy (NCBI): domain Bacteria; kingdom Pseudomonadati; phylum Pseudomonadota; class Alphaproteobacteria; order Rhodobacterales; family Paracoccaceae; genus Paragemmobacter; species Paragemmobacter aquarius. The sequence goes on from NZ_CP028918.1 coordinate 3,470,578, forward strand.
AGTCAGGACGATATGCCCGTGACCGCGCGCCAGCATCGCGGGCAATACGGCCCCGACGACCCGCGCCGCGCCTGTCAGGTTTACGTCGATCATTGTCTCGACGGCCTTGGTGTCCCATTCTTTTGCCGTCATCGGCCAATAGACCCCGGCAAGAAAAACTACCCCATCCACGGCGCCAACTGCTTCGGCAGCTGCCAGAACCGAAGCGCTGTCACCGACATCCATGGCAACCGCCCGCGCCTTGCCCGGCATCTTTGCTACTGCCTCGTCAAGCCGCTCGGTCGACCGAGCCGACAAGACCACCTCGCAGCCTGCGCGGTTCAACCGCTCGGCAAGCGCGAGCCCGAGCCCCTCGCTTGCTCCGACAAGCCAATACCGCTTGCCTGCCCAATCCTTCATGCCTTCACCGCAGCGGGCATAGGCCGCATGGTGGCGACCAGTTCTGCGACCTTGATGCCGAATTTGCGGAATTGGCTGCGGTTCATGATCGTACCGTTTTCCATCACATACATCCAATCGACCACGTCGAGCACATGTCCGCCTGCATCGGGATCCAGCTTAATGCGGTATTTCAACTGCACCGCAGCTCCTGCGGAAACGCCCGAGCCTGTGCCAATCACATCATCGGCTTCCGCTCTGATGCGCCCGTCATTGCCAACCGTCAGTCGCCATTCGCGGTCCTGTACGCGTCCCGAGTCGTAGCGGAATCGCTCTTTCAACACGCCACGGTTGCCGTCCCAGTGACCTTCCATCTCGGCGACGAACCTTGACGATACGCGTCCCGTCGGCCCGTAAATCACACCTTCGCACAAAATCGGGCCAGAGAGATGGGCACGCAGGTCGAAGCGCGGCGTCCCTGCGGATAGATCAGCCGGCTTTTGCGACCGGAATCCGATGTATTTCGGCAAGACCAGAACCGCCGCCACGACCACCAGCAGCAGAATAAAGAATTCCATCCGTCAAACCTCCGAAACTTGCGTGACAGCCAGCAATGCAATGGCCAGACACTTGAGCGCGCAGGGAACCAGCGCGTAACAGACCGTCAGCGCCCAAAGCGCGCTTTCCGTATTTCCAACCCCCGAAACGAAGCCCGCCGCGTCCAGCGCAGGCAGAAGCACCGCCGCAGCCAGCGCCAGCGACAATTTCGACACGAAGGACCACAAGCCGAACGCGGCACTTTCGCCCGCTCCCAACTCGCCCAACCGCCGTGCGAAAAGCGCAGGCAACAGCACCATATCCGCCCCGAGGGCAGCGCCCGAAGCGACACAGATCACCGCAAAGGCAACCGTATCCCCCGTCCCCAGCAACGCCGCCCAAAGAAAGGCCGCAATCGCAAGACCCATGCCCGCCAGCAGGAACCGCTTTGCCCCATAGCGTTGCGCCAGCCGCGTCCAGACCGGCGTGGAAACTGCCGCGGAAACGAAAAACAGCAAGAGCAACCCGCCCTCGCTCCCACCTGCGCCTAAGCGACTTTCCACGAAGAACAGGAACAAGGTCGATGTCACCGCCACCGGCGCCGCATTCACCAGCGCCAGCAACAGCAACCGCCGCGCCAGCGGATCGGCCAGCACGGGCCGGAACAGCGCGAACGGATTGCCTACCGCAGCCCCTGCCCCGCTCCACTCGGCCCGCATCGCCCAGACGGCAACCAGCGCCAGCAGAACGAAACCCAAGGCAAAGGCGGCAAAGGGCCGCTCCGTCACCGCGCCCAGCACGACCGGAGCGACCGCCGCCACGCAGACGCCCACCAGCGACCCCGCCTCGCGCCATCCGGCCAGCCGCACATGCCCGCCCTCCAGACGCATGGCCCGCCCGACCCCTTCGCCATAGAACACGATCGTCAGGAACGAGAACGCCGTGAACAGCACCGCGAGTGTCACCGCAAACCAAAGCATCGGTGCTACAGGCGGCGTCACCGCAAACAGTCCGACCATGGCCAGCGCCATCGCAGCCGCAGCCACCGCGACCCAGAAACCCCGCCTTGCCCGCCCCGCCTCGGCCATCCAGCCCAGCACGGGGTCTTGCACAACGTCGAACAGGCGCAATAGCGCCAGCGTCCCGCCGAGCGAAGCCAATGAAACCCCGTAAGCATCCACATAGAACTTGGGCGCATGGATATAGATCGGTAGCCCCGCCATCGCGATCAGCGCGGCAAACAGGCTCCACGGCCAAAGCCGCGCAGACACAGGCAGCGCCATCGCAGTCACTGGCTGACCTCGGTTTCCGGCGGGACGGGACGCCGCCGGAACGCCACCCCCTTCACCGCAAGCTTCAACGCCTGCCAATGGATCAACGCCAACACCCGCCGCGACCCGAACGGTCGCCGCAGCGCCGCCCACAGGATAGCCCCACTGGTCAGCGGCACCCGCGGCCCGATCAGGTTAGTGAACAGCCCGCCCGTCCCGTTGGAATAATCGATCCAGACCCCCACCCGATCTGCGCGGATATCGAAGCGGAACCGATACCCCCCCTCGACCGGCTGAAAGGGTGACACGTAAAAGATCTTCTCCGCCACAATCGTATCCTCGCGGCTTATCGCCAGCCCGTCCGAATTGCGGCACAGATAGGAATGACGCTCGCCATAGGTGTTCGTCACTTCGGCAATCACCGCCGCCAACGCCTCGCCCGCATAGCACAGCCAGAACGACACGGGGTTGAACACATGTCCCAGCACCCTCGGCTGCGCCATCAGCATTACGCGGTCGGCCTGCACCCCGTGCGCGCCCAAAACCTCGCGCACCCACGTCGCGCCACGCCCCGCACCCACAGGCCCGCCATGATCGACATCATGCACCGAAAACAGTCCGCGCCTGTTCCGCGCAAAGAAGCCGCGCCCGACATCCCGATCCGCATCGAGCAGCACATAATCGACCGAGTAGCGAAAGCTGTTCTCCACCGCCCCCTTGCGACCATGGAATGTCTCGCCCCGGATCAGATCGACCGTCATGCCGCCATCTGCCGTTCCCGCGCACCCGAGCGCATTGCCTCGACCACATCCAGCGCCGAGGCGAAACCATCTTCGTGGAACCCGTTCCGCATCCATGCGCCCGCGAACCACGTGTTCAGCGTGCCGTTCATCTTCCTGATGGTCTCCTGCGCCTCGATCGCGGCAAGGTCATAGACGGGATGATCGAAACTCACCACGTCATCAACCAGCTCGTCCCTGATCCCGCCGTTAGAATTCAGCGTCACGAAAATCGGGTCTTCCATCGGGATCGGCTGAAGCGAATTCATCCAATAGGTCAGATCGATCTTACCCGACGCGCCCGCAGCAGGCTCCACATAAACCCAACTCGACCAGCACTTCTTGTTTTTGGGCATGACCGACGGGTCACGGTGCAACACTGCCTCGTTCGCCTGATAGCGCACTGCCCCCAGCGCCTTGGCCTCTGCAGGGGTCGCATCGGCCAAAAGCCGCAGTGTCACGTCCGAATGGGTCGCAAAGATCACATCGTCAAACAGTTCCCATTCACCGCCCTGCGCCCGCACGAGCACCGTCCCCGCCTCGCGCTTTACGGCCGCAATTGGCGCGCCCAGCCGAATATCAACGCCGCGCGACACAAGCGAAGCCTGCAATCGCCGCACATATTCTATGGATCCGCCCTTCACCGTATACCACTGGTGCTGCCCTTCGAAGTCCAAGAGGTGATGGTTCTGAAAGAACCGCACCAAGGCTTCCGCCGGGAAATCAAGTATCCCCCGCGTGGGCGTCGACCAGATCGCCCCCGAAAACGGCGTGATGTAATAATCGCGGAACCACGCCCCGGTCCCCAGCGCCCTCAACAATTCGCCTATCGTCATGCCCGCAGTCGCAATCGCCAGCGCCCGCTTGTTGAACCGCATAATGTCACGGATCATCCCCAGAAACCGGGGGCTTAGCGCATTCTTCCGCTGCGCGAACAGCGCATCTAGCGAGGCCAGCCCGTATTCCACGCGCCCACCATGCACCGAAGCGCCAAAGCTCATACTGCTTTCAACATAAGGCACGTCCAACTTGTCGAACATGCCCAGCAGGTTCGGGTAATTCACCTTGTTGAACACGATGAAACCGGTATCGACAGGTTGGTCGCCGTTCTTGCCGCCCATCTTGGTGCGCGCGTGGCCCCCCAACCGCCCTTCGGCCTCGAACAAAACCACACTGTCGCTATCTGCCAACAGATGCGCGGCGGCCATGCCGGAAATCCCTCCCCCGATCACAGCGACACGACGGGGAACGGCACCAAGGGTTTCAAACGGCATGAAAAACGATTCTCCAGATTGGTCTTACAGGCTTTTACGCAGCCGCGATGATGTTGGATCAAAGTGTAATATTTTTTGGACATGTGATACTTGACATGGCCCTGCACCGCATCATTTCGCCCTTTTGTGATCCAAAGAACAGCATGCGGCGTAAAACCTCCATGATGTTCGATGCGTGTCAGGCCGAAAAATCGGGTGCGCCTTTGCTCGCGCAGCAATATGCTGCGTCCGAACAAACGGTTAGTTGCCGAAGGGATGGGTCTGCCGTGCAGGCGGATAACGGGAATACGGATTGGGCGGCCCTGGTTCTTCGGGTGCGCGACCATCAGGACAAGGCGGCTTTTGCCGCCCTGTTCAGGCAGTTTGCCCCACGGGTAAAGGCCTTCCTGATGAAGTCGGGCGCCGATGCGGCCTTGGCCGAGGAGTGCGCGCAGGATGTCATGGCGACGCTATGGCAAAAGGCCCATCTCTTCGATCCGGCGCGGGCTTCGGTGGCGACATGGGTCTTTACCATCGCCCGCAACAGAAGAATCGACGCCCTGCGCAAAGCGCGCAGGCCTGAACCGGAAGACCTGCCTTGGGGACCCGAACCTGAACCTGATCAGGCCGAAGTCTACGAGGCGCAACAAGACACCGACAGGTTGGGTGCCGCTTTGGCCCAACTTCCGGCAAAACAGCGCGCTTTGATCGAGCGGGCCTATTACGGTGACCTTTCGCACAGCGAAATTGCCACCGAAACGGGCCTCCCCCTTGGAACGATCAAATCGCGCATCAGATTGGCGTTGGAAAAGCTACGCCAGCAGATGAGTTGAAGGCAGAGACGGCAATGAGCATACGGCACCATCTTTCTGACCAGCTTCTGATGGCCTATTCGGGCGGTGACCTGCCCGAGGCTTTCAATCTCGTGGTCGCAACCCATGTCTCGCTGTGCGACGAATGCCGCTCGCGGCTTGGCGCGTTCGATGCGGTCGGTGGCGCGGTTCTGACCGACACCGACTCGGTCGAAATGTCCGAAGACAGCCTTGCTGCCTGCCTCGACCGCATCGATATGCTGCCGCAAGCCACCACGCGACAGCCGCTGAAGCGGGCGGGCTGCTTCCCTGCACCCTTGGCCGATTACATTGGCGGCGGGCCGGATGCGGTGAAGTGGCGTCCCCTTGGTATGGGCGTAAAGCAGGCGATGCTTCGGACCGGTCGTGACGCTTCGGCGCGTCTGCTCTATATCCCGGCCGGTCAAGCCGTGCCCGACCATGGCCACCGCGGCCTCGAACTTACGCTGGTGTTGCAGGGCGCATTCCGTGATGACAGTGACCGTTTCGGTCCCGGCGACATCGAGATTGCCGATGAGGCTGTCGAACATACACCAGTAGCCGAAACCGGCCCCGCCTGCATTTGCCTTGCCGCCACCGACGCGCCATTGCGCTTCAACGCTCTGATTCCGCGGCTTGCGCAACCTTTCCTGCGGATTTGACTTAGCCCGAGACCGGAATGTATCGGATCAAACGAACAACCGGACCGCAAGCACGCGACCAATAACCTGTGCTGCACCTTCCACCAGTGCCAAGCCATATGGTTCGACCGCAGCGTCGTTTACTACCGCCTTATCCAGAGCAAACATTGCCAAAAGCCCACCGGCCGCCAGTTGCCCGCTGGACACGGCCACTTCCGGCAAGGGCAACGCGCGGTCTGTCATTACGTTGAAGTCGGTCGAAACACCCCCATAAATCACCGCCGAGACCGGAATGTCGCCGGCAAACGCGACTGGCCGAAGCGGCTGGCAGTCTAAATCGATCGCCTCACCAAGCAGCCGGAAGCCCGCACCATCCAGAACGGTCAGATTGCGCTCGATGTCCGGAAAGATCGAAAACGGTCCATCCTCGGCCACGACTGCCATCGACAGACGCCACAGCAATCGACCGTGACGCATTGCCTTTGCCAGTTCGACTGTCACACCCTTACCGTTGGCCCAAGGCATTTCCCGATAATCCGAGCAGCCCAAAATCCTCATTCTGCGGCCCTCGGGGGGATCAACGGCACAGAGTCGCCGCCCAATTCCTCGAAATCGAAATTGTCCAGCCGACGCGCCCGTTTGGTCGCCTTTTCGGTGGAAATCTTGATCTCCTCGATATCCTTCGCCGCTTGCCCGAAATGACGGTCGAGGTTCTCGACCCGCGTCCCCAGCCGCTCCACATCGCCGTAAAGCGCTGCCAGTTCCTTGCGGATCGCTCCTGCCTGTTCGCGCATCCGGGCGTCTTTCAGCACCGCCCGCATCGTGTTCAGCGTGGCCATGCAGGTGGTGGGCGACACGATCCAGACCTTTACGGCAAAGCCTTCGCGCACCACATCTGGAAAATTCGCGTGCAGCTCGGCATAGACAGCTTCCGAGGGCAGGAACATCAACGCCCCGTCCGCCGTCTCTCCCTCGATGATATACCGCTCGGCGATCGCCTTTATATGAACGCGCACAGCCCCGCGAAACGCCCGCTCGGCCTCGGCCTTTGCCTGCGCGGTTTGCGCCCGACGCAGCATCTCATAGGCTTCCAAAGGAAATTTTGCGTCGATGGCAATCGGCCCCGGAGGCTTTGGCAAGTGGACCAGACAATCGGCACGTCTCCCGTTCGACAGTGTTGCCTGCATTGTATAGGCATCCGACGGCAAAGCCTTCAGGACGATGTCATTCAACTGTATTTCACCGAACGCGCCACGCGTCTGCTTGTTGGATAGGATGTCCTGCAAAGACAGAACATTACCCGACAGCTTTTCGATATTCGCCTGTGCCTTGTCGATGGTCTCTAGCCGCTGCTGCAATTCGCCCAACGACCTTGCCGTGCGTGTGCTGCTCCCTTGCAGGTTTTCCACCATGTTGCGCTGCACTTCGGCCAACCGCTGCTCCATCACGCGCAGCATCGCGGATTGGCTGACCGCCTGCGCTTCGGACACATGGTGCAGACCACCCGCCAAACGTTCTTGCCCGTCAGACAGGCTTTGCACGCGATCCGCCAACCACGTCACCTCGCGCAGCACAGGCCCGGCCATGGTCGCCGACCGGCCCGCAGCGCGCAAGATAAGCACCAGCATCACCAAGAGTACCAGAAGGATTCCGGCAGGCACCAGCACCAGCGGGTCGCTCCACGCGTAGTCGATGCCCGCAACCGTGATCATCTGCGTCCGAACAGCCGTTCGATATCAGACAGTTGCAGTTCCACATAGGTGGGCCGCCCGTGGTTGCACTGGCCGGAATGCGGCGTCGCCTCCATCTCGCGCAGCAGGGCATTCATCTCTTCGGCCCGCATCTGCCGCCCAGACCGCACCGACCCATGACAGGCCATCCGGCTGAGCACCGCCTCTATCTTGGCCTGCACCAATTGGCTATCACCAAGGTCCGCCAACTCGTCCAGCACATCGCGCACCAGCGCCGCAGCCGAGACAATACCCAAAATCGAGGGCACTTCGCGCACTGCAACAGCCGACCCTCCAAATGCCTCGATCATCAGGCCAAAGCGCCGCAACTCGCCCGCGAACTCCAACAGACGCGCCGCATCTCCCGCCGACAATTCCACGATCTCGGGTATCAGCAGCGCCTGCGCCGTAACACCCGCCTCGGCCATCTGCCGCTTCAGCCGCTCATAGACCAACCGCTCGTGCGCGGCATGCTGGTCTACGATTACCATACCCCGCTCGGTCTGCGCGATGATGTAGTTTTCGTGCAGCTGCGCCCGCGCTGCCCCCAAAGGCCGCGCCATCAGGTCGGGCGCCGCTTCCACCGCGGCCTCGACCCGCGCCGAAGGTGCCTCGGCAAAGCCTTGCATGACGGGCGCCTGAAATGCAGAACTCCGCGAGAGCGCTGCACCGGAAGGTCGGTCCATCTGGTAAACCCGCGCCTCGCCCTGCGGCACCGAAAACGCCGCCAGAGTAGCATCCGCCACTGTAGAGCTCGCTCGATGCCCGGCGCCTGTAAGCACCGTTCGCAGCCCGGAAATCAGCAAGGACCGCACCGCGTCGGGCTCGCGGAACCGCACCTCGGCCTTGGCCGGATGCACGTTCACATCCACCCGTTCCGGATCGCACACCACATTCAACACCGCCGCAGGATGCCTGTCACGACTCAGGAAATCGAAATACGCCACCCGCAGCGCACCCAGCAGCATCCGGTCCAGCACCGGCCGCCCGTTCACGAAAACGAACTGTTGCACCGAAGACCCGCGCGAATAGGTTGGCAAGGCGGCATAGCCCGAAAGAGCCAAGCCCTCGCGCTCCACCTCTACCCGCAAAGCATTGTCGATGAACTCCGCCCCGAGTACACCCCCGACACGCGCGCGCAGTGCCTCGAAGAAATCTCCGTTCCCCGGGTCGGCGCGGAACATGACCCGCCCCTCGCCGCCTCCGGTCATGTCGCGCAGCGTAAAACCGACGGTGGGTTCAGCCAGCGCCAACCGCCGCACCACCTCAAGGATCGCGGTCGCCTCGGCCCGATCCGACCGAAGGAATTTCAGGCGGGCGGGGGTCGCATAGAACAGGTCGCGCAATTCGACCACGGTTCCCTTCGACAATGCCGCAGGCCGCACCGGCCCCATACGGCCACCTGCAACGGTGATCGTAGCGGCCTCGCCTCCGGCCACGCGCGATGTGATCGTCAGACGCCCGACCGATCCGAGCGAAGGCAGGGCCTCTCCGCGGAAGCCGAAGGAATGGATGTTCAACAGGTCGCTTCCGTCGATCTTTGACGTGGCGTGACGCGACAAGGCCAGCGGCAGATCTTCGCCCGACATGCCACAACCATCGTCGGTCACGCGGATCAGGGCCTTGCCCCCATCCGCGTAATCGACCGCGATACGGCTTGCCCCGGCATCGATCGCGTTCTCGACCAATTCCTTGACCGCAGAAGCCGGACGCTCGACCACTTCGCCAGCCGCAATCCGGTTTATGGCCGCTTCATCAAGCTGCCGGATCACCGGTCGTTCTAAGATTTGGGGCGCTGCGCTGTCCATGCACCTATATGTAGCAGGCTGAACCTGTCGGGGCTATAGATTCGCGCATGGATGATCTAAGTCTTGAACCAAAGCTCAAAGCTTGGCCCGCCGGTTGACGGGCCAAGACAAGCTCAGCTTTTCATGCCGTCCCAGAAGCCTTTGACCTTGGAAAAGAACGAAGATCCCTCGGGGTTGTTCTCTTCCGACAGCTTCTCGAATTCCGTCAGCAACTCGCGCTGACGTGCCGTCAGGTTCACGGGTGTTTCAACGGCAAGCTCAAGCACCATGTCGCCTGTTCCCCCGCCGCGCAACGCAGGCATTCCTTTAGAACGGAGCCGCATCTGCTTACCCGTCTGACTGCCCGCCGGAACCTTGACGCGCGACTTGCCGCCATCGATCGTCGGCACCTCGACCTCGCCACCCAAGGCGGCTGTAGTGATGCTGACCGGAATGCGACAGAACAGGTGAACTCCGTCACGCTGGAAGATGGCGTGCTCCTTGACCTCGATGAAGATATACAGGTCGCCCGCAGGCCCGCCCCGCAGACCGGCCTCGCCTTCGCCAGCCAGACGGATGCGCGTTCCGGTTTCGACGCCGGCGGGGATGTTTACCGACAGGCTGCGTTCTTTTTCGATCCGACCCGCACCGCCGCAAGAGCGGCAGGGGTTCTTGATGATCTGGCCCATGCCCGAGCATGTAGGGCAGGTGCGTTCCACCGTGAAGAAGCCCTGCTGCGCGCGGACCTTGCCCATACCCGAACAGGTCGGGCAAGTGACGGGCTCGGCGCCACCCTCGGCCCCCGTGCCGCGACAGGTGTCGCAGGTAATGGATGTCGGGACGTTGATGGTTTTCTGAACGCCCTTGAACGCCTCTTCAAGGCTGACGCGCAGGTTGTAGCGCAGGTCTGACCCGCGTTGCGCACGAGAACGGCTTCCGCCGCCTCCGCCACGGCCGCCCATGAAATCGCCGAACAGATCTTCGAACACGTCCGAGAATGCACTGGCGAAATCGCCGTTGTTCGCGCCGCCCGGATAGCCGCGACCGCTGCCGCCCATGCCCCCCTCGAACGCCGCATGGCCGTAGCGGTCATAGGCCGCCTTCTTGTCGGCGTCCTTGAGCACCTCGTAGGCTTCGTTGACTTCCTTGAACTGCGCCTCGGCGTTCGGGTTGTCGGAATTGCGGTCGGGGTGCAACTCTTTCGCCTTGGTGCGATAGGCCTTCTTCAGCTCTTCCGCCGAGGCTCCGCGCGCTGCGCCGAGGATGTCGTAGTAATCACGTTTTGCCACTGCAAAACCCCCATACAGAACCGGGTGGGGGCGGTTCGTTGCCGAACCGCCCCCTTTCCCGTTTCACGCGCGGTTACTTGCGCTTGTTTTCGCCAAGGTCTTCGAAATCGGCGTCGACGATGTCGTCATCGACATCACGCGGCGCGTCGGGGTCTTTACCTTCGCTTTCGGTCTGGCTGGCCTTGTAAATAGCTTCACCCAACCGCATCGCAGCCTCGGTCAGGTTCTGGATGCCGCCTTTGATCTTGCCAGCATCCTCGGTCTTGAGGGTCTCTTCCAGCGCGCCCATGGCAAGCTCGATGACTTCGACGGTCGAAGGATCAACCTTGTCGCCGTGTTCGGCCAAGGACTTCTTGGTCGAGTGCACAAGGCTTTCGCCTTGGTTCTTGGCTTCGACCAATTCGCGGCGTTCGCGGTCGGCTTCGGCATTGGCCTCGGCGTCGCGCACCATCTTTTCGATATCCTCGTCGGACAGGCCACCCGAGGCCTGAATGGTGATCGCCTGTTCCTTGTTCGTGCCCTTGTCCTTGGCCTTGACCGACACGATACCGTTGGCGTCGATGTCGAAGGTGACTTCGATCTGGGGCATTCCGCGCGGAGCGGGCGGAATTTGTTCGAGGTTGAACTGGCCGAGCATCTTGTTGTCAGCCGCCATTTCACGCTCGCCCTGGAAGACGCGGATGGTCACGGCGTTCTGGTTGTCTTCGGCGGTCGAGAAAACCTGGCTCTTTTTCGTCGGGATCGTGGTATTACGATCGATCAGGCGGGTGAACACGCCGCCCAGCGTTTCAATGCCCAGCGAAAGCGGGGTCACATCGAGCAGGACCACATCCTTGACGTCACCTTGCAGTACGCCCGCCTGAATGGCGGCACCGGCTGCCACGACTTCATCAGGGTTCACACCCTTGTGGGGTTCCTTGCCGAAGAACTTTGTCACTTCCTCGATCACGCGTGGCATGCGGGTCATACCGCCTACGAGCACGACTTCGTCGATGTCGGCCATGGTCAGGCCCGCGTCTTTCAGCGCGGCCTGGCAGGGCTTCATCGACTTTTTGATCAGGTCGTCGACGAGGGATTCCAGCTTGGCACGGGTCAGTTTCACCACGAGGTGGAGCGGCTGTCCGGTGTTCTTGTCCATCGAGATGAACGGCTGGTTGATTTCGGTCTGCGAAGCCGAGGACAGCTCGATTTTGGCCTTTTCAGCCGCTTCTTTCAGGCGCTGGAGCGCCATCTTGTCAAGCGTCAGATCAACTCCGTGCTCTTTCTTGAATTCGTCGGCAAGGTAGCTGACGATCCGCATATCGAAGTCTTCGCCACCAAGGAAAGTGTCGCCGTTTGTCGATTTCACTTCGAACAGACCATCGTCGATTTCGAGGATGGTGATGTCGAAGGTGCCGCCGCCAAGGTCATAGACCGCGATGGTGCGTGCTTCTTTCTTGTCGAGGCCATAGGCGAGCGCCGCTGCCGTCGGCTCGTTGATGATCCGCAGCACTTCCAGACCGGCAATCTTGCCCGCGTCCTTGGTCGCCTGACGCTGGGCGTCGTTGAAATAGGCCGGGACAGTGATGACGGCCTGGGTAACCGACTCGCCCAGATAGGACTCGGCGGTTTCTTTCATCTTTTGCAGGATGAAAGCGGAGACCTGCGAAGGCGAATACTTTTCGCCGCGCACTTCGACCCAAGCGTCGCCATTGCCACCGTTGACGATCTTATACGGCATGTTCTTCTGGTCTTTGAGGATGACCGGATCGTCGAAACGACGCCCGATCAGGCGCTTGACCGCAAAGATGGTGTTGGATGCGTTGGTCACTGCCTGCCGCTTGGCGGGCTGGCCGACCAGACGTTCGCCTTCGGTGAAGGCTACGATCGACGGGGTCGTGCGCGCCCCTTCCGAGTTTTCGATGATGCGGGGCTGCGAGCCGTCCATGATGGCGATGCAGCTGTTGGTGGTCCCGAGGTCAATACCGATGACTTTGGCCATGTGTTCTACCCTTCTTTCGGCGATGTTGTGGGGCTGGACCCTACAGGAAGGCGTCCGGCCCCGATCCCAAGTCTATCCGGCAAGAGCGGCCCGCCCTTTCCGGCTTCGATGGCTATATAAGTTGGGGGAAAGGTCGCTGCAAGCGGCAGTCGCCGTTGATTTTCTGACCCTGCTCAGGAAACGGTCACTTGCCCATCGTCCATGACAGTGACACCCGCTTCATCGTATAGAACTCTCCCATCAGACCGATGGTAAGACAGGCCAACAGGAAATACATCGGATATTCGATGTTCGAATAGCGCGGATCGTAGTTCAGAAAGATGTAACCGCGGCCTTGGTCGATGATGTGAAACAGCGGGTTCCAGTCGAACCAAGACAAAAGCACGGTCGGCATCGCATTCGCCACGAACATCTTGCCGGATGCTATCATGTTGATACGGCTGTAAACTGTCGAAATGGTCGAGAAAAAGCGGGGTTGCCACGGTGTCGCTGCGCGAAAGATCATCCCGATTGCAACTCCGGTCGCCCATGAAAGCAGCAAGACGCCGACGGTCTGAACAGGCTGGTCGATGGTGATCGGCTTTACCAATGCGTGATAGCCGAAAAGCAGGATGACCGCCGAAAGCGCCTGAAGATACAACGCGCCGAGCGCTGCCGCACCGACGGCGATCAGCGTGTTCATCGGCCCGTGTTTCATCATCGCGGATGTAGCGCCATCGGCTTTCATGACCGTGCCCATCGCCTTGACATGCGTCATGTACATGAAGATTCCGGACATCAGATACAGGATGTAGTCACCACGGATCGCGACATGCCGCGTTCCGGTAAAGGCGAACATCAGGTAAAAACCCGCCAGCATGATGACCGACTGCACGAGATTGAGAAGAAGGCCAACCACGGCACTGGTATGGCTTTTGCGGACGTTGTGGACTGCACCGTGGAAGACAAGCTCGAGCATACGCCACGCGGTGCGGGCTGGGGTTTTTTTCACATCGGCCGAGAATTTCAAGTCGCAGACCCCTTACACCCGCGCGGGCGGCTTGCCCTTGATCGCAGGGCGCATGATAAGTCAGAAAACGTGGATTTTCAATCAACGCGGGCGCCAGTTGTCCGTACGGGGTATGGTATGGACTTTGACCGCTTGATTCCGGTGATACGACAGCTTGCCCTTGAAGCAGGGACGCGGATCATGAAAGTCTATGACGCGCCCGACTTCGCGGTGAAAACCAAGAGCGACCACTCGCCGGTGACCGAGGCTGACGAGGCCGCGGATGCCCTGATTTCGGCAGGATTGCGGTCAGCATTTCCCGACACCGTCCTGATCACCGAAGAACAAGCCGACAGCCACGCGCTTCGGGCCACAACGTTTCTCATCGTCGACCCCTTGGACGGGACCAAGGAATTCGTGCAGCGCCGTGGCGATTTCACTGTGAACATCGCTTATGTAGAGCACGGCATTCCGCTGCGCGGCGTGGTCTATGCACCCGCGCAAGGCCGCCTGTTCTACACGCGGGCAGACGGGGTTTCAGTCGAGGAAGTGGGCGGCGTTGCGCGGGAAATCTGCGTGGCAAAGCCTGACAATGCGGCTTTGATGGTCGTGGCGTCCAAGTCGCACCGGGATGCCGCGACCGAAGATTACATCGCCCGCTATGCCGTCAAGGACAGCCGGAGCGCAGGGTCCAGCCTGAAGTTTTGTCTGGTCGCAACCGGCGAGGCGGACATCTATCCCCGTCTCGGCCGCACGATGGAATGGGATACCGCCGCTGGCGATGCGGTGCTGCGTGGCGCAGGGGGCAAGGTGGTTCGCATGGACGACCATAGCGACCTGCTGTACGGCAAGGTAGGCTGGGGCAACCCGTTCTTCATAGCTCTCGCCCCCGGAGTCGACCTGAAATGAGCGTCTTGATCGCCATTCCCGCGCGCTATGCCAGCACGCGCTATCCCGGTAAACCGCTGGTCACCCTGCGCGGCCCGGACGGCGAGAAAACCCTGATCCGGCGCAGTTGGGAAGCCGCCATGGCCGTACGCGGGGTGGACCACGTGGTTGTGGCGACCGACGACGACCGCATCCGCGATCACGCCGTATCCTTTGGCGCCGAGGTCGTGATGACCTCGGACAAATGCCAGAACGGCACTGAACGCTGCGCCGAGGTCGCTGCGAAACTATTAGGCTACGAGATCGTCGTGAACCTGCAAGGCGATGCGCCCCTGACGCCTGCGTGGTTCGTCGAAGATCTGGTGGCTGGGCTGCGGGCCGACCCGGATGCAATGATCGCCACACCCGTGCTGCGCTGCGAGGGCCGGATGCTGGCGGCTTTGCTGGCCGACCGCCGCGCAGGACGTGTCGGTGGAACGACGGCGGTTTTCGGCGCGGCGGGACGGGGACTGTATTTCTCGAAAGAGGTGATCCCCTTCACCGGCAAGACCTATGCCGACAACGAGCCTACGCCCGTTTTCCACCATGTCGGGGTCTATGCCTACCGGCCAGCAGCCCTGCTCGAATATCCGGCCTGGCCCGTCGGGCCCTTGGAACAGTTCGAAGGTCTGGAACAGTTGCGCTTTCTGGAAAACGGGCAGTCTGTGCTATGTGTCGAGGTCCAAGCGCAGGGGCGGCAGTTCTGGGAACTGAACAATCCAAGCGATGTGCCGGTTATCGAGGCGATGATGGCGGACCAGCGCTGACATTGCGCGCATCTTCCCGCTTTTCGCGGGATTGACTTGCACGATCACGGTGGAAGGGCTACCGCAACGGCGTTTTACAACCACGCAAAGACTGATAGTCTGCGCCGTGTTGCAGCGACAAGTGCGGCTGTCTGCCGGGTCCCGCACAGGGACTGAACCATAGGTGACGAATTATGAAAGCCAAAAAGGTCTCGAAGGCCATATTTCCGGTTGCGGGGCTGGGAACGCGTTTCCTGCCTGCGACAAAATCTATTCCCAAAGAAATCATGACCTTGGTCGACCGTCCGTTGATCCAGTACGCCATCGACGAGGCACGTGCAGCAGGTATCAAGGAGTTCATCTTCGTGACCTCGCGCGGGAAATCGGCACTCGAGGATTATTTCGACAACGCCCCGGAACTGGAAAGTGCGTTAAAGAAAGCCGGTAAAGAAGATCTGCTCGAGATCCTGAAAGAAACGAACATGGATTCGGGCGCGATCGCCTATATCCGCCAGAATCGTCCGATGGGCCTTGGCCATGCCGTCTGGTGTGCGCGGCGACTCATCGGGAACGAACCCTTTGCCGTCCTGCTTCCCGACGATGTCATCGCCGCCGAAAAGCCCTGCCTGCAACAGATGGTAGAAGCCTATGCTGAGACCGGCGGCAACATGGTCGCCGCGATGGAGGTCGCGCCCGAGCGGACCTCTTCCTATGGCGTGCTGGATGTGGGCGAAGACATGGGTGCTATCGTCAAGGCCAAGGGCATGGTCGAAAAGCCCAAGGCCGGGACGGCGCCGTCGAACCTGGCTGTGATCGGTCGCTACATTCTGTCGCCCAAGGTGATGACCAACCTGAACCGAATGAAACAGGGCGCGGGCGGGGAAATCCAGCTCACCGACGCCATTGCCGATGAAGTGGCCGATGGCAACGTATACGGCTACCGGTTCCGCGGGCAGCGTTACGACTGCGGATCGAAGGCTGGCTTCCTGCAAGCGACCGTCGCCTTCGGCCTGTCGCGTCCCGATCTGCGCGACGAGTTCTCGGCCTATCTGCACGATATGATCGCTTTGCAGAAAGCGGCGCAGTAAGCGGTGGCCGATTGGCTGGCAGCCTATCGCCTGCGCTGGAAACGGCGCAGGCTTCTGGCGCGGGCGATACACAAACGGCACGAACTGGTCGGTGTGCTCGACCGGACTAACAGTATCGAAGCCGAAGATGTCTTGTGCTTCGCCGTGGTGCGGAACGAGTCGGTCCGTCTGCCATGGTTTCTTGAACACCACCGCCGTCTCGGCGTGGCGCATTTCCTTATCGTCGACAACGACAGCGATGACGGAACTGACGCGGTTCTAGCGGCCCAACCTGACGTATCCCTGTGGCGGACCGGAGCGGGATACAAAGCATCGCGCTTCGGCGTCGATTGGGTAAACTGGCTTCTGGCGCGCTATGGTCACGGCCACTGGTGCCTGACGCTGGATGCAGACGAGACTCTGGTTTACCCCTATTGGGACACCCGGGATTTGCGCGCTTTGACAGCCTGGCTCGACGGGCAAGGCCGCGCAATGTTAGGCGCAATGATGCTCGACATCTACCCCAAAGGGCCGGTCGGGGCCCAAAGCTATCTGGCGGGTGACGACCCTTTTACCGTGCTGGAATGGTTCGATCCGGGAAATTACAGCGTGCAGGTGCAACAGCCGATGGGCAACCTGTGGCTTCAGGGTGGGCCACGGGCACGGGCTTTCTTTTCCGATGATCCGCGACGCGCACCGACCTTGAACAAGGTGCCGCTCGTCAGATGGAACCGGCGGTTTGCCTATGTAAACTCCACACATTCGCTGCTGCCGCCGCGGCTGAACCACATTTACGAAACGGACGGGGGCGAAGCACCCTCTGGGCTGCTGCTGCACAGCAAGTTCCTGAACGTCGCGGTTGCCCGTGCCGGCGAGGAGAAGATGCGGGGCGAGCATTTCTCCAATTCGGCACTTTACGACAGCTACTACGATGCGGTTGCAGCCGACCCCGATCTTTGGTGCGCTGCTTCGCGCCGCTTGACAGGGTGGCGCGGGATGGAAGCACTCGGATTGATGTCGCGCGGCGGATGGGTCTGACAGGGTCGCCTCTGCAACTTTCTGGTGAAAATCTGTCTCAAAAGTGTGTTTTGTTTACTTATGTCTGGTTCCATTTTAGATTGTGCGGAACCGGGTGCAGTCATGGCAGGGGATTTGCATGGCTGACAACCGGATAAGCAATCAGGGAGAGAGCTTGTCGCGGTGATGCCGTGAGGGTTCTGTACGGTGGGGACGGGTTTGTTCGAGTGGGTGTGATAGGGGCATATCGTCTACGGCTTCGGCGGCGGCGGCTACACTTGCGCGCGCGACTGAAGCGGCGCGAGATGACAAGCCTTGCCAACCGGACAGGCGCAATCCGTTCGGACAGCATATTGCTCTGCGCGACGCTGCGCGATGAACGGGTACGTCTGCCTTATTTCATGCGCTACTATCGTGACCTCGGGGTAAACCATTTCCTGATTGTCGATAACGGATCGACCGACGGCTCGCGTGAATATCTATCTGCACAGCCCGACGTATCGCTTTGGTCCGCCGATGGCAGCTACAAGAATTCGCGTTTCGGCATGGACTGGATCACCCATCTGCAACGTCGCTACTGCCATGGCCACTGGACACTCACTGTCGATGTCGACGAATTCCTGATCTATCCCTTCTGCGAGACGCGGCCCTTGCGTGCCTTGACCGATTGGCTTGACACGTCGGGCATCAGGTCCTTTTCGGCAATGATCCTCGACATGTATCCCAAGGGACCGTTTGACTTGCATCCCTACACCGAAGGTCAGGACCCGTTCGAGATCGCCCAATGGTTCGACAGCGCCAATTACTCTGTGAAGCGCAATCAGGGGTTCGGTAACCTCTGGCTACAGGGTGGACCCCGCACGCGGACGTTTTTTGCCGACGAGCCGGAGCGGTCTCCGGCGCTGAACAAAGTGCCATTGGTGAAATGGGACCGGGCCTATGCCTATGTCAGTTCGACGCATATGTTGCTGCCGCGCGGGCTGAACCTTGTCTATGACGAATGGGGTGGTGAAAAGGCGAGCGGATGCCTGCTGCATGCCAAATTCCTCGATACGTTTTCGAAAAAGGCCGAAGAGGAGATGAAGCGTCGCCAGCATTACGCCAACAGCCATGAATACCGCGCCTACCGCGAAGGACTAAAGGAAAACCCCGACCTTTGGTGCAAATGGAGCGAGAAATACATAAACTGGCGTCAGTTGGAAATTCTGGGCCTCATGTCCAAGGGTAATTGGGCATGATCGCTTCGACTTCGCTTGGCTTCGTCATGCTTTGCCACACCGCGCTGCACCGCGCGGCCGAAGTGGCGCGGCATTGGGCCGAGCGTGGCTGCCCGGTGGTAATCCACGTCGATGCCCGCGTGAAGGCCTGGAGCTACGACAAGATGAAGGGCGAATTGGCCGATCTGGCCAACGTCAGGTTTTCCGAGCGGTTCGCCTGTGAGTGGGGAACCTGGGGCATCGTTGCCGCTACCCAGGCCGCGTCCGAGGTGATGCTGGCCCATTTTGCAGAAGTGCGGCACGTCTATCTCGCATCCGGATCGTGCATGCCGCTCAGGCCGGTGAAGGATCTGATCGAATATCTCGAGGCCCGCCCGCGCACCGATTTCATCGAAAGCGTGACCACCGAAGAAGTCGGTTGGACGATCGGCGGGCTGAACATGGAGCGGTTTACCCTTCGGTTCCCGTTTTCTTGGCGGACGCAGCGTCGGCTCTTTGACGGCTACGTGGCGTTGCAGCGCAAGATAGGGTTTCGGCGGACCATTCCCAACGATGTCGTGCCGCATCTGGGCAGCCAGTGGTGGTGCCTGACGCGGCAGACCCTCTCGGCAATTCTAGAAGGACCCGAGCGCAAACTTTACGACGACTACTTCCGTAGGGTATGGATTCCCGACGAAAGCTACTTCCAAACCTTGGTGCGGCTCTATTCATCGCAGGTGGAAAGCCGGTCGTTGACGCTGTCGAAGTTCGACTTCCAAGGCAAGCCACACATTTTTTACGACGATCACCTGCAATTGCTGCGGCGATCCGACTGTTTTGTTGCACGCAAAATCTGGCCTCATGCCAACAAGCTTTACCGGACATTTCTGACCGACGACGCCGAAGCGCAAGCGGGGGGTGAACCCAATCCCGGCAAGATCGACCGCCTGTTCGCCAAGGCTGTCGAGCGCAGGGTAAAGGGCCGACCGGGCCTTTATATGCAAAGCCGCTTTCCCAACGAGAATTTTGAGAATGGCAGGACGGCCGCACCCTATTCCGTGTTTCACGGATTTTCCGAGGTGTTCGTGCGTGTTTCGCGTGATGGCGGGCACTGATTTCAGATGATGGCGGGCACCCG
This sequence comes from Gemmobacter aquarius, assembly GCF_003060865.1. Classification (NCBI taxonomy): domain Bacteria; kingdom Pseudomonadati; phylum Pseudomonadota; class Alphaproteobacteria; order Rhodobacterales; family Paracoccaceae; genus Paragemmobacter; species Paragemmobacter aquarius. The sequence goes on from NZ_CP028918.1 coordinate 3,490,133, forward strand.
TTTCGCGCGATGACGGGCAGCTATTTCACGCGATCGCGGGCAGCGATTTCGCGTCATCGCGGGCAGGCCTGGTCGGCAAAGAGAGGATAGAGCTGCGCTCCTTGAAGAGAGGGGGGCAGGATGCCGACGGGACGACTGAACATGCGGCGGATACGCGATGTTTTACGATTGAAGTTTGGCCAGGGCCTGAGCGAGCGGCAGGTTGCCGCCTCTCTGGGGCTGAGCAAGACAAGCGTTGGAACTTACCTGCACCGGGCGCGGCAGGCGGGTCTGACCTGGCCTTTGCCACAGGGTCTCGACGATGACGGGCTGGAGCTTTTGCTGTTTCCCGCAGCGCCAACCGTGCCCGCCCCCGAGCGGCCGTTTCCGGATTGGATCAGCATCGACCGAGAGCTGCGCCGTCCCGGGGTGACCCGGATGCTGCTGTGGGAAGAATACCGTGCGGCCCATCCGGCAGGCTTTGGCTACACATGGTTCTGCACCCATTTCGACGCCTGGAAAGGGCGGGTTCGCCCGACGATGCGGCAGACCCATGTTGGCGGCGAGAAGGTCTTCGTCGACTTTGCCGGCGACACGATCGACGTCATAGACCCGGCAAGCGGTGAAGTGCAGCCCATGAAGCTGTTCGTCGCCGCGATGGGCGCATCGAACTACACCTATGCCGAAGCGGTCGCCTCGGAGGGCCTTGAAGACTGGATCGGTGCCCATGTGAGGCTGTTCACCTTCTTGGGTGGCGTGCCCAAGGTGGTCGTGCCCGACAACCTGAAGTCGGCCGTGCTGAAGCCGGACCGCTACGATCCCGGACTGAACCGGACCTATGCCGAGATGGCGGAGCATTATGGCACGGCGATCCTGCCAGCCCGGCCTCGCAAGCCCCGCGACAAGGCAAAAGTCGAGGTTGCGGTGCAGGTGGCGCAACGCTGGATCCTGGCGCGGCTGCGCAACCGGCGCTTCTTCTCTCTGGCGGAGCTGAATGCCGCGATCCGGCAGTTGTTGGATGAGTTGAACATGCGGGTCATGCGCGGCTACGGCGCCAGCCGGGCCGATCTCTTCGCGACGCTCGATCGGCCGCATCTCCAGCCGTTGCCGCAGGCCGCTTATACCTTCGCGCGATGGAAACGCGCCCGAGTGGCGTTGGACTATCATGTCGAGGTGGACAGTTCCTGGTATTCCGTGCCCTTCGGCCTGATCCGGGAAGAGGTGGATGTTCGCATCAGTGGCGACATCGTGGAGATCTTCCATAAAGGTCAGAGGGTTGCCAGCCACCTCCGCTGCCCCGGACGCCGCAGCCATGTGACGCTGCCCGATCATATGCCCTCGGCCCATCGGCGGCACGCCGAATGGACCCCGGCCCGGATGCTGGCGCAGGCCGCCAAGCTGGGACCGTCGGTCACCGCCTTTTGCGAGGCGGTCATGACCGCCAGGCCACATCCCGAGCAGGGCTTTCGAACCTGTCTCGGGGTTCTGGCCCTGGCCAAAAGCTACGACGCCACGCGCCTGGATGCCGCCTGTCGGCGCGGCCTGACCATCCAGACCCGATCTGTCGCCTCGATCAGGTCGATCCTGAAGAACGGGCTCGACCGGGCCTTCCTTGAGGACCGACCCGAAGACCGCCCCCTGCACCACGCCAATATCCGTGGGCAGGGTTATTACCACTGAGAAGGAGAAGACTGATGTTGACCCACCCCACTTCCGAGCGCCTCACCGCGCTCGGCCTGGCCGGAATGGCACGCGCGCTGGATGAGCAGCGCCGTGCCGGCCCCACCTATGAAGCACTCGGCTTCGAGGAGCGTCTCGGCCTTCTGGTCGATCGCGAGGCCGCCGAGCGCGACACCAAACGCCTGACCGCCCGCCTGAAGTTCGCGGCCCTCCGGCAGACCGCCAGCGTCGAGGATCTCGACCTGCGCACACCGCGTGGCCTCGACCGCGCCGTCATGGCGCATCTGATCGACGGGGGGTGGACCCTTCGGCATGAGAACCTGCTGATCACCGGCCAGACCGGCCTCGGCAAAAGTTGGATCGCCTGTGCCCTCGGTCACAAAGCCTGCCGTGACGGACGCAGCGTCGTCTACCACCGCGTCCCGCGCCTCTTCGAGGCCCTCGCCCTGGCCAGAGGAGACGGGCGTCACGCCCGCATGCTCAAAGCCATCGCCAAACTGGACGTGCTGATCCTCGATGACTGGGGTCTGGCCATCCTCGCCCCATCGGAGCGACGCGATCTGCTGGAAATCCTCGAAGATCGCCACGGCCGTGGTTCTACCATCGTCACGAGCCAACTCCCGGTTGAGCACTGGCATGAAGCCATTGGAGATCCCACCCTGGCTGACGCCATCCTGGACCGCCTCGTCCACAACGCTCATCGCCTTCAGCTCTCAGGCGAAAGCATGCGCCGAAAAGTCACGAAACCCCTTGACCTCGGCCATCAGGCCTGACTCCATGAAGCCGTCGATCAGCCTGCCCGCGACCGCGAAATGGCTGCCCGCGATGCCGTGAAACAAGCGCCCGCGATCGCGCGAAATCACTGCCCCAATCGCGCGAAATCCGCAGTGTTCGAGCAGTTCGAGATATGGCTTTCGAAAACCACAGGCAGCCGCGTGCATGGACATCTGTTTGCACCGGACCGAGTCGAGTTCGCAGGCGGCGAGGCGGTTTATAACGGGGCGTTGTCCGACAATCCGAAACTGCGCGACTACAATCCCAAATCCTTTCTGTCCAACCTGATCTGGGCAACGCGGGGTGAACGGCAATGCTTCCAATTCGGACCGTTGGACAATCAGGTTCTGAATACTTTCATGGCGATGGATGCCAACGCTCAGATCTCGGTGATCTCCGGTGCGTGGGCGCTGCCCCTGTGGCGTTCGAACAAAAATTTCGGCGACATCCGGCGCGAGGCCGCGCGGTTGCAAAAGGTCGAAAGCGAGACACTGGCAATCTTGCGCGCGTCGACGACAAAGGCGCGGGTGCGGATTTGGTCACTTGCCGAATTCGTCGAAAGCCCGATGGAGCCCCTGCAAACCATCGTAGACGAAATCAGCCCCCGCAGCCTGCGGCGGCTGACCGAGGCGCCCAAAATGGCCGATCTGACCGGCTTCGGGCAGTTCCTGCAAAACCTCCGAAATCAGGGGATGCAGCCGGTTCTGATGGGTGATTTTCCTGCGGGCGACGACCCGCGCCCTGCCAGCGCCCAGCGCGGGCGGCCGTATCTGGTGAAATAAGTGACTGGTTTCGATACATTCGTGATGTTCGCCGAGATGCGGACCGGGTCGAATTTCCTTGAATCGAACCTGAACGCGCTGGACGGGGTGACCTGCTTTGGCGAGTTGTTCAACCCGCACTTCATCGGCAAGAAAGACCAGACCGAGATGTTCGGCGTGACGCTCGCCGCGCGCGAGGCCGATCCGATGTCCTTGATTGCGGCAGCACGGTCTGCGACAGGCGGAATGGTGGGGTTTCGCTGGTTCCACGACCACGACCCGCGGGTGTTCGAAGCCGTCATGGCAAACCGGCGCTGCGCCAAGATCGTGCTCACGCGCAACCCTGTCGAAAGCTATGTCAGCCTGAAAATCGCGCAGGCGACCGGTCAGTGGAAACTGACCAATCCCAAAAACCTGAAACAGGCCAAGGCGCGTTTCGATGCGGCCGAGTTCGAAGAGCATCTCGAAACGGTCCAAGGCTTCCAGATCGCACTTCTGAACGCGTTGCAAGTCAGCGGACAGACAGCTTTCTACCTCGACTACGAAGATATCCAGGATGTTGGGGTGCTGAACGGCCTGGCCTCGTATCTGGGTGTTCCGGCGCGGATCGAGGCAATAGACCAGACTTTGACCGTTCAGAATCCGCAGATACTGACCGAAAAGGTGACCAACCCTGCGGCAATGGAGCAGGCACTAGCACGTCTGGACCGGTTCAACCTGTCACGCACGCCAAACTTCGAACCACGGCGATCGGCGGCGATCCCAAGTTTCATAGCCTCCCGCGAAACGCCTTTGCTGTTCATGCCCGTGCGCGGTGCACCGGAAAAGCGGGTTGTCGATTGGCTTGAGGCTTTCGGAGGGCTGGAACAGAATTTCGTCCAGAAATCTCTGCGCCAATGGAAGCGTAGCAATGCAGGTCATCGCAGCTTTACCGTTCTGCGCCATCCGGTTGACAGGGCATGGTCGGCGTTTCAAGACGCCCGCGGTTCGGGGCTTGGCCAAGAACAGCGCAACGTGATTTCGCGCGTTCACGGAGTGGCCTTTCCCAAGCAAGGCTACGCTTCGGTCGGCGATGAGCGCGACGCCTTCATTGCATTCTTGCGTTTTCTGAAACGAAATCTCTCGGGCCAGACGGGCTTCAAAACCGCTCCCGGATGGGCAACACAAACAGCCGTCCTGCAGGGGTTCGCTTTGTTCAACGGGCCCGATGTGGTTCTGCGCGAAGACCGTCTGCAAGAAGGTCTGAACTGGCTCTGCTCGGAACTGGGTGTCGTAATGCCCGCGCTGCGGGGGCCCGAGCCTAGCGGACTTGACGCCCTGATGACCGATGAAATCGAGGAAGTTGCGCGTGATACCTACCAGCGCGACTATATGGGCTTCGGTTTCGGCCCGCGAAATGGTCAGGCGGCCTGAATGGCCCGGGACTCGGTCAGGATTGCGTAAAGTTTCGCCGGATCACTGTTTGCCCGCAGTTTCGATACGACATTCGCATCCCGCATGGTGCGGCTCACAAGTGCGAGCGCCTTGAGATGTTCGACACCCGAATCCTTAGGAGCAAAAAGACCAAAAACCAGATCGACAGGCTGGCGGTCGACGCTGTCGTAATCGAGCGGTTTTTCGAGACGGATGAAGACACCGATGATCTTGGACAGATCTTCCAGACGGGCATGGGGCAGGGCAATGCCGTGACCCACACCGGTCGGCCCAAGGCTTTCACGTTCCTGCAAACCATCGATGGCCGTGGCGGCGTTCAGCCCATAGGCCGAAGATGCAAGCTCTCCCAGTTCCTGAAAGAGACGCTTCTTGCTTGTCAGTTGCCCGACGACCCTTACGGCCGCCGGGATAAGTAGCTTGGAGAGGTCCATGCCGTCAGTAATTCCTGTGCCGTGCCGAAGCGCCGGTCATTTGCTGTTGCGCGGATCGATCCAGCCGATGTTGCCGTCATCGCGACGGTACACCACATTCACGCCGCCATGTCCTTCGTTTCGGAACACGAGCATTTTTTGACCACCAAGCTCCAGCATCATCACGGCTTCGCCTACGGTTACAGAAGGTATCTTCGTCTCCATTTCGGCAATCACGATGGGCTGGGTCAGGTCGTCAGTGTCATCCTCGGGCTCTTCCGTTGGCGCGAGGATATATGACGAGCCTTCGGCGAATTCAACCGGCGCCGTGCGGGTGTTGTGGTGGTTGCGGATGCGGCGCTTGTAGCGGCGCAACTGCTTGTCCATCTTTTCGCGGCAGGATTCGAAAGCAGCATAGATTTCCGTCGCGTGACCCTTGGCTTGCGCGGTCAGCCCTGTCGAAAGGTGGATCACGGATTCGCAGACATATTCATGCGCAGAGCGCGAAAAGACGATGACGGCGTCGGTCGGACGCTGCGCGTATTTCTCGACCACTTCGCCAAGCTCGGCCTTTACGTGGGTCTGGAGGGCTTCCCCGATATCAATCTGTCTGCCGCTGATCTGGTAACGCATGATGCCTCCTTCGCGTGCTGCGCCATGGATTGCCGCGATGGCAAGCGTCCGGCCTACTGTAATATGAGTGGGGTGTTCCGGGCGATCCTGCAAGGTTGCGCGTCCGTCGAAGGGCGGCATAGGCGGATCGGGACAAGGCATATGATGCGCACATTGATTGTATTTGCGCCCAAGGGTCCCTGTCTTGTCAACAGGCACTTGCAGAACGATCCGACAGGCGCCCGTCACCCGATCCGGAAGTTCTGGCCCAGATAGACGCGGCGAACCATCTCGTCGCGGACGACTTCTTCGGTCGTGCCGCTCATCAACACCTTGCCGTCATGCAGGATATAGGCGCGATCGACGATTTCGAGTGTCTCGCGCACGTTGTGGTCCGTAATGAGGACACCGATTCCCCGCCCCTTCAGATCGGAAACGAGATGGCGGATTTCGGCCACGGCGATCGGGTCGACGCCGGCGAAAGGTTCGTCCAGCAGCAGATATTTCGGGTCGGCAGCCAGACAGCGCGCAATTTCGACGCGGCGGCGTTCGCCGCCCGACAACGCAAGTGCAGGCGCTCGACGCAGATGCGTGATCGAAAACTCCGACAGCAGTTCTTCCAGCCTCTCGCGGCGTTTGTGGCGGTCGGGAACGGCGATCTCGAGCACGGCGAGGATATTGTCCTCGACTGACAGGCCACGGAAGATCGAAACCTCTTGCGGTAGATAGCCGATCCCGAGCCGCGCACGGCGGTACATCGGAAGCGCTGTAACATCGCGACCGTCGATCAAAACCTCGCCCCCTTCGGGGGTGACAAGCCCGGCGATTGCGTAAAAACATGTCGTCTTTCCCGAACCGTTGGGTCCGAGAAGTGCCACCACCTCGCCCCGCATCAACGTCATCGAGACATCGCGAATGACCGGACGCCGTTTGTAACTTTTGCGCAGCGACCTGACGGTCAGCCCGGCCGAGCCTTCTGTCACTGTCAGGCCGGGTTTGATCGTCACGGCGCTACGCCCGACTTGGGGACAAAGGTGGTTTGCACACGGCCCTGCATAGTGCCGGTGCCCTTTTGCAAATCGTAGACAAGTTTCTGCCCGGCGATGGTCGTCGGGCCCTGGGTCAGCAACACATCGCCGGTCATGACCACTTCGCCACTGGCGATGGTGTAGACGGCTTCGTTTGCTTCGGCAGCTTCGGTTTCGCTAGCAAATGTAACGCCACCATCGAAAAACAACTTCTCGATTCCGCTGCCATCCGCGCTGTTCTGCACACGGGCTTTAGCCGATTTGATGGTCATCGCACCCTGAGTGACGATTACGTTCCCGTCAAAGATCGCAATACCGCTGGTCTGGTCGACCGAAAGGCTGTCAGACGCCACATCGACAGGCAGCGAACTGTCCTGTTGCAACGACTTGAACTTGATCTCTTGCGCCATTGCCGGGGCGGCAATGCCGAGCAGAGCGGCAAGTAGCGGGGCGAAAATCGAGAAAGTGCGTTTCATTTGGGCTGATATACCAGTTTCACGCGGCCATTGAAAACCAGAAGATACGTGCCGTCGCCCTTTGGGTCCGGCATCAGCGACATACTGTCGGCTGTAACGGTTCCGGTAGGACCGGTGGCTTGAACGGGAACGCTCGAAGTAAAGGCGCTTGCAGAAAGGTCGGCATCCAGCGCTTCGGTTTTCACTTGATAGGCCGCCGAACTGTCGATCTGGACATCTCCGGTCAGCCGCAGGGTATTTGTCGCCGCATCGAGTGAAGCGGCATTCGAGCGAATATCGGTGCGTAGCCCGGTGCGGCTTGTCAGCGTGGCGGTCACATCGACTGCGGTCGATGGGTTGCCCGGCGTGGTTGCAGGCCGTGCTTCAAGGGCTTGCAACGTCAGTGTCGACCCGTTGGCGGTCGTGCCGGAATAGACGGGTTTGGTCAGCCTTGGTTCGCGCACAAGCGATTGCACATCTATATCCGAATAGGGAATCGCGGTTTCGGGGTCGATACGGTTCGACACGAGGAACAGCGTCGACAACAGCCCCAGGGCGGTCAGTGGCAGTGCCACCTTCAGCCAACCCACGGTCCGCGACCATCCGTCAAAGGCACGCCGACCCGCCATTCGTCAGGCGATCCCAGCGCGAAGGCAATCGTGGATGTGAAGCAAACCGACTGCGGTGCTGCTGCTTTGGGGATCCGTAACGAAAAGGCAGGTGATCTTTTTGTCGTTCATGATCCGCACGGCCGTTTCGGCCAGCGCATCGGGATGGATCGTGCGCGGCGCTGCGGTCATTACATCGCCCGCCGTCAGGTCCATCAGGCCCGAAAGATGCCGGCGAAGATCGCCATCGGTAATGATCCCTTGCAGGTGTCCGTCAGTGTCGGTCACACCGACGACGCCATAACCGCGGCCCGACATGGTAATCAGCGCTTCGCCCATCGGCGTGTCGTGGGCTACGGTCGGCGGGTCGTCATGCATCAGGTCACGCACCTTGGCCAGACGCGCGCCCAACTTGCCACCGGGATGGAACACACGAAACTGTTCGGGGGTGAACTTGCGATGCTCCATCAACGCGATGGCGATTGCATCGCCAAGGGCAAGCGTCATCGTGGTCGAAGTGGTCGGAACTATGCCCGTTCCGCAGGCCTCGGGCGCAGGCGGAAGCAAAAGCGCCACGTCCGATTGGCGCAGCAGCGTCGAGTCGGGCCGCGACGCGATTCCGATCAGCGGAATATCAAAACGGCGGGTATGGGCGATTATGTCGGCAAGTTCGGGTGTTTCGCCCGAATTCGACAGCACCAAAGCGACATCGCCCCGCATCACCATGCCAAGATCGCCGTGGCTAGCCTCGGCAGGGTGAACGAACTGCGCGGGCGTACCTGTCGACGCAAAGGTCGCTGCGATCTTGCGCGCTATATGCCCCGATTTACCCATGCCGGAAACAATGACCCGACCCTTGGCAGCAAGAATCAGCTCCACCGCTGCGACGAAATTTCCGTCAAGACTGCAAGCCAGCATACCAAGAGCATCGGCTTCGCGCCGCACGACGCGGCGGGCTGTCTCGATAAGCGGATCAGTGGTGGAAGATGTCATTGGGTTCGTCCCAGCCCATAAGGTCAAGCTCCGCGCGGGTCGGCAGGAAATCGAACAACCGCTGGGCAAGATCCATCCTTCCTTCGCGGATAAGGCGGGCCTCGAGTTCGGTTTTCAGGCGATGCAAATAAAGCACATCAGACGCCGCATACTCCCTTTGCGCATCGGTCAGCGTCTCGGACCCCCAGTCAGAGGTCTGCTGCTGCTTGGACACATCGACCCCGACAAGTTCGAGCAACAGGTATTTCAGCCCATGCCGGTCGGTAAAGGTGCGGATCAGGCGCGAGGCGATCTTGGTGCACCATACCGGCGCAGTCGTCACTCCGAACGCCTGTTTCATCGCCGCAATGTCGAAGCGTCCAAAGTGAAATAGCTTCAGCGTGAAAGGGTCGGTCAACAGACGTTCGAGGTTGGGCGCTGATGTCTGGCCGCGCCCGATCTGCACAAGGTGTGCATCACCGCTGCCATCCGAAAGCTGCACGAGGCACAGCCGGTCACGACGCGGATCGAGACCCATGGTCTCGGTGTCGATGGCGACCACCGGGCCGAGCGTCAGCCCGTCGGGCAGGTCGTTGCGGTAAAGGTGGATCGCCACTTGAAAATCCTTGTATGAAAGGTGTGAGCCCGCATTAGACCCGACGAAAGGCACGGTCAACGCCGCGGCCGGACTAAAAGCGAAAGGGCGCGCTTTTCAGCACGCCCTTTTCAAATCATCGACGTGGTGCCCAGAAGAGGACTCGAACCTCCACGCCTTGCAGCGCTGGTACCTGAAACCAGTGCGTCTACCAATTCCGCCATCTGGGCATCACGTCGATGTGCGGCGATGTAAAGAAGCGTTGTGGCACTGTCAACGGCAGGTGTGAAGAATCTTTGCGTTGCATATGCATTAGCAAAGGCCTCTGCGCTGTCTAGCCTGACCCGGGGATGATCATGATTTTTCACGCAGTCTTTCGGGCAAGGCTGCGGCGCTTTGTGGTGCTTGGCCTTTCGGGGGCAAGGGTGTAATCAGCATTCGAACATGCAGGAGGCCCGCAGATGAACAAACTGGTCACGATCTATGGCGGTTCGGGGTTTGTCGGGCGTTACATCGCACGGCGGATGGCAAAGGAAGGCTGGCGCGTGCGGGTTGCGGTGCGCAATCCCAACGATGCGCTTTTCGTCAAGCCTTATGGCGTGGTCGGTCAGGTAGAGCCTGTGATCTGTAACATCCGCGACGATGCCTCGGTCCGTTCGGTCATGCGCGGGGCGGATGCAGTGGTTAACTGCGTCGGTATCCTGAACCGCGCTGGAAAAAACACCTTCGATTCGGTGCAGGCCGAGGGGGCCGGACGGATTGCACGGATAGCGGCAGAAGAGCGCGTAACCCGTCTGGTGCATCTTTCGTCGATCGGGGCAGATGCTGCTTCCGAAAGCGAATACCAGCGGACAAAGGCGGCGGGCGAGGCTGCGGTTCTGGCAGCTTTCCCGAGCGCGGTGATCTTGCGGCCTTCGATCATCTTCGGAAATGAGGACGGGTTCTTCAACCGCTTCGCCGCGATGACACGGATGGGTCCGGTGCTTCCCGTAGTCGGGGCCGATACGCAGTTCCAGCCGGTCTATGTGGATGACGTGGCACAGGCCGCGGTAGCGGGCATCACAGGGCGCGCCGACGCCGGAGTCTACGAACTGGGCGGGCCGGATGTGGCCACGTTCCGCGGGTTGATGGCCCAGATGCTCGAGGTGATCCAGCGGCGGCGTCTGGTACTGAACATTCCGTTTTTCTTGGCGAACATCATGGGTGGCGCACTCGATCTGGTGCAGACTTTGACGGCAGGCTTGGTAAAGAACGGCATGATCACGCGCGATCAGGTGCGGAACCTGCGGCGAGACAACGTGGTTACGCCCGGTGCGCTTGGCTTGGCCGATCTGGGGATCACACCTACGGCACTTGGCGCTGTGTTACCCGAGTATCTGTGGCGCTACCGCCCTTCGGGGCAATATGCCGCGATCAAGAATTCGGCAAAGAACCTGAAGCCAAGAACCTGATCGGGGCCTGAACCTTGAGCAATTTCATAGATGCAGCACTTCTCGGCCTTGTCGAGGGGTTGACCGAGTTCATTCCCGTTTCGTCAACGGGTCATTTGTTGCTGGCAGGTCATTTTCTGGGGTTCGAGTCGCCGGGGCGTACGTTCGAGGTGGTGATCCAGCTCGGCGCGGTGCTGGCGATCCTGACGGTTTACTTTGGCAAGCTGTGGCAGGTCGCATCGACTATGGGAAGCGATCCGGCGTCGCGGCGCTTCGTAGTGTCGGTGCTCTTGGCGTTCCTGCCCGCAATGGTGATCGGCGCTCTTGCACATGATTTCATCAAGGCAGTGCTGTTCGAGACGCCTGCGCTGGTTGCGGTGATGCTTATCCTTGGCGGGATTGTGCTTTTGTTCGTAGACCGTTTCGCGCCCGTGCCGCAATACGAGGACGCGATGGAGCTGCCGTTCCGCAAAGCGTTGGCAATCGGGTTCATCCAGTGTCTGGCTATGGTGCCCGGGGTCAGCCGGTCAGGCGCGACCATTGTCGGCGCGCGGATGCTTGGCGTGGGGCGGCGGGCGAGCGCGGAGTTTTCGTTCTTCCTGTCCATGCCGACGATGGCTGCGGCCTTTGCCTATGACCTGTTCAAAAGCCGCAATGTGCTCGACTTCTCGGCGGTAAGCGACATTGCCGTGGGCTTTGTGCTCGCCTTGGTCAGCGGGGTCCTGGTTGTACACTGGCTTCTGGATTTCGTGTCGCGGCACGGCTTTGTGCTGTTTGGCTGGTGGCGAATCATTATAGGCAGCCTAGCTCTTGGGCTGCTTTTGTTGGGATTTTAGCCTAATAGGTATCTGATACTGACCTAATTATCCATGGATTGGGAAGTATTTTTGACCTACCCGCTAAAAAACCTGCCATTAGGTCAGTAAGGCTGACTTTTCATGTTCCGAAGGCCACAGTAAAAAGCGCGTCCGAGATAACCCCTGTCGGGAGGCGCCTTTCAATGGCCAAGCAACGCATGCTTCAGTTCGTGACGGTCGGCAAGGAGATGCCCGAAAAGCGCCCAGCGCCATTGCGCGCCCAGGACTTTCACGAAATTTACCGCGAGTTCGCTGCCGAAAAGGCGGCCGAGCAGGCGGGGCGGTGCAGCCAGTGCGGCGTGCCCTACTGCCAGTCGCATTGCCCGCTGCACAACAATATCCCCGACTGGCTGCGCCTGACAGCAGAGGGGCGGTTGAAAGAAGCTTACGAGCTTTCTCAGGCAACCAACACTTTCCCCGAGATTTGCGGCCGCATCTGCCCGCAAGATCGTCTTTGCGAAGGCAACTGCGTGATAGAGCAGTCGGGCCATGGCACGGTAACTATCGGGTCGGTCGAGAAGTACCTGACCGATCTGGCGTGGGAAAACGGTTGGGTGAAGCCCGTCGTTCCCGCGATGGAACGGACGGATTCGGTGGGCATCATCGGGGCCGGTCCGGGCGGGCTAGCGGCGGCGACCGAGCTGCGGCGGCGCGGAGTGCAGGTGACGGTCTATGACCGTTATGACCGTGCGGGCGGGCTGATGACCTATGGCATTCCCGGCTTCAAACTGGAAAAGCCGGTGGTGATGCAGCGGATCGAACAGCTTCAGGAGTCGGGCGTGCAGTTCATTTTGAATTGCACGGTGGGCCAAGATATCAGCTTCGATGCGATCCGCGGCCAGCATGATGCGGTGTTGATCGCCACCGGAGTTTACAAGGCGCGCGATATCTCTGCTCCGGGCGTCGGCGCCAAGGGCGTGGTCAAGGCGCTGGATTATCTGACGGCGTCAAACCGCAAAAGTTTTGGCGATGACGTACCCGAGTACGATCGTGGCGAGCTGAACGCATCCGGCAAGAGGGTTGTCGTTATCGGTGGTGGCGACACGGCGATGGACTGCGTGCGGACGGCGATCCGGCAGGGCGCTGTTTCGGTAAAGTGCCTGTATCGGCGCGACAAGGCGAACATGCCAGGATCGCAGCGCGAGGTACAAAATGCCGAGGAAGAGGGCGTCGATTTCGTCTGGCTGACCGCTCCCAAAGGGTTCACCGGCGGCGACGTGGTAGATGGAGTGATGGTGCAGCGGATGCGTCTGGGCGCGCCGGATGCATCTGGGCGGCAATCGCCCGAGTTGATCGAAGGGGCCGACTACATCGAGCCTGCAGATCTGGTCGTGCAGGCGCTGGGCTTCGAGCCAGAGGAAATTCCGGTGCTTTGGGGCGTGCCGGAACTGGCCGTGACGCGCTGGGGCACGATCAAGGCGGATTTCCGCAGCCACGCCACAAGCATGCCGGGGGTTTACGCCGTGGGTGATATCGTACGCGGGGCATCGTTGGTGGTCTGGGCGATCCGCGACGGGCGCGAGGCGGCCGAGGCGATGCTCGCCTATCTCGCACAGCCCGTAACGGTAGCGGCAGAGTGATGCGCGGCGTGTTGCTTTTGGCCTTGATGGCCGGGCCGGTGGCGGCAGGGAATTTCACGCCTCCCGCCGGATGCGAGACGTTCCTGACCGTGCAGTCAAAGGGTTGTCGCGTGTCGAACCATTACATTTGCAGCGCCGACCCGCAGGGCGATAAGTGGCGGGCTGATTTCGATCAAGAAGGGATGTTCTTCCTTTCGCGCACCAACTCCGAAGGGGAATGGGTCGAAAGCATCGATGTTGGTGCAGGCACGACCCAGGTCCTGCAAGATCGCGCCGATCCGGCCTCGTTCAGCGAATTGCTGTCGCGAGGGCGGGATGACTACCGTTTCAACCTGTCGACCAATGGCGCGACGCCGACCGAGGTGACGGGCTATGATGCATTGACCGGAAAAACTGCGGTCATCGACGGCGAAGAGCTGCAGCAAACCGAATTCGAATATTCCGAAAGCGCACAGGATGGCACATTGTTGCGGCGATCTTACGGCAATGAATACATCAGCGCCAAATGGCGGCTGTTCTTTGCAGGGCCAAGCCAATGGGACGGCGGGACGGGGTTCTTGCCGATGGATGGCTCGCCCGTGAAATTCAGTGAAGCTGGAGAGCCCGGTTTCGCCTCGACACAGCCGATTTTTGATTGCGACGCGGTGATGTCGTCGCTGCCCGCGGCGGTCTCACCCGCGCGTTATGCACTTACCACAGGAGGCCAACAGCCATGACACTCTATGATGACGCCTGGGTAAAGGCCGAAGAGGCAAAGCGGGCTTGGCTGGATGCGAACGGGCTGTACAAGGCCGATGACGAACATTCGTCCTGCGGCGTGGGTCTGGTGGTGTCGATTTCCGGCAAGCCGACGCGCAAGGTCGTGGAGAACGGGATCAACGCGCTGAAAGCCATCTGGCACCGTGGCGCGGTCGATGCCGACGGCAAGACCGGCGACGGCGCCGGTATCCATGTGCAGATTCCGGTCAAGTTCTTCCACGATCAGGTGCGCCGCACGGGGCATGAACCCGACATGGGCAAGCTGATTGCCGTGGGGCAGGTATTCTTGCCGCGCACCGATTTCGGCGCGCAGGAACGCTGCCGGACCATCGTCGAGGCCGAAGTGCTGCGGATGGGGCATTACATCTATGGCTGGCGGCACGTTCCGGTGAACACCGAAGTGCTGGGTGACAAAGCCAACGCCACGAGACCAGAAATCGAGCAGATTCTGATTCGCTGCGACAAGAATATCGACGACGAGCAGTTCGAGCGCGAACTGTACATCATCCGCCGCCGGATCGAAAAGGCGGCGATTGCGGCGCAGATTCAGGGGCTGTACCTGTGTTCGCTGTCGTGCCGGTCGATCATCTACAAGGGAATGATGCTGGCCGAACAGGTGGCGGTATTCTACCCTGACCTGATGGACGAGCGGTTCGAATCGTCCTTTGCCATTTATCACCAGCGTTACAGCACCAACACCTTCCCGCAGTGGTGGCTGGCGCAGCCGTTTCGCATGCTGGCCCACAACGGTGAGATCAACACTCTGAAGGGCAACGTGAACTGGATGCGGAGCCACGAGATCCGCATGGCCAGCAGCGCTTTCGGCGAGGCGGCCGAGGATATCAAGCCGATCATCCCGTCGGGTACTTCGGATTCCGGCGCACTTGATGCAGTGTTCGAGGTTCTGGTGCGGTCGGGCCGGTCTGCGCCGATGGCCAAGACCATGCTGGTGCCCGAAGCGTGGTCGAAGGCCACGACCGACATGCCCAAGGCATGGGCCGATATGTACGCCTATTGCAACGCCGTGATGGAGCCGTGGGACGGGCCTGCTGCCTTGGCGATGACCGATGGCCGCTGGGTGTGTGGCGGGCTGGACCGCAACGGTCTGCGGCCGATGCGCTACGTCATCACCGGCGACGGGCTGCTGATCGCGGGTTCGGAAGCGGGCATGGTGCCGGTCGATGAAACCACGATCCGCGAAAAGGGCGCGCTTGGGCCGGGGCAGATGATCGCGGTCGATATGCGCGATGGCAAGCTTTACCACGATGCCGAAATGAAGGACCGTCTGGCCGCGGCCAACCCCTATGGCGAGTGGATCGAGAAGGTCGTCGAACTGAACGCGCTGCTCCGCGATGTGCCGGAAGCGGCGGTTTTCAGCGGGGCCGACCTTCGCAAGCGCCAGATCGCGGCGGGTTACACCGTCGAGGAACTGGAGCAGGTGCTGGCCCCGATGGCCGAGGACGGCAAAGAAATGATCGCGTCGATGGGTGACGATACGCCTGCGGCAGTGCTGTCATCGGTCTACCGCCCGCTGTCACACTTCTTCCGGCAGAATTTCAGCCAAGTGACCAACCCACCCATCGACTCGCTGCGCGAGGGTCGGGTCATGAGCCTCAAGACGCGGTTCGGGAATTTGCGGAACGTGCTGGACGAAAACTCCAGTCAGACAGAAATTCTGGTTCTGGAAAGCCCGTTCATCGCCAACAGCGAATTCGATGTTCTGGTGAAGCGCTTCGGCGATCAGGTCGCGTTCATCGATTGCACCTTCCCCGTGGGGTCGAGCCTTGACGATCTGCGGCAGGGGCTAGAGCGCATCCGCGCCGAGGCGGAAGACGCGGTGCGGTCGGGCGCGGGGCAATTGATCCTGACAGATGAACACCAAGGGCCGCAAAAGGTGGGGATGCCGATGATCCTTGCCACAAGTGCCGTGCATAGTTGGCTAACGAGCAAGGGGCTGCGGACGTTCTGTTCGGTCAACGTGCGGTCTGCGGAATGCATCGATCCGCATTACTTTGCGGTGCTGATCGGCTGTGGCGCGACGACGGTGAACGCGTATCTGGCACAGGATTCGATTGCAGACCGCATTTCGCGCGGCTTGATCGAAGGGTCGCTGACAGATGCGATGCGGCGCTACCGCGATGCCATCGATGCGGGTCTGCTCAAGATCATGTCAAAGATGGGAATCTCGGTCGTCTCGTCCTATCGGGGCGGGCTGAATTTCGAAGCCGTGGGCCTGTCCCGCGCGATGGTGGCCGAATATTTCCCGGGGATGCACAGCCGCATCTCGGGAATCGGCTTGCACGGGATCGAACAGAAGGTCGAAGAGGTTCATGCCAAGGGCTGGCTGGGCGGCGCGGATGTGTTGCCGATTGGCGGCTTCTACAAGGCCCGTCGCTCGGGTGAAAAGCACGCATGGGAAGCACAGACGATGCACATGTTGCAGGCCGCCTGTGACCGCGCATCCTATGACCTGTGGAAGCAGTTTTCGGCTGCGATGCGGGCGAATCCGCCGATACACCTGCGTGACCTTCTGGATATCAAGTCTCTGGGCAAGCCTGTTCCGATCGAAGAAGTGGAATCGATCACTTCGATCCGCAAGCGCTTCGTTACGCCGGGGATGAGCCTCGGGGCGCTATCGCCCGAGGCGCACAAGACGCTGAACGTGGCGATGAACCGCATCGGGGCCAAGTCGGACAGCGGCGAGGGTGGCGAAGACCCTGCACACTTCCTGCCGGAACCGAATGGCGACAATCCGAGCGCCAAGATCAAACAGGTGGCTTCTGGGCGTTTCGGTGTAACGGCCGAATACCTTAACGCCTGCGAGGAGTTGGAGATCAAGGTCGCGCAAGGCGCCAAGCCCGGCGAAGGCGGGCAGTTGCCGGGGATGAAGGTCACGGCGCTGATCGCGCGCTTGCGGCACAGCACACCCGGGGTGACGCTGATTTCGCCGCCGCCGCACCATGACATCTATTCGATCGAAGACCTTGCGCAGCTGATCTATGACCTGAAACAGATCAACCCGCGGGCCAAGGTGACGGTCAAGCTGGTGTCGGCCTCTGGCGTCGGGACGATTGCGGCGGGTGTGGCCAAGGCCAAGGCGGATGTGATCCTGATTTCAGGCCACAATGGCGGGACGGGGGCTTCGCCGGGGACATCGATCAAATACGCTGGCCTGCCGTGGGAGATGGGCCTGACCGAAGCGCATCAGGTGCTGAGCATGAACAACCTGCGCGAGCGGGTGACCTTGCGCACCGATGGCGGGCTGCGGACGGGTCGCGATGTGGTGATGGCAGCCATGCTGGGGGCCGAGGAATACGGCATCGGCACAGCGGCGCTGATCGCCATGGGCTGCATCATGGTGCGCCAGTGCCAGAGCAATACCTGCCCCGTCGGCGTCTGCACCCAGAACGAGGCTTTGCGCCAGAAGTTCACGGGCAGCGCGGACAAGGTGGTGAACCTGATCACCTTCTACGCGCAGGAAGTGCGCGAGATCCTCGCCAGCATCGGCGCGCGGTCGATGGACGAGATCATCGGGCGGGCGGACCTGCTCACGCAGGTGTCGCGCGGGTCGGCCAATCTGGATGACCTTGACCTGAACCCGCTGCTGATCACGGTCGATGGGGCGCAGAAGATCACCTACGACCGTTCGAAACCGCGCAATGCGGTGCCGGATACGCTTGATGCCGAGATCATCCGCGACGGTGCGCGCTTCTTCGAAGACGGCGAGAAGATGCAGCTTTCCTATGCGGTGCGGAACACGCTTCGCACCATCGGGACGCGGGCCAGTAGCCATATCGTTCGCAAGTTCGGGATGCGGAACAGTCTACAGTCCGACCACCTGACAGTGAAACTGACCGGGTCTTGTGGGCAATCGCTTGGGGCTTTCGCAGTGCGCGGGCTGAAAATCGAGGTGCAGGGCGATGCCAACGATTATGTCGGCAAGGGCCTGTCAGGTGGCACGATCACGGTGCGGCCGATGATGTCCTCGCCGCTGCTGGCGGAAGAGAACACGATCATAGGTAATACCGTGCTTTACGGGGCGACCGACGGCTTCCTTTTCGCATCGGGTCGTGCGGGTGAGCGTTTCGCGGTGCGGAACTCGGGAGCAAAGGTCGTGGTCGAAGGCTGCGGGTCGAACGGCTGCGAATACATGACCGGCGGCGTAGCCGTTGTTCTTGGGCGCATCGGGGCCAACTTTGGCGCCGGAATGACAGGCGGCATGGCCTATGTCTACGATCCGCAGGGCGTGGCAGAGGACTTCATGAACCTCGAGTCGCTCGTGACTTGTGGGATCGGGCATCCGCATTGGGAGGCGCAACTGCGCGGCCTGATCGAACGGCATGCCGCCGAGACAGGGTCTCAGATCGCGGTACGGATATTGGCCGAATGGGAAAGCGAGAAGCGTAACTTCCTGCAGATCTGCCCAAAGGAGATGTTGATGCATCTGCCGCACCCGCTGACCGACGAAGCGGCGAAAGTTCCAGCCGAGTGATTGGAAGGCCCCGGTGAAAGCCGGGGCCTTTTTGCCTGACGGCCCGCCGCGCCGGAAAGGTGCCTAGGCCCGCGCTGCGCCAAAGGCCAAGCCTTGACCGCGGCGCACGCATCATGGCTATGCTGCAGCCCATGACCGATGATACCCCCCCGCAGAAAGAGCTGCCGTTTACCGCGCCGAAGCGGCGTGCGAAGAAGGCATCGACTGCATTGGTCGTGCCGGAACATCGCGCGACAAAGCGGCGTGTGTTCATCTGGGTGGGGCGCATTCTAGGCGGGATCGCGGCATTCTACATGGCGCTGATCCTGCTGTTCGCTGTCGTGCCGCCGCCGATCAACCTTTACCAATTAGGTGAGGCGTGGAGGTTGGGCGGGATCCAGAAGGATTGGGTATCGATCGACGAGATGACGCCCGCTTTGGGGCGGTCGGCGGTTGCTGCCGAGGATGCGAATTTCTGCCTGCACTGGGGTTTTGACATGAAGGCGATCCGCGAGGCCGTGAGTGAGGGGTCGAATCGCGGCGCTTCGACGATCAGCCAGCAAATGGTTAAAAATGTCTTTCTATGGCACGGGCGGTCTTGGCTGCGAAAGGCGATGGAAGCCGCTATGACCCCGGTGGTCGAACTGTTCTGGTCGAAAAGCCGTATCCTCGAGGTCTATCTGAACGTGGCCGAGTTCGGGACGGGCGTTTTTGGGGTTCAGGCGGCGGCGCAGCATTACTTTGGCGTCGATGCGCGTGATCTCACGCCGACGCAAGCGGCTCGGCTGGCGGCAGTGCTGCCCGATCCGCAGAACCGCAATGCCGCCAAGCCATCAAATTTTGTCAGGCGGCGTACAGCGGCGATCATCAGCGGGGCAGAAACCATCGCGGCCGACGGGCGGTCCGCGTGTTTCGAGGAATAGACCAATGTGTACCTTGGCTACGGCTATTCACGGTTGAAATCCGCACCCCGAGCGGGCAAGGAGTTCATCAAAGTTACAAAGGTGTGACCTGTCGTCATGATCCGACTTTATCATTTTCCCCTTTCGCCCTTTTGCCGCAAGGTCCGCCTCACGCTGGCCGAAAAGCGGCTTGAGGTAGAGTTGGTCGAAGAGCGCTATTGGGAACCATCGCCCGACTTTCTACGTCGCAATCCGGCAGGCAAGGTGCCAGTCTTGAAGATCGACAACAAGGTGTTGTCCGAAAGTCAGGCGATCTGCGAGTACATCGAGGAAAGCCACCCCGCGCCGCAATTGATGCCACGCGATGCCGAACAGCGCTACGAGGTGCGGCGGCTGTGCGCATGGTTCGATGACAAGTTTCAGGACGAGGTCACTTCCAAGCTGCTGTACGAGCGGATGAACAAGAAGATCATGGGGCAGGGCTATCCCGACAGCAAGAACGTCAAGTTCGGGGCGAGCCGGATCAAGTATCATCTCGATTACATGAGTTGGCTTCTGGACCAACGGCGCTGGCTGGCGGGGGATGTGATGACGCTGGCCGATCTGACGGCGGCGGCGCATCTGTCGTGCCTCGACTATATCAGCGATGTGGACTGGAACCGGTCGGCCACCGTGAAGGACTGGTATGCAAAGGTAAAGTCGCGCCCATCGTTCCGCACATTGCTGGCCGATCAGGTCCCGGGCTTTCCGCCGCCGCAGCACTATGCGGACCTCGATTTCTGACCTGTCACCAGCAGGATTTTCTGCGAGAATCCTAAGGGGGCATTCTGCCCCTGTCGCGACTTGTGCGACTCCTCCTAAGGATATTTGAGCCGGCATGAAAGATGCGAGCACTTTGAAAGCGGCCCTTGTGGCGCGGGCTTTGGAGGAGGGGTTCTCCAAGGTTGGCGTCTGTGCCCCGGATGCGGTGCCTGAGGCTGCGGGGCGGCTGGCGACGTGGCTGGCAGAAGGGCGGCAAGGGCAGATGGGCTGGATGGCGGATCGTGCCGATTGGCGCGGATCGGCAGCGGCCTTGTGGCCCGAGGCGCGGTCGGTCGTGATGCTGGCCGAGGCCTATACGCCCGAGCAAGATCCTTTGGCGGTGCTGGATCAGCCGGACCGGGGCGCGGTTTCGGTCTACGCGCAGGGCAAGGATTACCATGACCTCGTGAAGAAGCGACTCAAGCGGGTGGGCCGCTGGCTGATCGATCAGGAGGGCGGCGAGATCAAGGTTTTCGTCGATACTGCGCCGGTGATGGAGAAGCCCTTGGCACAGGCGGCGGGTTTGGGGTGGCAGGGCAAGCACACCAATCTTTTGGCGCGGGATTTGGGCAACTGGTTCTTTCTGGGGGCGATCTTTACCACAGTGGACCTGCCGCAGGACAGAGCAGAGGAAAGCCATTGTGGGACCTGCACCGCCTGTCTCGACATTTGCCCGACTTCGGCCTTTCCGGCGCCTTACCAGTTGGATGCGCGGCGCTGCATTTCCTATCTGACCATCGAGCACAAGGGTCCGGTGGACGAAGCGTTGCGCGGGTCAATGGGCAACCGGATCTACGGCTGCGATGATTGTCTGGCCGTCTGCCCGTGGAACAAGTTCGCCCAAGCCGCGCGCGAGGTAGGGTATCAGCCACGCGTCGGGGCACCGGAACTGGTGGAATTGGCCGCGCTGGACGATGCGGCGTTCAGAGCGCGATTTGCGGGGTCGCCCATCAAGCGGATCGGACGGGACCGTTTCGTGCGGAACGTGCTTTATGCGGTAGGTAATTCCGGGATACCTGCGCTTTGCGTGGTGGCTGCCCGTTTGGTGGACGATGCGGACGTTGCGGTGGCCGATGCGGCGCGCTGGGCATTGGGGCGGCTTGCGGGAACGGGTGGGCATGCCTAATCTGCGCGTTAATCTAGGTAAGCGTCACAAGGATGAGGTGTAGCGATGGCAGGGCGTTTAGCGGGAAAGATCGCAATCGTCTCGGGCGGGGCGACAGGGTGCGGCGGGGCAGCATCGCGCCTGTTCGCGGCCGAAGGGGCGGCGGTGGGGATCATCGACCGCAACGTGGCGGCGGGCCAGGCGCTGGCGGACGCGCTGACGACTGACGGCTACCGTGTGGTTTTCGCGCGTGCCGATGTGGCGGTGAAGGCAGAGGTCGAGGCGGCGGTAGCAGAGGTTGCAGCAGCACTCGGGCCGATAAACGTGCTGTTCAACCATGCAGGGACAATCGTCATCAAACCCTTCCTCGAGACCGAGGAGGAGGATTGGGACTTCCTGTTCGATGTGAATGTGAAGTCGATGTATCTTATGACCCGCGCCGTGCTTCCGCACATGCTGGCGCAGGGTAAGGGGGCGATCGTCTGCACATCTTCGATCAGCGCGGTCTATGCCACTCCGAATGAGGTACTTTACGATGCGACCAAGGGGGCCTGCCATATGTTTGCGCGGGCGATTGCCGTGGAGTTCCGCGACAAGGGTATCCGGTGCAACGCGATCTGCCCCGGTTTCATCGATACCCCGCACGGGCAGCGCGAGGTTGAGTTGCTGACGCGCTACGGGGTGGATGTGTCCGACGGGGCGATCAAGGCCGCGCAGGGGCGGTTCGGCCAGCCAGAAGATATCGCGCGGGCGGCGCTATATCTGGCGTCGGACGACGCCGAGTTCGTCACCGGCGCGCAGCTCTTCGTGGATGGCGGGTTCAGCGCGGTATGATCGCGCCGGGAACGACCGGGTTCCTGCTACTTTGTCTACTGGGATACGCGGTTTTCGCCAGCGTCCTCGGCTATGTCGCTATGGCCATCGACAAGCGCCGGGCCGGGCAGGGGGAATGGCGTGTTCCCGAGGGGACGCTGCTTTTGCTTGCGCTTGCTGGTGGGTGGCCGGGGATTAAGCGTAAGCGCTGTGCCGATCACACCATGACGGCGTAATTCCATGGGAGCAGGTCGCCGATCTGGCTTTGTTTGTGGCCTTTGACGATGGCGGTAAGCGTGTTTGCGAGCCAGACGTGTGGGTCGATCGCGTTCATCTTGCAGGTTTCGATGAGCGAGGCGATGACGGCCCAGTTCTCAGCCCCGGCGTCGTGGCCAGCAAAGAGGGCGTTCTTTCGGTTCAGGGCGATGGGGCGAATGGTGCGTTCGACGGTGTTGTTGTCGATCTCGACGCGGCCATCAGTCAGGAAGCGGCCAAGGCCGTCGCGGTATTTGGCGATGTAGGCAAGTGCTTCGCCCAAGGGCGACTTTGCGGAGGCGCGGGCGCGGTGGTAGGCCAGCCAGTCGTCGAGGCGGGCGAGGATCGGGGCGGAGCGGTCCTGCCGGATGGCCAGCCGGGTCGCGGGGGCAGTGCCGCGGATCTCGGCCTCTATGGCATAAAGCTCGCGGATGAGAGCCACGCCGTCCTCGGCAATCGGCGCGGGTCCGCTGCGGGTGATCTCGATCAACTTGCGGCGTGCGTGCGCCCAGCAATATGCGAGCTGAATGCCCGGACCGATCCGGTCCGCTGCGATCAAGCGGTTGTATCCGGCATAGCCGTCGACTTGGAGAATACCCCCAAAACCCTTCAATATCCGCTCAGCATGTTGCCCGCCCCGACCTGGGGCAAAGGTGAAGACCACGCCCGGTGGTGACGTGCCGCCCCACGGCCTGTCATCGCGGGCCAAGGCCCAGAAGTATCCGGTCTTGGTCTTTCTGGCCCCCGGATCGAGAACCGGGGCGCGGGTCTCGTCCATGAAGAGCTTGGTTGACCGCTTCAGGTCCGCCATCAGCGCGTCATGGACGGGGCGGAGTTCGAAGGCGGCGCGACCCACCCAATCGGCAAGGGTGGAGCGGTCGAGATCGACGCCTTGGCGGCTGTAGATCTGGGCCTGCCGGTAAAGCGGCAGGTGGTCGGCATACTTGCTGACCAGCACATGGGCGACCGTGGCTTCGGTCGGCATGCCGCCCGGGATCAGCCGCGCGGGGGCAGCCGCCTGAACCACGCCATCGGTGCAGGACCGGCAGGCATATTTGGGTCGGCGGGTGACGATGACACGGAACTGGGCGGGCACGATGTCGAGCCGTTCCGACACATCCTCGCCGATGCAATGCAGGCAGCCACCGCAAGCGCAGGTCAGGCTGTCCGGCTCGATGATCTCCTCGATGCGCGGCAGGTGCTTTGGCAGCAATCCACGATTGGCGGCACGCGGTTTGGCGGGGCGCTTGGCGGCCCGATCCGCGGCATCCTCTTCGGCATGGATCACGGCCATGGCCGTTTCCAGATCTTCCAGCGCCAGTTCGAACTGGTCCGGATCGCCCTTTTCCGATTTACGGCCGAAGACCGCCTGCTTGAAGGCCGCGACCAGCTTTTCTAGCCGTGCGATGCGCTCGTCCTTGCGCTTGTCACGTGCGTCCGCGGCAATCAGCATCGCCTTCAGCGCAGCAATTTCTTCAAGCAGATCAGCGGTCTCTGGCATGGCTGATGTTTACCAAACCACCATGGGCTATGCCTCCGGAAAGAGCACGATGAGTCATCCTGCCGCAGGGCAGAACCGGTCATTCCACGGCTTTGGGAGCCTTCGCCGCGACGGCCCGAACGCGCCGCCAATCGAGCCCCGCAAACAGCGCCTCGAACTGCGCATGGTTCAGCATCATGACCCCGTCCTTAACGGCGGGCCAGGTGAAGCTGTGTTCTTCCAGCCGCTTGTAGGCCATCACCAGACCGGTGCCGTCCCAATACAAGAGCTTCAACCGGTCCGCCTTCTTCGCGCGGAACACGAAGACTGTCCCGGTGAACGGGTCCTTGCGCAGCTCATTCTTCACCATCGCGGCCAGGCTGTCGTGGCCCTTGCGGAAGTCGATGGGCTTCGTCGCCACCATGATCCGCACCCGGTTCGACGGGAAGATCACGGGAAAGCCCGCAATGCCATGATCAGTTCCGCGAGCCGTGCCGCAGGTGTGGCAACATCCAGCCGTATCGTCACAGGGCCGATCAACAGATCAATCGACGCAGTTGAAACAGGCGTGTCCACTGCCTGCGCCGTCGCCACCGGCGCGGCGAACTCGGCTCCCGTTACCTCTGGCACGACCAGCTTGCCCTGCCGCGCAAGCGTCCGCCACGAAGACAGGTGGTTGGCCTTCACCCCATGCCGACCCGCCACCTCATTCACCGTGACACCAGGCACCAGCGTCTCCGCCACCATCCGGCCCTTCGCCTCGTCAGACCACCGCCGCTTGGCTGCCGGTGCTGCCAGCAGCTCCACAAAGCCGACGGCCTCCATACTGCGCTCCCGATGGACTCCCACTGACACCTCCCGTGCAAATCTCCACACGAGGGCGCATCGCAGCTTACGGATTCAGCAGGAAGGTGGGGTCGGCACAGCGCTTACGATTAAGCTGGCACAGCGGCGGCTGCGTCACAAGACCGTCAGCCAGCCGTTCCGTGCGCTGTTGACGCTGATCGGGCTGGCGCAGGCGGGGCTACTGCTGGCGGCGCTGGTGCCAGCCGCTTGGGTACAGCGCGCGGCGCAGGTGGCGGTCAACGTTGCCGCTCCGGCCGGAATCTCGGCGGTGCAGGCAGTGGGGAATACGGTGTCGGGCGTGGTGCGCGAGGTGCTTACGGTGCCGACGCCGCTGGACGAACCCGCGGAAAGCGAGACGGATCTGCCCAAGCGCTTCGGTCCCGGATCGGACGCTGGCGGCTGATGGCTTGCGTGCCCATGTCGGGGAAGGTCCGGCTTCAGCGACTCGGGGCGGCGGTGCTAGGATCAGTGCATCGGGAGGTAGGTCATGTCACGTCATCTTGCAGACCACGGACATTCGCGCGGCTCGGGGAGGGTGCGGGCATTTTTTCGCATCGCGCGGCAGGGTCGGGGGTGGTGGCACCGAAGCGAGAGTGTGGCGAGTGGGAGGAGGGTGGTGGAGTTTATACGGCTGGCTCGCGGGTACCAAGAGCCTAGCGCGGGCGCATCCTGTTTCGGAGGGCTGTCAGGTCGTCGCGCAGCGTAGCGGCTTCGGTTTGGCCAAGCCCCGTGAGGTCAAGGAAACATTGCGGGACAGAGGCGGCTTGTTCGCGAATGGCGTGGCCCCTTTCGGTTAGGTTCAGTCGCACTTGCCTTTCGTCGGCCGGATCCCGGCTGCGCGTCAGGTAGCCCGATTGCTCAAGCCGTTTGAGAAGCGGGGTGAGGGTGTTGCTGTCGAGGCGTAGTGTGGCGCTTACCTGGCCCACCGTCTGGCCGTCTTGGGACCACAGCGCAGCGAGAGCCAGGTATTGCGGATAGGTGAGCCCTAGCGGGTCAAGCAGGGGCTTATAGGCTGCCTGCATCGCATGTGCCGCAGAATAGAGCGCGAAGCACAGCATTTCCGGCGGTGTTAAGGGCGGTTTTACAGACATCGCTCAAAGTTATATCGTACACGATGGAAGCGCAAGCGATTGACAGTCGGTGAGAACTGCTGCTATTAATATCGCATACGATATAATCGCAAACGATAAAGGAGAAATCCATGGGTATCGACCCGAAGTACTGGACCGAAGCACAGGCGACCGGAGGCGGGCGGAACGGGCTTGCCAAGCTGGCCGATGGAAAACTGACGGTGACGATGACAAGCCCCAAAGAGTTGGGGGGTTCGGGTGCTGGGCATAACCCGGAAGAGCTGTTCGCGCTGGGTTATGCTGCCTGCTATTTGGGTGCGATGCGCTACGTGGCCGGTCTCGAGAAGCTAGGTGCAGTGCCGGATGCGGCAACCGTGGACGCACATGTTGCGATCGGCGGGCGCAGCGAAGGGGGGTTCGGGCTGAAGGTAAAGCTTGTCGTGACTATGCCGGGAGTCGAGCGCGGAGTGGCAGAAAGGATTGCCGAGCGTGGTCATTTCATCTGCCCCTATTCGCACGCGACCAAGGGAAACATCGAAGTCGAGACCGTGGTCGCCTGAGCCACCCGATTGATAAAGGAAAACGCCCGGGCGATGACTGACGCATTCCGTCTGGTAGGACATGGACCTGCCAAGCGGTGCCGGACAGTCCCTACTGTCCGCTTTGGCTCTCGCCAGCTTCAACCGCCAGATCCGCAAGATCTGGCGGTCGATGTGTCAACTGGATAGTCACCTTCACCATTCCTGTAAAATGCAGTCAGTTTCAAGCCAATGCCATTAGGTATCCAATTTTGCTTGCAGCGCGCAGAATTTCTGGACTGAGGCTTGGATCGTTGAGGGGGCGATGAAATCTCGGGGCAGAGGGAAGGGCGTTCGTCGATTTTTCGTAGAGAGCAAAGGCATCACACCCTCCGCCCATCGAGGGTGGATAGACGATACCATCTACGTCTGGGAATGCTTCGTATAGCGCCTTACTCCATCTTTGTGCACGCCCCTTCGCGCCAGAGCTAATGGCAGACGATGCTCCCATTCTGGTGACAAACGGGCCTCGCAGATCCAATAGCTTCAGTTCGCGTTCTGTCGAAAAAGCGGTGAACCAGGGATTGTTGAGATCGGTGTCTATGACCCGACTCAATTGAAAGACTTCAGCCAAGCAAATCCCGAGACCGGAGAGGGCTCCTTTACCTGCAGCGTAGTAGATTCCTCGTAAGCCTGTGGTTGGATTTCCTGCCGGATCTCTCTCGTGATGATCGAACCGTGAGCCTGCCGGCCCCCGGAAGCGGAATTCGTTCCACTCAACGGGGTGGAATCCACCTCGAAAGAAGATACGACACAAAGCAGTGCCTTTGGGCAACACGAGAATATCTGGCTCAACCGTGCGCAGGACGGCGGGTGCTGGTGGTTCTGGGAACTTCGGCATCAGATGTCAGCAGCCAGCTCCGCAACTACCTTGGAGTCTTCACCTGCCATAAGCCACTCAACTGGCGTCATTGCATCGCCATTTGCGTCCTCGAGATCAGGCTGTGGCGTCATGAAGAATCCGTAGATCGTCAAAAGCTTCACACCTGGTCGAACTGCAGCAAGCACCTTTCTCAAGCCAGGCAATTCGCCGTTCTCAGTGAATTGGAAGGCCGGAATGAGGTGGGAGCGACCATCTGATCCACGAATGGAGAGGAGATCACCTTCGCTGATACGCTGGCGAAGTCTACCGTTCGTCACGCCGAGGCGATTGGCCGCAAAGCCGATCGGAAGCGCTGTTGCCCGGATGTGGCCCAGCAAGCCGGCAGATTTCAGGGCTTGGTCCATGCTTGCAGCGCCGCTTTTGATGCCTACACCAACGTCTTCCAGAGCCTGCGCTTCATCGGGAAGCAGAGGCTCTCGATAACCTTTGATCAAGAGACGATACCTGTCATCCGTCGCCAAGGCTCGCAAAGCAGCAATGTAGTCGAGCTCGGCACCTGGCGTGCCCAGGAGCTTCACTGCGCTCTTGAGTTCTGTTGCTACATCTTCGTCTGTCGCGGCAATGCCCATAGAATCGCTCCATTTGCTAACGATAACATACATCGTTAGTTTGCGTTAGTAACGTTTGCTATGCGAAGAATTTCGGTCAATAGTGACTGCGAGAATGGGGATGTAGATCGCGCCAGAACAACAGCGCATGGAGATTATCCCGCTGACACATCAGCCCCCAGATCTTGTGGATCCGGTGGCTGTAGTTTCTTTGTCAGCAAGACCTCTGCGGCTGCTTTTGAGGCCCGGTAATAGGGACTGCTGAGCACCGCAGCCGGGATCACCCGATCCCGGGTCGTGATACGCTCGAGATGCCGCCTTATGGTGGCTTCGAGGCTTTGCGCCTTTGTGAGACGCGCTCTCCGATCGAAAGCGGACCGTCCGCTATCCAGATTGCGCGCCGCATTCACATCGGCGTGGATCTCGTGGCCACAGGAGCGGTACGAGAAGTCGGACTGGGTCTTGCGGTTCGCCTTCGAGACGAACCCGCACTCCGAGCAAGTCTGTGACGAGTAGGCCGGGTTCACCTCCGAAAAGGTGATGCCATACCGCTCCTCGAAATCCTTCATCTTCGAGCGGATCACCACTCGGCCCGACCGGGCCAGAATGCGGTTCAGCCACAGCGACAGACCGGGCGCACGGAAGTCAAGCTTCTCGAGCACCACATGGGCCGGGCGCTTTTGCATGATCACCCGGTTCAGCACCCGACCGATCTCGGTCTTGAGGAAGCCCCGGAAGGCCGCGACCCGCGCGCGATACCGCCGCGAGTGGTTCGGCTTGAGGCCTTGCTTCTCGCCCTTGTGGGGCCCGGACGCCATATTGATCGGTTCACGGGAGAACCACGCGCCAGCTCGGTTGATCGTCAGCAGCTGGTGTCGCACGGCATCATCGACTGTCGATCGTAGAACGGTCTCTTTGAAGTCGTTGGACCGGTTGGACATGAAGCTGTCGAGCTGACGCACCACTTGGTAGCGCAACATCTGCACCCGCACGGCACCGACGCGGGTCTTGGCGCGCAAGATACGGGGCGATCTGGCCTCGCCTGCTGCCGAGACCATCTTGTTGAAGCGTCCCGTCTCGAAGAAGCGTTGCCCTTGATCGGCGGCGACATCTGGAGCCGCGCCCCTCATGGCGCGAAGCACATCAAGGGCTTCCCGGATCTTGCCGGGATTGGCGTCGCTCAGAGGAAGGTGGTCGCAGCGCTTCATCACCAAGGAATATTGGCCGTTTTGGCCGGAGACGAAGCGGCAACACCACATTTTGTGGCTGATGTGTCAGCGGGATAATTCCGACAGCGCATTATCGTTCCTGCGGACGGTCAGCGTGAAAAAGCATAGGCTCGCCGGGAGGTGTTCGGCGAGCCTATGCGTTTGTGTCCTACAAGCCGGAATGCGTCAGGCGATGGCGCGGGCGTTTTGCTGTCAAGAGTTTGGTGTCAGGCGCGAACCAACGCCTCGTACTCCGTCGCCACGCGGCGGGTGATGTCGCCGACCTCGAACGTATACTCGCCGATCTGGCCGACCGGAGTCACCTCGGCTGCCGTCCCCGTAAGCCAACATTGTTCGAAACCAGCCAGTTCATGCGCTTCGATGTGGCGTTCGTGAACCTTGATCTGCATGTCGCGAAGCATGCCGATTACTGTCTGGCGGGTAATGCCGTTCAGTATGCAGTCGGGGGCGGGGGTGTGGACCTCGCCGTCCTTGACGAAAAAGATGTTGGCACCGGTCGCCTCGGCCACGTAGCCGCGGTAGTCGAACATCATGGCGTCCGAACAGCCTTTGGCCTGGGCTGCATGCTTGGCCATGGTGCAGATCATATAGAGACCCGACGCTTTCGCCTCGCACGGGATGGTTTCGGGCGATGGACGTTTCCACTTGGCGATGTCGAGCTTCGCACCCTTCATCTTAGCGTCACCGTAATAAGCGCCCCATGTCCAGCAGGCGACGGCAAGGCGGACGGGGTTGTTGAGCGAGGCGACACCCATTTCGTCGCCCGCGCCGCGATAGGCGATGGCGCGGATGTAGGCGTCCGTCAGGCCGTTGGCCTTGAGTACTTCCTCTTTCGCGGCATTGATCTGTTCGACGGTGTAGGGGATTGGCATGTCGAGCATCTCGCCGGATCTCAGCAAGCGGGCGGAATGTTCCGAGGATTTGAATATCTTGCCGTTGTAGCAACGCTCGCCTTCGAACACGCTCGATGCGTAGTGCAAGGCGTGGGTGAGGATGTGGACGTTCGCCTGACGCCATTCCACCAGTTTGCCGTCCATCCAGATGAATCCGTCGCGATCGTCGTAGCCAGCCATTTGCCCTCTCCCACGGGTAAAATTTGCGAAAGTTGCGTAATTTAGGTCCGAAACGGACATAAAGTTGCGCAAAACCGGTGAGGTGGCTAACAGTCTGCGCTTGGAAAGTCAACAAGGCTGACGTAAATTTGGCGGGAGTGACAGGAGCGCGCGATGGTTGATGGTGCAGGGGGCGGCGAAGGGCTGCTGTTTCTGACGGACGAGCAGTTGAGGAAAGGCATCGAAGCGATGTTCTTTGCCTATCGCGGGTTCACGGCCGATCCTGACCGCATTTTGGAAGGGATGGATTACGGGCGGGCGCATCATCGGGCGATTCACTTCATCCATCGGTCTCCGGGGACGACTGTGTCGAACCTGCTGGCGATACTGGGGGTGACGAAGCAAAGCCTGAACCGCGTGCTGCGAAGCCTGATCGAAGATGGGTTGGTCGAGCAGCGGGTCGGACGGGCCGACAAGCGCGAGCGGCATCTGCATCTGACGGCCAAGGGGGCCGAGTTGGAGCGGGCGCTCTCGGACGCGCAGCGTGCGCGGATGCGGGCAGCCTATCGTGCGGCAGGGCCTGCGGCGGTTCAGGGGTTTCGAACGGTACTGGAAGCGATGATGGACCCGGAAATGCGCCGCCAATATCAGGGACTGAGGGACTGGAACCTATGAATGAATTGCAGCCACATCTTCTCGTTGTCGACGATGACGAACGTATCCGGGGCTTGCTGCAAAAGTTCCTGATGCGGAACGGCTATCTGGTCACCGTCGCCCGTGACGGCGCACAGGCGCGGCGGCTGCTTGGCGGGCTGGAATTCGACATGATCGTTCTTGACGTCATGATGCCCGGCGAAGACGGAATAACGCTGACGCGGGATCTCCGGGCGCGACTTGCGGTGCCGATCTTGCTTTTGACGGCGCGGGGCGAAACGGCGAACCGGATCGAGGGGTTCGAGGCAGGGGCCGATGACTACCTGATCAAGCCGTTCGAGCCAAAGGAGCTGCTGCTGCGGATCAATGCGATCCTCCGTCGGGTGCCGGTTGCGAAACCGGCAGAGCCTGCGCCCAAGGTGTTGCACATGGGTGCGGTGCGTTATGACATGGACCGCGGCGAATTGTGGCGGGGCGTCGATGTTGTGCGTCTGACTGCTACCGAGGCGGCCTTGATGCGGATCTTTGCCGCACAACCCGGTGTCGCCATTGCTCGGGAAAGGCTGGTCGGCGATCTCGGACGCGGGGCCGAGGACAGCGCGCAGGAACGGGCTGTGGATGTCCAGATCACAAGGTTGCGCCGCAAGATCGAGGACGACCCCCGACAACCCCGCTATTTGCAGACCGTGCGTGGCGAAGGCTATATGCTGCAACCGGACTGACGGCCCACCGGCCGTGGGGCCTTGCGCTGGACCGTAACGCGTTGGGTTCGAGATAAAGGGGTGGACGGATGGTGACGCTGGTTTTTACCCACTCCGATTTCCTCGGCCACGAGACTCCACCAGGGCACCCTGAACAAGTGGCGCGGCTGGGCGCGGTAGAGCGCGGACTGACAGGGTTGGAAGTCGAGAGACGCGAAGCGCCCCTGGCCGACGAAGTGGAGGTTTTGCGTTGCCATCCAGCTTCCTATCTGGCCCGCGTCAACACGGCAGTACCGGTCAAAGGATGGGCCCGGCTTGATGGCGACACTTACCTTTCACCGCGGTCGTTGACCGCAGCATTGCGCGGGGTCGGGGGCTGCGTTGCGGCGGTCGATGCCGTGATCTTGGGTAAGGCGCGAAATGCCTTTGTGGCGGGTCGCCCCCGGGGCATCATGCCGAAACGGCGACCGCGATGGGCTTTTGCCTGTTCGGCAATGTGGCGATTGCGGCGAAGCGTGCCTTGGACCAGCACAGTCTGAAACGCGTGGCGATAGTCGATTTCGACGTGCATCACGGCAACGGGACCCAGGATTTGCTGTGGAACGAACCACGCTGCCTGTTCGTCTCGACCCATCAGATGCCGCTCTATCCCGGCAGCGGCGCCGAGACCGAGCGTGGAGCACACGGGCAGATCTTGAATGTTCCGTTGCAGGCAGGTTCCGGCAGCGCAGCGATGAGGTCGGCATACGAGGCGCGCGTATTCCCCGCATTGGAAGCCTTTGCGCCGGAATTCCTGCTGGTATCGGCGGGTTTCGATGCCCATGTGGACGATCCGCTGGCCAATCTGGAATGGCATGCGGACGACTATCGCTGGTTGACGGGGCGGTTGTGCGACATCGCCGACACCCATTCGGGTGGGCGGATCGTCTCGACACTCGAAGGGGGATATGATTTGCAGGCGTTGGAGGCCTGCGTGACGGCGCATGTAGGCGTGCTAGAGGAGCGAGGACGATGAGCGACAAACCCGTGGCCGAGATGAGCTTCGAAGAAGCGATGGCGGCGCTGGAGCAGGTGGTCAACCAACTCGAGCGGGGCGATGTGGCTTTGGAGCAGTCTATTGCGCTTTACGAAAAGGGCGCTGCCTTGAAGAAGCATTGCTCCGACAAGCTGGCTGCAGCCGAGGCCAAGGTCGAGATGATCCGCGCACAGGAAGGCCGCGCAGTCGGAACGGCCCCCGCGGAGGGACTGTGAGCTTCAGGCAAATTTTGGCGGCCGATGCGGACCGGATCGAAGCGCGCCTCATGGCAGCTCTGGTCGGACGGGCCGATGTGCCGGTTGTCGACGCGATGCGTTACGCCCTGCGCGGTGGCAAACGGCTGCGCGGCTTTTTGGCTTTGGAATCGGCGCGGATGCTCGGTGCTCCCGATGCTCTTGCCGCTGCGGCAGCGGTCGAGGCTTTGCATGCCTATTCCCTTGTCCATGACGACCTGCCCTGCATGGATGACGATGACTTGCGGCGCGGGCAACCGACTGTTCATGTGAAGTGGGACGAGGCGACTGCCGTTCTTGCTGGCGACGCGCTTCAAACACTGGCTTTCGAGTTGTTGTGCGACCCTGCTCTCGGGCCTGCGGATGTGCAGGTTGCACTTGTCGTGGGTCTGGCCAAGGCGTCCGGGGCCGAAGGGATGGTGCTTGGACAAGCGCTGGATATTGCGGCCGAGACGGTGGCAACGCCGCTTACGCTGGTGGACATAACCCGACTGCAGGCAGGCAAGACGGGGGCGCTGATACGCTGGTCGGCCGAAGCGGGTGCGATAATGGCTGGCGCCGATCCGGCTCCGCTACGGAACTATGCGACTGCTTTGGGATTGGCCTTTCAGATCTGGGACGATGTGCTCGATGTCGAGGGCGACGCGGCCAAGGCGGGTAAGCGGCTGCAAAAAGATGCCGAGGCCGGCAAGGCGACGTTCGTCTCGCTCTTGGGACTGGCCGAGGCAAAAGCAAGGGCCTTGCATTTGATCGATGAGGCCGAGGCGCATCTGTCGCCCTATGGCACAGGGGCAGTGAACCTGATAGCGGCGGCGCGGTTCGTGATTGCGCGGGAAAGTTGAGACAATGAGCAAGAAACCCGTCACCCCCATTCTTGACCGCGTGCACCTGCCTGCGGACATGAAGTCGCTGTCCGACCGTGAATTGCGGATGGTGGCTGACGAATTGCGGGCCGAGACTATTTCTGCCGTATCCGAAACCGGCGGCCATCTGGGCGCGGGCCTCGGCGTGGTCGAGCTGACGGTTGCCATTCACGCCGTGTTCGACACGCCCCGCGACAAGCTTGTCTGGGATGTCGGGCACCAGTGCTATCCGCACAAGATACTGACAGGGCGACGCGATCGCATCCGAACGCTGCGGACGGAAGGTGGGCTGTCAGGCTTTACCAAACGGTCGGAAAGCCCGTTCGATCCTTTTGGTGCAGCACATTCCTCGACTTCGATTTCCGCCGCTCTGGGGTTTGCCGCAGCGCGCGACCTCGGCGGCGATCCCGGCGATGCCATTGCGGTAATCGGCGATGGCAGCATGAGTGCCGGCATGGCCTTCGAGGCTATGAACAATGCGGGGCACCTGAAAAAGCGGCTTTTCGTCATTCTGAACGACAACGAGATGTCGATAGCCCCGCCCGTCGGTGCGCTGTCTGCCTATTTCACACGGCTTTACACGGGTGCTCCGTTTCAGGAATTCAAGGCGGCAGCGAAAGGTGCGGTATCCCTTTTGCCCGAGCCGTTTCAAGAGGGGGCACGTCGGGCAAAAGAAATGCTCAAGGGCATAGCTGTCGGCGGGACGCTGTTCGAGGAACTGGGCTTTTCCTATGTCGGACCGATTGACGGGCACGATCTGGAGCAACTTCTGGCAGTGCTGCGAACTGCCAAATCGCGGGCGACGGGGCCGATGCTGATCCATGTAATCACCAAGAAAGGCAAAGGCTACGCCCCGGCCGAGGCTGCGCGGGACAAGGGGCACGCGACGGGCAAGTTCGATGTGCTGACCGGCGTGCAGGCCAAGGCGGCATCGAATGCACCAAGCTATACCAAGGTCTTCGCCCAAGGGCTGATTGCCGAGGCAGAGCGCGATGACAAGATCGTTGCGGTGACTGCTGCGATGCCGGACGGGACGGGTTTGAACTTGTTCGCCGACCGCTACCCAAAGCGAATCTTCGATGTGGGCATCGCCGAGCAGCATGCAGTGACCTTCAGCGCCGGTCTGGCGGCAGGCGGGATGAAGCCTTTTTGCGCGATCTACTCTACCTTCTTGCAGCGCGGTTACGATCAGGTCGTGCATGATGTGGCGATCCAACGCTTGCCCGTGCGCTTTGCAATCGACCGCGCCGGATTGGTTGGCGCGGACGGAGCTACACATGCAGGGGCATTCGATATCGCGTTCCTTGCCAATCTGCCCGGCATCGTCGTGATGGCCGCAGCCGACGAAGCCGAGTTGATGCACATGGTTGCGACCGCAGCGGCGCATGACGAAGGACCGATTGCGTTCCGCTATCCCCGTGGCGATGGGGCAGGCGTCGATTTGCCCGTGCGCGGTGTGCCGCTGGCAATCGGCAAGGGCCGCGTGATCCGCGAAGGCGGTCGCGTTGCAATCGTATCCTTCGGAACACGTCTGTCCGAAGTGATGCGGGCTGCAGAAGCGCTGGTTGCGCGGGGGATTGCTCCGACCGTGATCGATGCCCGCTTCGCCAAACCGCTGGACCGCGACCTGTTGCTTAACGCCGCGCGAAACCATGAGGCATTGGTGACCGTCGAAGAGGGCGCTGTCGGAGGATTTGGCAGCCATGTCGCGCAATTGTTCGCAGATGAGGGCATTTTTGACCGCGGGCTGAAGTTCCGTTCGATGGTTCTGCCCGATATCTTCATTGATCAGGCCAGCCCCGAACGGATGTATGAAGTCGCAGGCCTCGACGCGATGCAGATCGAGGCGCGGGTTCTGGCGGCACTGGATGTGGCGGTCGTGGGCAGACGGGCCTGACCGATCTTTTGAGGGTAGAAAGTTATGTGGCGAGTGATTTTGGCGCTAGGTTTGGCGCCGTCTGCCGTGTCGGCGGAACCGGTCCTTCCCGGGGTGGATGCCGAAGTCAGGCAAGTCGTTGGCGACGAGACGCCTGGTCTGGCAGTACTCGTCACGCGCAACGGCAAGGTGGTTCACATGGCCGGATATGGTCTGGCCGATATAGACAGCGAGACGCCGGTTACGCCGCTTTCGATATTTGACCTTGCCAGCGTCTCCAAAGAGATGACCGCCTTGATGGCTGCCATGCAGATCGAGGAGGGAAGCTATGAGCCCGATACGGTTCTCACGGACATTCTGCCCGCACTTGGCGACGGCGGAACCGACCGGCCACTGACCGTGAATGATCTGATCCATCACATCGGCGGCTTGCCCGATTATCTGAACGGGACGCTGGACTATGATGAAACAACCATGAATGAAGACGTGATCGCTTGGCTTTCGGGTGAACCGCGCGAGGCCGAACCGGGCGACGTGTTCTCCTATTCCAACAGCGGGTATGTTACGCTTGGTTCAGCCGTGGCTGCGATGGACGAGGCCGACTCGTTGGCGACAGTGCTGTCTGGGCGCCTGTGGGGGCCGTTGGCAATGACCATGACCAGCCTGAAAGAGCCAGTCGATCCAAATCTGGCCGTCACAGGTTATGACGGAACCGGCGGTGACTTCGCGCCTTCGCATGAACCGACGGTGATCGAAGGCGATGGCAACGTGTTCACCAACCTTAAGGATCTGGCAAAATACGAAGCGGCCCTTTCGCGGGGCGACCTGCTCGAGGACATGTCGGTGCTGTTCACCAACGGCGTCATGGCAGACGGAAGCCCCATAGATGACGACGGGCAAGGTTATGGCTACGGCTGGTTTCTGGAAGAAATAGATGGAAGCGACTATGCGATGCATTCGGGAAGCTGGATGGGGACATCGACCTATTTTCAACGCAACCTGACCACCGGCGTTAGCGTGATCCTGCTGGCGAACGGCGAAAGCATCAGCCTTGATGCGCTTGCCTTGAATGTGGAACTTGCGGCGGATTAAGAGCCACAGTGCGCTTTTGGACGGCGCCTCGAGACGGTTGCTTTGGCACATTTTCGAAAATGACAACGCCCGAAGCGCGGGGCTTCGGGCGTCACCTTGTTTACCGTGTCAAACCGTGGACGCAGCTTTTTCGTCCGGCGCCTGACCTCTTGTCTTCCATATCGACACCGCAACCCCGGCGCCGAGAATGGCGAAGGTGATGCCCAGCGACCATGCGGGCGGGAATTTTTCCCAACCGAACAGGTCGGCGATGAATATCTTCGATCCGATGAAGACCAGAAGCAGCGAGAGCGCATATTTCAGGTAGGCGAAACGGTGCAAGATCGCCGCCAGCGCAAAGTAAAGGGCGCGCAGGCCAAGGATTGCGAAGATGTTCGACGTATAGACGATGAAAGGGTCGGTCGTGATGGTGAAGACTGCGGGCACCGAGTCGACCGCGAAGACGAGGTCGGCGATTTCGATCAGGATCAGCGCAAGGAACAGCGGCGTTGCATAACGCGTGATCTTGCCGGTTTCCGGATGCGGCTGGCGTACGAAGAATTCATTGCCTTTCACCTCGTCCGTCACGTTCATGCGGCGGCGCAAGAACTTGAGCAGCGGGTTGCCAGAAAGGTCGTGCGGCTTTTCCGAAACGAATAGCATCTTGATGCCGGTGAAGATCAGGAACACGGCAAAGACGTAAAGCACCCAGCCGTAGTTGGCCACGATGGTCGCGCCGAGCGCGATCATGATGCCGCGCAGCACAATCACCCCGAGGATGCCCCAGAACAGCACGCGGTGTTGATACTGACGCGGAATGGCGAAGAACGAGAAGATCAGCGCTATGACGAAGATATTGTCGAGCGCCAGCGTCTTTTCCACCACAAAGGCGGTCAGATACTGCGCCGTCGCCTCGGGGGTGAGTTGCCACCACACGAAGCCCGCGAAGCCGAGGCCGAGGGCGATATACATTGCCGAAAGTTTCAGGCTTTCAGCGACACCGATCTCGTGGTCGTCTTTGTGCAGGACGCCAAGGTCGAGCACCAACAGGCCGACGACCAAGGTGATGAAGACAAGCCACATCCAGACCGGCGTGGCGAGGAAGGGAAGAAATAGGAATTCCACCGAAGGGACCTCTCTGTTTGCTACACACGCCGAGAGGTCAGCCAAATACCGGGCATGACATCGAGCGCACTCGATGCGGTCCGACATCACGACATCAACATGCCGTCAGAGGGGCCCGGTCCGCAACGTTCGATATGGAGGTACGCCGCTGGCGTTCAAGGGTTCGTGAATGGTTTTTTTTGCGCGCCCTGCGATTTTGCGCGCCCTGCGATGCAGGTCGCTCGGTTCCATGGGCAAACCGATCAGCCGCGGACGCCTTCCGCCGCCAAAAGGGCGGCTAGGCCCTCGTGATAGGACGGGTAGATCAGGCGGACACCAAGTTCGGTCTTGATCCGGTCGTTCCGGACGCGTTTGGATTCAGCGTAAAAACTACGAGCCATAGGCGTCATTTCTGCTTGGTCATACGGAATTGCTTCGGGTAGCGGGAGACCAAGGAGTTCCGCAGCATGACCGATGACATCCTCCGGCGGAGCAGGATCGTCGTCGCATATGTTATAGATCGCGCCGGGGTTCGGGCGGGCGATAGAAGCGGTAAGCGCATTTGCGATGTCATCCACATGGATGCGCGAGAAAACCTGCCCCGGTTTCAAAATGCGGCGGGCGGTGCCATCGCGGACCTTTTCGAACGGGCCGCGACCGGGGCCATAGATCCCGGCCAGACGGAAAATATGAAGCGGCAAACCAAGGCTGGCCCACTCGGCTTCGGCAAGCACGCGGGCGGCGCCACGACGGGTGGTCGGAGAGAGCGCTGTCGTTTCATCGACCCATCCGCCCTGATGGTCGCCATAAACGGCGGTGGTAGAAAGATAAGCTGCCCACTCGGGCCGTGCTGCCGCAAGTTCGGCCCGATGCTCGCGCAGGATCGGATCCCCCTCGTCATCAGGTGCGACGGAGGAAAGGATATGCGTCGCGGATGCGATCGCTTCGGAAAGCGCGCATGGCAAGATCAGCGCCTCGACACCGTCAGCCAGCAGTTCTGCGGCTTTCGTTGCAGACCGCGTCGTGCCGATCACGCGCCATCCCTGCGGGATAAGGCGACGTGACAGGGCACGGGCAGAATAGCCGTGGCCTATGGAGAGCAAGGTTTTCATCCTGCGACTATCAGGTGCCGCTGCAATGGCTGCAAGAGGGGCCATCCCGAAACGCGGGCATGAGTGGCCTGTTGCGCTGCCTTTGTCTCAAAGCCTTCACTTGCGCGAGTGATCCGCTTCCGGCTTAGATGGAGGATGAGAAATGAAATGATGTGATATGCAAGAAGACGCCCTGCCGGTATTGATGCCGGATTACCCTGCCCCGCAGGCATTTTACGACCCGGCTGCTGCAGTCGACCGGCTGGAGCAAATCTACGATGCCGCGACCAGATTCCTGTCGCAGCATTTCGCAGCCTCTATCACCGGCCAAAAACCGCAAGCACGGGTGCGTGCCTTCTACCCCGAAATCCGTTTGACGACGACGAGCCATGTGAAGACCGATTCGCGTCTCTCGTTTGGCTATGTCGCCGCGCCGGGCAGCTATTCCACTACGGTAACGCGGCCGGGGCTGTTCAGGAATTACCTGATCCAGCAGTTGGGTCTATTGATCCAGAACCACGGGCAGCCGGTGGTGATCGGTGCGTCCAACACCCCCATGCCAGTGCATTTCGCCGTCGCAGGGAACCCGAATGTGACGATCCCGCAGGAAGGCGTGCTTGAGTTCAGCCTGCGTGATGTCTTCGACGTGCCGGACCTTGCCACTACCAATGATGACATCGTCAACGGCACACGCCAGTTCCATCCGGACGGTTCGCAACCCTTGGCTCCGTTCACGGCACAGCGTGTGGACTATTCGCTTGCGCGGCTGGTGCATTACACGGCGACCGATGTCGAACATTTCCAGAATCATGTACTTTTCACCAACTACCAGTTCTATGTCGACGAATTCGAAGCCTATGCCCGCAAGATGCTTGCCGATCCGGTCTTGGGCTATTCCGCCTTCGTGGCGCCCGGAAACCAGATCATCACAGACAGCGGCGCGATCTTGCAGCAGGCGGCAAAGATGCCGCAAATGCCGGCCTATCACCTGAAACGGCCTGACGGTCAGGGCGTCACTCTGGTCAACATCGGCGTCGGGCCGTCGAACGCGAAAACCGCGACCGACCATATCGCGGTCCTGCGCCCACACGCCTGGCTGATGGTGGGCCATTGCGCCGGTCTGCGGAATTCGCAGTCGATGGGTGATTTCGTGCTGGCCCACGCCTATTTGCGCGAAGACCATGTGCTGGACGCCGACCTGCCGGTCTGGGTGCCTATCCCGGCCTTGGCGGAAATCCAGATCGCTCTGGAAGATGCCGTGGAAGAGGTGACGCAGCTCGAAGGCTATGAACTCAAGCGCATCATGCGGACCGGAACGGTTGCCACCATCGACAATCGCAACTGGGAGTTGCGCGACCAGTCGGGGCCGGTTCAGCGCCTGTCGCAATCGCGGGCCATCGCGCTGGATATGGAAAGTGCGACAATCGCTGCCAACGGATTTCGCTTTCGTGTGCCCTATGGAACGCTGCTGTGCGTGTCCGACAAACCGCTGCATGGCGAGTTGAAACTGCCCGGCATGGCGTCCGAATTCTACAAGACGCAGGTTGCACGGCATTTGCTGATCGGGGTTCGCGCCATGGAACTGCTGCGCGAAATGCCGATCGAACGCATACATAGCCGCAAGTTGCGCAGCTTTGACGAGACCGCCTTCCTGTGAGCTTTCGGCCGAAAACCCTTGCCTATTCTAGGCGGGCTTTGCGAAATAGGCTTGATTTGTTCGGCAAAACCTAATTTAGCGGCAAGACAGTCGCTTAAACTACAGGGACATACCCGCCTGTCAGAGCGGGTCAGAAACGAAGGATAGAGAAATGCAGAAACCGATGACCAAGACGCAGCTTGTTGCCGCTCTGGCCGAAGAAATGGGTTCGGACAAGAAACTGGCCGGTGCTGCCCTCGACGCCATCGCAGCCGTCGTGTCGCGTGAAGTCGCAGCTGGCGGTGCCGTCACGCTGCCGGGTCTGGGCAAAATCGTTTGCCGCGCCCGCCCCGAGCGTCTGGTTCGCAACCCTGCGACCGGCGAGACCGTGCCAAAGCCTGCCGACAAGCAAGTCAAGTTCTCGATCGCCAAAGCACTGAAAGACAGCGTCAACGCCTGATATTTCATCGGTCGTCAAGACCGATACGGGGCCGCTCTTTCCGGGCGGCCCTTTTGCATGCGTCCACCTCGCTTGGTTATGTCAATACCGGGAAACGATGCGCGGACAGAGAGGAATTCATGGATTTTCGCGCGGTTCTGATGGGGCTGACTTTCAGTCTGATGTGGTCTTCGGCCTTTGCAACGGCCCGGATCATCGTGGCCGACGCACCGCCGCTTTATGCACTCGCCTGCCGTTTCGCGATCTCGGGGGCGCTTGCCATCGGTGTAGCGCTTTTGTTGGGACAGACATGGCGCTTGCAGCCGCTTCAGCGGCGTTCTGTGATCGTATTCGGGCTGTGCCAGAACGCGGCCTACCTGGGGTTGAACTTTCTGGCGCTGCAATGGATCGAGGCATCGCTGGCTGTGATCATCGCGGCATCGATGCCATTGATCGTAGCTGCCTTGGGCTGGATCATTCGCGGCGACAAAATTGGACGATTGGGTGTCGCGGGGCTGGTTGCAGGCTTTGCCGGCGTCGCGCTTATCATGGGAACGCGAGTGGAGGGTGGGGCCGACCATCTGGGTGTAGTGTTCTGCATCGGGGGGGCACTGGCCTTGGCAGTGGCCACGCTGACGCTGCGGTCAGCGAGCGGGCAGGGCAATTTGCTGATGGTGGTGGGCCTGCAGATGCTGGTGGGATCGGCGGCGCTGGTGGTGCTGGCGCTGGTCTTCGAAGAGCCGAGGCTGAACCTGACACCCGCTTTCCTTGCCGCCTTCGTCTACCAGATATTGGTTCCGGGACTGGCCGCGACCTTGCTTTGGTTTGAGCTTGTACGGCGGATCGGGGCGGTTCGGGCAGCGACATTCCACTTTCTGAACCCGTTTTTCGGCGTGGTCATCGCCGCGCTGTTGTTGGGCGAAGAGGTCGGGCCGTTCGATTTGCTTGGCGTTGCCGTGGTGGCGGGCGGCATCCTCGCCGTGCAGATCAGCCGACGACCAGTCTAGGCTACACTCATCATGGATTGGAAAGCCCCACGGCCGTCTGATTCAGAACCGGCTCGATCACCGAGCCGTACCCAGAAAAGCCACGTCAGATAGGCGCTGCGCTGGGGGTCCGTTGCGATTGGACCAAGGCCACTTTCGGGAAACCCATCAGTCAGCGCCAACATGACCGCGTCTGAATATACAATAATATCAGTATCTTGAATCGGTACAGCCTCGTTTGCTTCTAAATGCCGCTTTTGCCATTTTTGATCCTTTTGGTTGGTAGTGGTCGGTGTATGCGGTAGGGTTACTGACAAAAGCTGGCAGGAACACGCATGGCCCGTGCTGACCGACTGTTTCGATTGTTGCAGGCGCTGCGGATGTTGCCGCAGCCTGTCACCGCGGCGCGGCTGGCGGCGGAGACGGGGGTTTCGGAGCGGTCGCTTTACCGCGACATCGCCTCACTTCGGGCGGGGGGCGCCTTGATCGACGGGGCGGCGGGGGTGGGGTACACCTTGACCGAGGACCCTGCCCTTCCGCCGCAGATGTTCACGCGACTCGAGGTCGAGGCCTTGGTGCTTGGTCTGGCCGAGGTTCGGCTTACTGGCGATCCGGAACTGGCCGAGGCGGCGAGGGCGGCGCAGGCGAAAATTGTGGCATCGTTGCCCGAGAGGGTGCAGCGACAGGCGGTGCATGCGGTGCAGGAAACCTATCGCTTCGATCTTCGCGCCCCCGCACCACCACATCTTGCGATGTTGCGGCAGGCGTCATGGGACGAGGCCGAGGTGCGGATCACCTATCGCGACAAGGACGGGTCGCAGACCAGCCGCCGTATCTGGCCTTTGTCGATCGTGTTTCTGGATCGGTCGCTGATGCTTTTGGCGTGGTGCAACCTGCGCCGCGATTTTCGCCGGTTCGATCTGGCGCGGATCGGGCGGGCCGAGTTTACCGGCATCAGCTTTCGCCCCCGCCGCGTTCCGATGCTGCGGGAATTTCACGTAATATTAAAGGGTTAGCCAATCTTGCCGCGCTGGCCGCCGGTATGGGCACGGTCAAGAAGCAAGTGGTCGAGCAGGACGCAGGCCATCATCGCCTCGCCCACCGGAACTGCGCGGATGCCGACGCAGGGGTCGTGGCGGCCCTTGGTCACCAGAT
Organism: Gemmobacter aquarius; assembly: GCF_003060865.1. Classification (NCBI taxonomy): domain Bacteria; kingdom Pseudomonadati; phylum Pseudomonadota; class Alphaproteobacteria; order Rhodobacterales; family Paracoccaceae; genus Paragemmobacter; species Paragemmobacter aquarius. Next base: position 3,532,945 of record NZ_CP028918.1, read on the forward strand.
CGAGTTCTTCGCCCTTGGTATTGATGGTCTGGCGGGGGGTCAGGATGCTTGAGGTGGGCTTGACGGCGAAGCGGCAGACGACAGGTTGACCTGTCGAAATGCCGCCCAGAATTCCGCCCGCATGGTTCGACAGAAATTCGGGGCCATTCAGTCCCATGCGAATTTCATCAGCATTATCAACGCCTGTCAGGGATGCGACGGCCATTCCGTCACCGATTTCGACGCCCTTTACCGCGTTTATCGACATCATGGCCGAGGCGAGGTCGCTGTCGAGTTTGGCGTAGAGCGGGGCGCCTAGGCCGGGGGGACTTGGGTGGCGGTGACTTCGATGATGGCACCGACCGAGTTGTGCGAAAGGCGCAGGTCGTCGAGGTAGGCGGCCCATTCGATGGCGGCGACGGGGTCGGGGCACCAGAAGGGATTTTCGTCGATCTGGGCCGCGTCAAAGCGGCTGCGGTCGATGCCGTGGGTGCCCATTTGCACCATATAGCCGGTGATGTGCAGAGAAGGGGCCAATGATTCCAAGACCTTGCGTGCCACCCCGCCTGCCGCGACGCGGGCTGCGGTTTCGCGGGCGCTGGAGCGACCGCCGCCGCGATAGTCGCGGTGGCCGTATTTCTGGTGGTAGGTGATATCGGCGTGGCCGGGGCGGAAGGCTTGGGCTATGTCCCCGTAATCCTTGGATCTTTGGTCGGTATTTTCAATCATCAGCTGGATCGGCGTGCCGGTTGTGATGTCCTGGAACACGCCCGACAGGATGCGAACCTGATCGGGTTCCTTGCGCTGGGTGGTAAACTTGTTCTGGCCCGGCTTGCGGCGGTCGAGCCACGGCTGAATATCGTTTTCTGTCAAGGGGATACCGGGGGGCACGCCGTCGACGGTGCAGCCCAAGGCGGGGCCGTGGCTTTCACCCCAGGTGGTGACGCGGAAGATGTGGCCGAAGGTGTTGAAAGACATGAAAGCCGCCCCTGCTGTGCGTTTTCCGCTTTAGGGGAAAGTCGGGTTTTGTGCAATGTCGCGCCCTTTGGCGCGGGTGATAGCAGGGATTCTGCTATGCACAGGTGATGCACAGATTTGCACTGCCGTCTTCAGATTGCCTTCATCTGTTCGCTGCCAAGATCGGGCCTAGAACAGCGCCTTGATCGCCGCGCCGTGGCTGCCCGCCGCGATGGCATCGGCGCAGAGGGCGTGGGCCGCAGCCAGTGCGTCTTCGGCCACGACATCGACGAGGCCCCAGCCCAGCGCCTGATCGGCGGTGATGCGTGCGCCGGCGAGGAGGATCATCTTGGCGCGGGAGGGGCCGATCAGGGCTGCCAGTCGGGCGGGGTCGGCCTTTTGCGGCAGGTAGCCGCGTTTCATCACCGGATAGAAGAATTGCGCTGCCGGAACCGCGACGCGCAGATCGCAGGCCAGCGCCAGACCGAAGGCCCCGCCCGCGAGCGTGCCGTTCAGGGCGGCGACGGTCAGGCCGGGATAGGCGGCAAGGGCCTGCGTGGCGCGTGCCCATTCGGGTGAGGTGCCGAGGCCGGCGGCCATGCCGTCAAGATCGGCGCCTGCGGAAAAGACGCGGCCTGCTCCGGTGAGGGCGATTGCGGGGTGTTTGGCTTGGGCGGCTTTGCCTACCGCATCGGCCAAGGCGGACAGCATGGCTTCGGTCAGGGCGTTGGCCTTTTCGGGGCGGTTCAGGGTGATGACGTGCAGGCCACCTGCATCATGGGCGGTGATCATGCGATCAGGCCCACGGCGCGGCGCACGCGGTCTTCGCGCAGCGAGACATCGGAACCGAGCCACGGGTCGGCCGCCGCGCCGCACATCCAGACCAGCGCCCTTGCGGCCCAGTCGGGCGGGATATGCGCCGAAGGGTCAAGCCTGCTGACCGCGTTCACGCCGCTTGTCTTGATCTTTACCTGCATGTCGGTAGCTACGGTTCCCGGTGACAGGCCGAGAACGCGGATGCCGTGGGGGCCTTCTTCGACATGGGCAACGCGGGTGAGCATGAGGGCGCCCGCCTTGCTGGAGCAATAGGCGCCCCAGCCTTCGAGCGGGTTGACCGCAGCACCCGAGGAGACGGTGATGATGGTGCCGCCGCCCTGTGCGCGCATCACGGGCAGAACGGCTTTCATGCCGTGGAACACGCCTTTCAGGTTGATGTCGATGGCTTGGCCGAAGTCGGCAGCATCGGCATCGGCAAGGCGGGCGATGGGGTCGATCACGCCTGCGTTGTTCACCAGCACGTCGATTCGTCCGAAGCGGGCGATGACGGCGGCGATTGCCGCGTTGACCGAGGCCGCATCGGCAACGTCGCAGCCCAGTGCCATGGACTGCGGCAGGGACGCGGCGAGGGATGCGACCGCATCGGTGCTGCGGGCCAGAAGGGCGGTTTGCGCCCCTGCGGCTGCGAATTCGCGGGCTGCCGCCGCGCCGATGCCGCGGCTTGCGCCGGTGATGACGACCACTTTGCCTTGCATGGTTTTTGCTCCTCGGGGTTTACCTGACATCTATCCTGCCCGACTTTTCGATGTAATGCCTTGACCCCTTCGCACGGGGGGAGGATGCTTTTGCGCGATACATTCTTTCAGTCACGAGGTTGATTATGAAATTCCGGTTGCTGGCAGGTTCGACCGCTCTTGCCACCCTTTTGGCCCAAGCCGCCTTTGCCGATGTCACTCCGGCACAGGTCTGGCAGGATTGGCAAGACCTGAGTGCCAGTTACGGGCAGGTTCTGACCCCCGGCAAGGTGGATGACCAAGGGGATGCGATCGTCATTACCGATCTTGCGATCATCTCGGACCAGGGGGATGTGAAGGCTTCGGGGACGATTGGCGAGGTGCGCTTTGCCGACAATGGCGACGGGTCGGTCAAGATAACCATGTCGGAATCTTATCCGCTGACGGTGACGGTGCCAGCCGAGGAGGCGGGCGGCAATCCGACGACGATTTCGCTTTTGGTGGAACAACCGGGTCTGGTTGTGACCGCGGCGGGCGACGAGGTGGAGACGAGCTATGATTTCGCGGGGCCGAGTGTGCGGCTTTCGCTGACCGGCGTCGAAGGGGTGAAGGCCGAAGCGATGGACGTGACCGCTGCGGCGTCGCTGGTGAACGTGGCAGGAAAGTACATCTTTGCGCCAAACGGGGATAAGCGGTCGCTCAATTCCAGCTTTTCGGCGGATAGCCTGACGCTGGATGTGGCCGGTAACGACCCCGACCCGACGCCCTCGGTCGATGGAAGTGCGGCCGGGGCGAGCGCGTTGAAGGTGAATTTCGTGATGGCCGATATTACCGGCACCACGAGTGGCACGCTTCTGGATGCCGCCGCGATGGCGGATATGGCGGCGGCGCTGAAAGCCGGTTTTGCGACCGATGGCAGTTTCGAGGCTGGCAAGACGAGCTATGACATCGACGTGACCGATGCGACGGGGAATACCAAGATCACCGGCACGGGCGAGACGACCGGTCTGGCCTTTGCGATGGACGACACGCGGCTTTCCTATTCGGGCAGCGCGACGGGCGTGACGACCACCATGACCTCGCCCGAGTTGCCGTTTCCTTCGGTGGCGGTTTCTTATGCCGAAGCGGGGTTCGGGTTCCTGATGCCGGTCAGCCCGACGGATGCGCCTGCCGATTTCAGCCTGATGACACGGTTGGTGGATTTCACCATCTCGGATGAGGTGTGGGATCTGTTCGACCCGACCAAGCAGTTGTCGCGCGATCCGGCGACGTTGATCATCGACACCAAGGGGACGGCGACGCTGACGGCGAACCTGTTCGACACGGCGGCGATGGAAGCGGCGGGCACGACGCCTCCGGGTGAGCTGAACTCGCTTGAGGTTACCGAGTTGCAGGCCAAGATTGCGGGGGCCGATCTGACGGGAAAGGGCGCTTTTACGTTTGATAACAGCGACTTGACCACCTATGACGGGATGCCCGTACCGACCGGCAAGATGGACCTGAAGCTGACGGGCGGCAACGCGCTGATGGACAAGCTGGTGGCGATGGGGCTGATGCCGGAAGATCAGGTGATGGGGTTCCGCATGATGCTGTCGATGTTCGCCAACGCGACGGGCGAGGACGAGCTGACCTCGACGCTGGAGTTCAAGGACAAGGGCTTTTTCGCCAACGGCCAGCGTTTGCAGTAACGCAGGCTCGGGTTTCGGCGGCCCCCGCATCGGATTGCGGGGGCCGTTTCATTTAAGCCGCACGCTTGCAGCGGCACGACTGGCGGACTACCTGCATCGGGCAGATTACAGGACATGACCATGACCGCTTCGCTTGAAACGCTTACCTCTCGCCTGCTTGACGCCGCACGCAAGGCGGGGGCCGAGGCCGCCGATGCGATGGCGGTGACGGGGGCTTCGCTGTCCATCGACCTGCGGGTGGGCAAGCTGGAGCAGGCCGAACGGGCCGAGGCGACCGAGATCGGGTTGCGCGTGCTGATGGGCGGGCGGCAGGCCTGCGTTTCGGCGTCGGACCTGTCGGACCGCACGATCGAGGCTTTGGCGGAACGCGCCGTGGCGATGGCGCGTGAAGCACCGGACGATCCAACCGTGGGGCTGGCCGAGGCGTCGCAACTGGCGCGGGGCTGGGATATTGCCGCCTTTGACCTGAGCGACCCCGCAGACGAGCCTTCGGCGGCGGCGCTGGAGCAGGATTGCCGCGAGGTCGAGGCGGCGGCGCTGTCGCGCAGCGGGATTACGCAAGTGGAAAGCTCGGCGGGGTATTCGGCGCGGGCGATCCATATCGCGGCGACGAACGGGTTTTCGGGGGGCTATGCGCGCACGTCGCGGTCACTTTCGGCGGTGGCCTTTACCGGTTCGGGCACCAATATGGAGCGCGACTGGTCGGGGGAATCGCGCACCTATCAGGCGGATTTGCCTGCCGCGAAGGGGATTGGCGAATTGGCGGCAGACCGTGCCTTGGCGCGGGCGGGGGCGACCAAGCCCAAGACCGGCACCTATCCCGTGCTGTTTGACGAGCGGGTTGCGGCGTCACTGATCGGGCATTTGCTTTCGGCGATCAACGGGGCGGCGATTGCGCGGGGCGCTTCGTGGTTGCGCGATGCCTTGGGCCAGCAGGTGCTGCCTGCGGGCCTGTCGGTGATCGAAGACCCGCATCGCGCGCGGATCGGCGGGTCGCGCCCGTTCGATGCCGAGGGCCTGCCCACCGCGCGGCGGGCGCTGGTGGAAAACGGGATATTGACGGGCTGGACGCTTGACCTTGGCACCGCGCGCAAGCTGGGGATGCAGAGCACGGCGAATGCGACGCGGGGGACATCTTCGCCGCCGTCGCCTTCGACTTCCAACATCGATCTTACGCTTGGCAGTGCCAGCCTGTCGGATATGCTGCGCGACATGGGGACGGGGCTTTATGTCACGTCGATGATCGGATCGACGATCAACCCGACCACGGGCGATTATTCGCGCGGGGCGGCGGGGTTCTGGGTGCAAAACGGGGTGATTACCCATCCTGTCAACGAATGCACCATTGCCGGAAACCTGCGCGACATGCTGCTGCGGCTGGTGCCTGCGAATGACGCGCGTGACCATCTTTCGACGCGCGTGCCTTCGTGCCTGATCGACGGTATGACGCTTGCGGGAAGCTGACGATCTGGCGCTTTTGATCGACGCCGCGCGGGTCGCGGGGAAGATCGCGTTGCGCTATTGGAAGCGCAACCCCAAGCAATGGGAAAAGGGCGACGAGGGACCGGTGACCGAGGCCGACATCGCGGTGAACGATGCGCTGCAAAGCCAGTTACGGGCGGCGAGGCCCGCTTATGGTTGGCTGTCGGAGGAAACGCCGGACGACGGGGCGCGGCTGGAAACCGAGTGCCAGTTCATCCTTGACCCGATCGACGGTACGCGGGCGTTCATCGCCGGCGAGGACAGTTTCAGCCATGCGCTGGCGGTGACGCGGGGGGGCGAGGTGGTTGCGGGGGTGGTCTATCTACCCGCGAAGGATGCGCTGTTTGCAGCAACGGCGGATGGTCCGGCCACGCTGAACGGTCAGGTGATTGCCGCCAGCACGATTGCGGGGATCGCGGGGGCGACGATACTGACACCGGCCACGAACATGACCGCGCAGCACTGGCCGGGAGGCGTGCCAGAGGTGAAACGGTCATTCCGCGCGTCGGTTGCTTACCGTTTGGCGCTGGTGGCCGAGGGGCGGTTTGACGGGATGCTGTCGTTCCGCCAAGGCTGGGAGTGGGATATTGCCGCGGGTGCGCTGATTTGCGACCGTGCGGGGGCCACTGTGACCGATTCCAAGGGTGAGCGGTTGCGCTTTAACAGGCCTGACCCGCGGGCGAACGGGCTGATCGCGGCAAGTGCGGGGCTGCATGCGGCGCTGCTAGAGCGGCTTGACGCGAAGTGATCCGGATCGGGGCGGGCGGCGTATAACTGGCTGATCCAGAGGTGTGCCATGAAATCCGCTTTCCTTGCCCTTGTTGCCAGTGTCGGCCTGACGGATGCCGCCCTTGCCGAGGGCTATTCGCGCATCAGCGACCGTGACGCGTTTCTGGGCGCGGTGGCGGGCAAGGAATTGCGGATGTGGCCGCTGGGCATTTCGCTGGTGGTCGAGCCGGATGGCGAGATACGCGGCAATGCGCTGGGCTGGGATGTGACCGGCACTTGGGAATGGCGTGACGGCTATTTCTGCCGCGAGATGGATTGGTCGGGCTATCCGATCCCGATGAATTGCCAGTTGGTCGAAGCGGAAGGCGGCAATGTGCGCTTTACGGTCGATCAGGGGCGGGGCGAGTCGGCTTCGTTCAGCCTGCGCTAGAAGTCTATCGCAATTCCCTTTTTCTCCCAGTCGCCGTAGCGGACGGGTTCGGGGCCGTCGCGGCCGCCGAGTTCTTTGGGCAGGGGTTCGGCCTTGGCTGCTTTGCGGCGCTCTTCGGCCTCGGCCAAGGCGCGGAGGGCTGCGGGGGGGAGATCGGTCTGTTCGGTCATCATTAACGGTTCCGGTTCTTGCCCCTTTGATATACGCCCCTTTGTCAGATCAACAAGGGTGCGGTCATGGCGGCAGAAGGTTTGGCAGCGCGGGCGGCGGCGGTTGGCCTGTTGGGGGCAGTGCTTTCCGAGGGGCAATCGATGGCCGAGGCGGTGGCTGACGCGCAGGGGCCGCTGGCGGGGCTGACGCCTTCGGACAAGGCGCGGGCGCAGCGGTTGGCGCTGGCGACGCTGCGGCATATCGAGCAATGCGACCGTGTGCTGGAGCCGCATTTGCGGAAATCTCCGCCACGCGAGGTGAAGAATGCGTTGCGGCTGGCGGTGACGGAATTGGCGATGGGCGGGGCCGCGCATGGCGTGGTGAACGCGGCGGTCGAGATCGTGCGGCGCGGCAAGCGGACGGGGCATATGGCGGGGCTGGTCAATGCCGTGCTGCGGCAGGTGCCGGAAGCAGTGTTCGACGGGTTGCCGGTGCAGAAGATGCCGCGCTGGCTGCGCCAGCCGCTGGTGCATGCCTATGGGCGTGACGCGGTGGCGGCGATCGAGGCGGTGCAGGCGGGGGTTCCGCCGCTGGACCTGAGCTTGCGGGCGGGGGGTGAGGCGCCCGAGGGCGAAGTGCTGCCGACGGGGTCTTTGCGGCTGGCGGATGCGGGGCAGGTTTCGGCTTTGCCGGGGTTTGCCACGGGCGGCTGGTGGGTGCAGGACGCGGCGGCGGCGCTGGCGGTGCGGATGCTGGCACCTGTCGCGGGTGAGCGGGTGCTTGATTTGTGCGCGGCGCCGGGGGGCAAGACGATGCAGCTTGCCGCAAGCGGTGCTGCGGTGACGGCGGTCGATATTTCGGGGCCGCGCATGGGGCGGGTTGCGGAAAATCTGGCGCGGACGGGATTGGCGGCTGAACTGGTGGTGGCCGATGCGCTGCAATGGACGCCGGATGCGCCGTTCGACGCGGTGTTGCTGGATGCGCCCTGTTCGGCGACGGGGACGATCCGGCGGCATCCTGATCTGCCCTTCATCAAGGACGGGTCGGAATTGCCCGAATTGGTGGCGCTTCAGGCGGCGATGCTGGACCGTGCGCTTGGCTTTGTGAAAAGCGGGGGGCGGGTGGTGTTTTGCACCTGCTCGCTTTTGCCGGAAGAGGGCGAAGGGCAGTTGGCGGCGGCGCTGGAGCGGCACGCGGGGCTGCGGGTCGAGCGGTTGGAGATTGCCGGCGTCGCGCCGGAGTGGTGGACGGAAACGGGCGGTTTGCGCCTGCGACCCGATCATTGGGCGGACCGTGGCGGGATGGACGGGTTCTTTATGGTGCGGCTGGTAAAGCGCTAAAGCCAGTTCTTCCAGCGGATACAAAGCCATACCACGATCGGCGAGACGACCATGGCGATCAGGGCGGCGGGGTAGCCGAAGGCCCATTGCAGTTCGGGCATGACGCGGAAGTTCATGCCGTAGATTGCGGCGATGAGCAGCGGCGGCGAGAACAGGATGGTCACCACCGAGAGCAGGCGGAAAGTGGCGTTCTGGGCGAGGTTGATCATGCCAAGCGTCAGGTCGGTGGCCTGCGCCACGCGGGATGACAGGAAATCGGTATGCACCTCAAGCGCGTTGATGTCGCGGCGCAGGGCTTTCAGCGCCGGTTCGAGCCGCTTGTCGGCTTTGCGGTCGGACTGGTCATAAAAGCCGATGGCGCGGTCGAGCGTCAGCAGAGACAGGCGCAGGATGCCGATCAGGTGGCCTTCGCGACCAAGGCGGCGCAGCGCGACCTCGAGCCGGTCTTGCGACTTTTGCCGGTGCTGCGGTTCGTGGATGGTGCGGCCAAGCTGGTCGAGGTTGCGACCGACGGATTCGAGAAGGTCGGCGATGCGGCCGGTGATCTCTTCGATCAGCGACAGGAAAATCGCATGGGCGCTGCCGCAGCCGGGGCCGGTTTTGTCGGCGCGGTTGGGGTAGGTTTCGAACGGGCGGGCGCGGTGGTGGCGCACGGTCACGAGGCGGTCGTGCGACAGGATGAAACTGACGGGGCCGGAGATCGGCTCGTTGGCGGTGGAATGGCCGGGAAGCACGACGGTGATGTAGTCGAGCGGGCCTTCGCGGTAGAGGCGGTTGGAGATCTCGATCTCTTCCATATCCTCGAGGCTGGGCACGTCGATGCCCAGCGCCGCGACGGCCTGAGCCTCGGCGAGGGTGGGGCGCAGCGCGTCGATCCAGACCGCCTGAGCGAGGTCTGCGCCGTCGGGCATGCGGCTGAGCGTGCCGCCGGATTCTGTATAGGCGTGCAGCATCGGCTTGGCCCCTTCGCGTTGCGACAGGGATAGCAGAAAACGGATAGGCGTAAAGTCAGCGCGTCAGCATCGCGGCAAGTGGCGCGTTTTGACGCGCGACATGCGCGTTGAGCGCGGCGAGGGTCATCGGGTCGTTCTTGACGAATTCGATGAACATCATGTTGAGGTTGTTGAAGATCACCTCGCCCATGGCGCGGGGGTCGATGTCGGGGCGGGCGATGCTGCGGGCCTGCAATTCGGTGATGAGGGCGCAGACCTGTTCGGCAAGCCGGCGGTCGAGTTCGGTGAAGCGGTCGGAAAACGGGGTGGCGGGGGCCTCGATGGTGATAGCCATGGCGGTGCGCCACATCTCTTTCGACAGGTAGTAAAGCGAGTGGTCGTAGTAGCTGCCGATCAGGCGGGACAGGGCTTCGGCCACTGTCGGGGGCGGATCGGCCACGATTGCGGTGCCTGAATCGAGCACCTCTTGCACCTCCATCACCACTATGGCGAGCAGCAGATCGCCCTTGGTTTCGAAGTAATTGTAGAAGGTGCCGACCGACACTTCGGCCACGCGGGCGATATCGTCTATGCGGATCGCGCCGTAGCCTGCTTCGCGGAAAAGCTGGGCCGCGGCTTCGAGGATGCGCCGTGTGCGGTTGGCTTTCTGTCGTTCGCGAAGTCCGGTCATTTTAGGGCATTCTGATACTTGCACTGGTTTTGACATTGACTTCAAAAATGAACGAACTCAATTATTTTCTGATCGCGCCGAAAAGAGCGCAAGGCTGCAACCCGACATGGAGAGAGATATGGCTTTGACCGTGAGACTTCCCTTGACCGCGCTTGGGCTTTTGGCGCTGGCGACGCCTTCGTTCGCGCAAGAGCTGAATGCGCTGGTATGGTGCGACCACACCGACCCCGAGCTGGTGGCCCCGTTCGAGGAAAAGTTCGGGGTGAAGGTGAATGTGAAGGAATACGAGGGCACAGCGGCGGGGCTGGCCATTCTGGACCAGAGCGCGCCGGGTGACTGGGACGTGATGGTGATCGACGCGGTGGATGTGGGCCGCGCGGTCGAGGCTGGAAAGCTGGCCGAGATACCCGCCGATGCGCTGCCGACGGGCGACTTTTTCCCCGAGCTGGTGATGGCCGAGAACAACACCGTGGGCGGCAAGACCTATGCCGTGACGGAAAAGTTCGGCTACAACACGATTTCCTATGACAAGACCAAGGTCGACCCCGCCGACATGCAGGACATGGCCCTGTTGACGGGCGGCAAGTATGACGGGCGGATCGGGATTTACGACTATTACCTGCCGGTGCTGGGGCTTGTCGCGCTTGGGCAGGGGGTGAATACGGCGGATATCAACGCCGATACGCTGCCAAGTCTGAAAGAACCGCTGATGAAGCTGCGGGCAAGTGCCAAGCAGGTGTCGGATGTTGTGAGCGCGCAGACGGCGCTGGCGACGGGCGAGGTGGATATCGTCGTCGGTGGCGGCGAATGGCTGACGGCGGTGCTGGCGGCGGACAACCCGAACCTTGACTGGACGATCCCGAAGCAGGGCGGTTTGCGCTGGGCGCAGTCGATCGGCGTGGTGGCCGGGACGACTCAGCCGGACCTCGCGCTGGAGTTCGTGAAGTATATCGTGTCGCCCGAGGGGCAGGCGCGGTTGGCGACGGCGTCGTGCTATTGGGGGATGCCCGCGAACGCCAAGGCGGGTGACGGGCTGACGGCGGAACAGAAGGCGGTGCTGCGCTGGGATGAACAGCCCGAGTTCCTGAAGCGGGCGCAGTTGTATCCGATTCCGGACGCCGCGACCGATACCGCGATGCAGGACATGTGGACCGAGATGCTGAACCAGTGACTTTGGAAGCGAAAGAGCGGCGCTTGGGCTGGGGTCTGGTGACCCCGGCCCTTGTGTGGACGGGGGCGTTTTTCGTGCTGCCGTTTGCGGCGATGGTGGTGCTGTCGCTGGCGCATATGGAGGGGCGGGCGGTCGTTTACGGGGTGGATGCGGGGAATTATGTCCGCGCGTTCACCGATTGGACGATGGTAAAGGCTTTGCTGAACAGCCTTGAGATTACCGTGATCGTAACGGTGGTTTCGGTGGTGCTGGCCTATCCTTTGGCGGCGATCATCGCGTTTCGGGTGCCTGTGCGGTGGCAGCGGTTGGCGCTGCTGATGGCGGTGTTGCCGTTCTGGACGAGTTACGTGGTGCGGTCCTATTCGTGGCTGCTGGTGCTGGGGCAGAACGGGGTGGTGAACAGGGCGCTGCTGGGGTTGGGGGTGATTGCGGAGCCGCTGGAAATTGCTTCCACGCGGATGGCGACGGTGATCGGGTTTGTGCATTTCTTCGTCATGCTGCTGACGCTGACGATTTACGCCAACCTGATCCAGCTTTCGCCGAACTATATGCGGGCGGCGCAGGATCTGGGGGCGTCGAAGTGGCAGACGTTCCGGCATGTGGTGTTGCCGTTGACCCTGCCGGGGGTGGTGACGGGGGCGTTTTTGACGTTCGTGCTGTGCATCGGGGATTACATCACGCCGCAGATACTGGGCGGGAATACGGAATTGACGCTGCCGCAGCTGATCATGTTGCAAATGGGGCGGAGCGGGAATTTCCCGCTGGCGAGTGCGCTTTCGGTGGTGCTGATGGGGGTGGTGACGCTGGCTTATTTCCTGTCGGCCAAATGGTTGAGGCTGGACCGGGTATGAGGGCGCTTGGCTGGCTTTATATGGCGCTTGCCTATGTGTTCATCTTTCTGCCGGTGGCGGTGCTGGTCGCGTTTTCGTTTCAGGACGGGCGCTTGCCGGTGCCGCCGTTTCAGGGGTTCAGCTTGCGCTGGTATGAAAAGGTGCTGGGCGACCGTGACCTGATGGAGGCGCTTGGCAATTCGCTGCTGGTGGCGGTGGTGTCTTCGGTGATCGCCTTGGTGCTTGGCTTTCTGGCGGCGCATGCGTTGGCGCGGGTGCGGTTGCCCGGATCGGTGCTGATGCGGGGGGTGCTGATCGCGCCGATGACGGTGAGTTATCTGATCATCGCGCTGGGATTGCTGACGATGTTCGGGGCGGCCGGGGTGAAGCTGTCGCTTTGGACTGTGGGTGCGGGGCATGTGGTGATCAACCTGCCCTTGTGCTTTGCGATCTGTTTTGCGGCGATGGGCGACCAGCAGCGCAGCGCCGAGCGGGCGGCGCGTGATCTGGGGGCGGCCGAGTGGCAGGTTTTGCTGCATGTGTCGGCGCCGATGCTGGCGGCGCCCCTGGCGGCGGCGTTCTTTCTGTCGGTCACGTTCAGTTGGGACGAATTCATCATCGCGTTTTTGCTGACGCGGTTCGATGTGACGTTGCCTGTCGAGATCTGGTCGATGCTGCGGTCGGGGCTTTCGCCTGCGACCAATGCGGTGGGGTCGTTGGTGTTTCTGGTGTCGGTCACGCTGGTTGTGGCGTTGGAGCTGCTGGTGTTCAGGAGGGCGAAATGACTGCGGATGTTTCGGTGCGCGGGGTTTCGCAACGCTATGGCGCGGCGCTGGCTTTGGACGATGTATCGTTGGAGATTTCGGCGGGGGAGTTCGTGGTGCTGCTGGGGCCTTCGGGCTGCGGGAAGACCACGCTTCTGAACCTGATCGGGGGGTTTGCCGAGCCTTCGGCGGGGCAGGTTCTGATCGGCGGGCGTGATATGGCGGGGGTTTCGCCCAAAGAGCGGCCGACGACGACGGTGTTTCAGGATTACGCGCTGTTTCCGCATATGAGCCTCGCCGATAACGTGGGGTTCGGCTTGCGGATGCGGGGCGTTGGCAAGGCGGAACGGGTGGCGCGGGCGGCGGAGATGCTGGCGCTGGTGGGGCTGGAGGGGCGCGGCAAGCGGCGGCCGCATGAGTTGAGCGGCGGGCAGCGGCAGCGGGTGGCGCTGGCGCGGGCGCTGGCGGTCTCGCCGGACGTTTTGTTGCTGGATGAGCCGCTCGGGGCGCTGGACCTGAAGCTGCGCCGCGCGATGCAGGACGAGTTGAAGGCGATCCAGCGGCGGGTGGGTACGACGTTTGTGCATGTGACGCATGATCAGGAAGAGGCGATGTCGATTGCCGACCGGATCGTGGTGATGAATGGCGGCAAGATCGAGGATGTGGGGGCGCCGAGGGAGGTTTACCTGCGGCCTAAGTCTTTGTTTTCGGCGGGGTTCATGGGCGAGGTGAACCGGATCGAGGTGAAGGGCGGGGTGTCGGCCATGGGGAAGCTGGCGGTTCCGGATGGGGTGCTGTGCATCCGGCCCGAGGCGATTTCGGCAGAGGGCGCGCTGCGGTTGGGGCCGTGCCGTGTTCAGGATACGGGATTTTTCGGTTCTTACGTGCGGGCGCAGGTTTCGCCTGTGGCGGCACCCAATATGGTGCTGACGGTGCATCTGCCGCCGGGCGCGGTGGTGGACGCGGGGGCAGTGCTCGATCTGGGTGCTTCGGCTTGGGTGGTGCTGTGATGGAGCGGATGCGGGCGGCGGATTGGTGGCGGGTGCGGACAGTCGGGGACGGGGTCACATGGATCGACGAGCCGCATATCCATGAATTCTACCGCTGCAATGTATGGCATGTGCGCGGGCGCGATGGCGACATGCTGGTCGATAGCGGGATGGGGGTTGTCAGCTTGCGCGAGTGGGTGCCGCTGGTGACGGAGCGGCCCTTGGAAGCGGTGGCGAGCCATACGCATTTTGACCATATCGGGTGTCACCATGAGTTTCCGTGCCGGTCGTGCCATGGGGCCGAGGCCGAGATGATGCGAAGCCCCACGCGGGTGGCGACGCTGGCCGACCCCTATGTGACGGACGAGATTTTCACCGCTTTGCCGCCTGCGCCCTATCTGTCGGCGACCTATGCGGTGAAGGCAGCGCCTGCGACGCGGTTGTTGTGGGACGGCGACGCGGTTGATCTGGGGGACCGGCGGTTCGAGGTGATCCATACGCCGGGACATTCGCCCGGCGGGATCGCGCTGTGGGAGGCCGCGACGGGGGTGCTGTTTTCGGGCGATATCGTCTATGACGGGCCGCTGATCGAGGACACCTATCATTCCGACGCGGCGGATTATCACCGGAGCATGGTAAGGTTGTATGATCTGCCGGTGCGGGTGGTGCATGGCGGGCATTTCGCAAGCTACGGGCGCGAGCGGCATCGCGAGATCATCGGGAATTGGCTGAAGGGGAAAGAGGCATGAGCGTATTCAATCAACCTTTGGGCGGGAACGACATGCCGCGTTTCGGCGGACCGGCGACGATGATGCGCCTGCCTGCGGCCGAAACGGCGGCGGGTCTGGATGTGGCGTTCATCGGGGTGCCGATGGATCATGGCACGTCGAACCGGTCGGGCACGCGGTTGGGGCCGCGGCAGATAAGGGACGAAAGCCGGATGCTGCGGCCGTTCAACATGGCGACGGGGGCGGCTCCGTTCGAGCATTTGCAGGTTGCGGATATTGGCGATGTGCCGGTCAACACCTTCGATCTGAAAAAGACGGTCGATATCATCACCGCGCATTACCGGGGCGTGCTGGCGCATGGGGCCAAGCCCCTGACGCTGGGGGGCGACCATACGCTGACATGGCCGATCTTGCGGGCGATGAAGGAAAAGCACGGACCCGTGGCGCTGATCCATATCGATGCCCATGCCGACATCAACGACACCATGTTCGGCGAGACGGTGGCGCATGGCTGCCCGTTCCGGCGGGCGTGGGAGGATGGCTGCCTGATAAACGACAAGGTGTTCCAGATTGGCTTGCGCGGGACGGGGTATTCGCCCGACGATTTCGACTGGGCGCGGGACAAGGGCTGGACCGTGGTGCAGGCCGAGGAGTGCTGGGGCAAGTCGCTGGCCGGGCTGATGGCGCAGGTGCGCGAGCGGATCGGGGATGCGCCGGTTTACATTACCTATGACATCGACTCGCTCGATCCGGCCTTTGCGCCGGGGACGGGAACGGTCGAAGTGGGCGGGCTGAGCACGTGGCAGGCGCTGGAGATCATCCGTGGCTGTGCGGGGCTGAACATCGTGGGGGGCGATCTGGTCGAGGTGTCGCCGCCCTATGATACCACGGGCAATACGGCTCTGATCGGGGCAAATCTGCTGTACGAGATGCTGTGTGTGATGCCGGGGGTGCCGCAGAAGCCTTCGCGCTGGTCGGGGTTGGTGTTTTAAGACCGAGGGGTCAGGCGGGACAGGAAACGCGACCCGCGTTTCCCCGCCTGCGCGGGACGGTAGCGACCTGCCGGTGTGGCTCGGTCACCACAGAGGCCGGCGCCAGGCCAGGCGGGCGAGAAGCGCCCGCCATGGGCGGGACGGGCGCTGGCCGGTGGCCTCGGGGCCACCGGCGGATGGCGGGACGGGCACCGCGTGGCAAGGCGATGGCCTTTGCCATGGGTGTGAGGCGATCTGTGTTTTACGCGGGCGTATCTTCTGAGGAAGTGGGTGGGTGGATCACCCACCCTACGGTGTCGCGCTGGATTTGTAGGGTGGGTGATTCACCCACCCTTTCTTCATTCGGCTACGTGCAGCGTCGGGCGTTTGCCGGACAGGGCGTCGACGCGGGTGGAAAGGTCGTCGATCCGTTCGGCGAGGACCGATGCGGCGGGTTCGTCGGGCTCGCTTTCCTTGGGGCCGAGGATGCGGCTGAACAGGCGGCCGACGAGGCGCGACAGGTCGTCCATGATCAGGAAGAAGGCAGGCACCACGATCAGCGACAGCACGGTCGAGACGATGATGCCGCCGATCACGGCCGTTGCCATGGGCGCGCGGAACGAGCCGCCCTCGCCCACGCCGAGAGCGGAGGGGAGCATGCCTGCCGACATGGCGATCGAGGTCATCACGATGGGGCGGGCGCGTTTGTGGCCGGCCTCGATCACCGACTGGAAGCGGTCCATGCCTTGGGCGCGCATTTCGATGGCGAAATCGATCAGCAGGATCGCGTTCTTGGTGACGATGCCCATGAGCATCAGGATACCGATCAGGACAGGCATCGACAGGGCCGATCCGGTGAGGATAAGCGCCGCGGCCACGCCACCGATGGCGAGGGGGAGCGAGAAGAGGATGGTGAAAGGCTGGATGACCGAGCGGAAAAGCAGGATCAGCACGGTAAGCACCAGCATCAGGCCCATGATCATGGCATTGCCGAAGCTGGACATCAGTTCGCCCTGAACCTCGGCATCGCCGGATTCCTCGATCCGGGCGGTGGGGGGCATTTCGACGCTTGCGGCGAGTTCCTTGAAGCGGTCGCTCGCGGTTCCCAGCGCCACACCCACGGGAAGGTTCGCGCCGATGGTGGCGCGGCGTTCGCGGTTGAGCCGGTCGACCATCGAGGGGCCTTCGGCGATGACGATGTCGGCCACGGTGGACAGCGGGACCGACCCTGTGGCCGTGGGCACGCGCAGGGCGGCGATGCGGGCGAGGTCTTCGCGGCTGGCATCGTTCAGGCGTACGCGGACCGGGATCAGGCGGTTGTCGATGGAGAGTTTCGCCAAGGCCTGATCGATGTCACCGATGGTAGCGACGCGCACGGTCTGGGCGATGGTCTGCGTGGTGACGCCAAGGCGGGCGGCTTCGGTGGCGCGGGGCGTGATCTGCACCTCTGGGCGGGGCAGCGCGCCTTCGGAGGCGACGTTGGCGAGGAGCGGGTCGCCCGAAAGCGCGGCTTCGAGACGGGCAACGGCGAGGTTCAGGTCGGCTTCGGTTTCCGCAAGGATCGAGAAGGAGAGGTCACGTTCGCCGCGGTCGTTCAGCTTGAAGGCGCGGATATCGGGGATGGCGTGGAGTTTTTCGAAAATCTGCGCCTCGATCACGTTTTGGGGGGTTTCGCGGCCATGGTTTGTGGCATCGGGGACGATTGCGCCGAGAAGCGGGATCTTGTTGGCGACCTGCGACAGTTTCAGTACCAGCGAGTGGTCGAGCCGGTCGAGCAGCACGGTGACCGAGGCGCGGCGGATGTCGCGGTCTCCGGTCGGAGAGGAGCCGCCGACGACCATGACCTTGTTCACGCCCGGGATCGAGCGGATGGCGCTGGCCATCGCTTCGGTGGTGCGGTCGGTTTCGGCAAGGGTGGCACCGGGGGGGAGTTCGACGGAAATCGGGATACGGCTGACATCTTCGGGCGGAAGGAAGCTGCCCGGAACCTTGAGCATGAAGTGGATCGACACGGCCAGCACGACGAAAGCGCCGAGCAGGGTAAGGTAGCGGGCGGGGATCTTCCACAGGTGGCCCGAGGTGGTGGTGCTGACGACCCGCAGGTAGCCGCGCATCACGGGGCCGTCGATGCCGCCGTCGTCATGCGCGTCCTTGGTCCGCATCAGATAGGCGGCCATCATCGGGGTGATGAGGCGGGCGACCAAGAGCGAGAACAGGACGGCGATTGCGACTGTCAGGCCGAATTGGCGGAAGTATTGGCCGGGGATGCCGGGCATGAAGGACACGGGGACGAAGACGGCCACGATGGTGAAGGTGGTCGCAATGACGGCGAGGCCGATTTCGTCGGCGGCGTCGATGGCGGCGCGGTATGGGGTTTTGCCCATACGGATGTGGCGGGATATGTTTTCCACCTCGACGATCGCGTCATCGACGAGGATGCCTGTCGCCAGCGTGATCGCAAGGAAGCTGACGAGGTTCAGCGAGAAATCCAGCAAATCCATGATGTAAAAGGTGGGGATCGCCGAAAGCGGCAGGGCGACCGCCGAGATCAGCGTGGCGCGCCAGTTTTTCAGGAAGGCGAGCACGACGAGAACGGCGAGAAGCGCGCCTTCGAGCAGGGTGTGAAGGGCGGCTTCGTAGTTGCCGTAAGTGTAGAACACGGTTTCATCGACAAGCGTGACGGTGACGCCGGGGTTTTCGGCGCGCAATTCATCGAGCTTCGCGTTGACGGTTTCGGCGACCGACACTTCGGAGGCACCCTTGGCGCGGAAGACGGCGAAGGTCACGACCTGTTCGCCGTTCACCTTGGCAAAGGAACGCAGTTCTTCGTAGGTGTCGATGATCTGGCCAAGGTCGGACAGGCGGACGTGGCGGCCCGAGGGCAGCGCGATGGTGGTCTGGGTAAGGTTTTCGACGGTCGAAGCGTCGCCCAGCGTGCGGATGGCCTGTTCGCCCGACCCGAGTTCGGACCGCCCTGCCCCGAGGTTGGTGTTGGTGGCGCGCAGTTGCGCGTTCACGGCGGCGGCGGTGATGCCGTGGCTGTCGAGCTTGACCGGATCGAGCAGCACGCGGATTTCACGGTCGGCCCCGCCGTAGCGGTCGACGCGGCCGATGCCGGGGCGGCCCTGAAGCGCGCGGATGATGGTATCATCGACGAACCACGACACTTCCTCCATCGTCATGTTCGGGGCCGAGACGGCGAAAGTCATGATCGCCTGACCTTCGACATCGACGCGGTTGACGATGGGGGCGTCGATGTCGCCCGGCAGGTCGCCACGGACGCGGTCGATTGCGTCTTTGGTGTCTTGCACGGCCTTGTCGGTGGGGACTTCCATGCGGAATTCGACGGCGGTGGTCGAGACGCCGTCTGTTACGGTCGAGGTGATGTTCTTGACGCCGGTGATGCCTGCGACCGCGTCTTCGATCTTTTTGGTGACCTGGGTTTCCATTTCCGCCGGAGCCGCGCCGGATTGCGCGACGGTGATGGCGACGACGGGAACGTCGATGTTGGGAAAACGGGTGATCGGCAGGGTGTTGAAGCTTTGCCAGCCCAGAACCAGCATCATGAAAAAGAACAGAAGCGGGGCGACGGGGTTGCGGATCGACCATGCAGAGAAGTTCATCGCGGCGCCCCCTTAGTTTGCGTCTGACGGGACAGGGTTGATCTTGTCGCCGTCGCGGACGAAGGCGCCTGCCTTGGTCACGATGGTGGCGCCGGGTTCGAGGCCCGAGACGATTTCGATCCAGCCCTTGTCGCGGATGCCGGTTTGGACCGGGACGCGGGCCACGGTGCCGTCCTTTACCACCATGACTGACGCCCCTTCGGCCGAGGAACCGACGGCGGTAACGGGAACGGCGGCACCTTCGCGTTCGATCACCAGCACTTCGGCGTCGAGGAACATGCCTTCGCGGATAAGGTCGGGTTGGTCGATGCTGATGCGGGCGCGGCCAAGGCGGGTGACGGGGTCGATGGTGGGTTCGACAAGGCGGATGGTGCCGGTCAGCGGTTTGGTGGTGCCCACGGCGACCATCGTAACCTTTTGGCCTGAGGCGAGGCGGGTGAGATCGACCTCGGACACATCGGCGTTGAGTTCGAGCGCGCCGTCTCGGATGAGGGTGAACATCGGCTGGCCCGCGCCCGAGGCGATTGCCCCGACGACGGCGTTACGCTGGGTGATGGTGCCCGCGACAGGGGATTTCACATCGGTCCGTTCGAGCGAGAGGTCGAGGTTGGCAAGCTGGGCCTGCACCAGTTCGACCTGCGCGCGGGCGGCTTCGAGCGATTGGGTCGCCACGGTGACGCGGGCGGTGGCGGCGATGGCGTTGGAGGCGGCCTGATCGGCGGCGGCCTTGCTGGCGGCACCCTGTTTGACGAGGGCGGCGGTGCGTTCGTTGACGCGCTGGGCTTCATCGGCGCTGGCGCGGACTTCGAGCATCTGCGCTTCGGCCTGCGCGATGGTGGCGCGGGCCGAGGCGAGCGAGGCGTTGAACTGGCTGCGCTGAAGTTCGAGCGTGCTTTTCGACAGGGTGGCGAGGGTCTGGCCTGTGGTGACGGTATCGCCCACATCGGCAAGAAGGGATTCGATTGGCTGACCCTCGATCAGCGGGGCGATGCGGACTTCCTCGACCGCGCCGACGAGGCCCGAGACGATGACGCGGTCGCGCAGGGTGCGGGGGGCGACGGTGGAAACCGAGATCGCCGGAAGCGCGGCGAGCGCAGCGGGCGTGGCTTCGGGTTCGCTGGCGGCATGGACCGGAGCGGCGAGCGCGGCAAGTAGCGGCAAAATCTTAAAGCTACGCATAGGTTCGGCCTTTCAGGTCATCGGCTGCAACGTCATCGATGGTTCGGTCTATTGTACGAAGAAGAAGGTCTGTCAGACGTGTCTGGGTCACGGAATTCTCGGCCGGATGCATCGAGGCGGATTTTACCAGCATGATGATCAGCATGGCTTGGGGGTAATAGCGGTCACGCGCGGCTTCGGGGTCGATGCCTTTGACCTTGGCAAAGATCGCGGTCAGGTAGCCGACGATTTCATGTTCCATATGGGTGGTAACGGCGCTGATTTCGGCTTTTCGCAGGGCGGCTGCGGTGATTTCGGCCCAAAGCTGGCCTTCGCCGATGCAGGACGCTTCGCTGACGCGAAAGCGGACGGTGGCGCGCAGTCCTGAAAGCGGGTCGTCCGAGGCGAGGATGGCGCGGAACGATTGCTCCATCTCGGCCAGATCGCGCAGGATCAGGGCGGCGACGATAGCGGCTTTCGACGGGAAGTAGCGGTAGAAGTTGCCCACGCTCATCCCGCAAGAGCGGGCGAGGTCTTGCATGGACGCCCCGTCAAACCCCTTTTCCGAAAAGGCGCGACGCACACCGTCGAGGATTTCGACGCTGCGGTGATCGGGTTGGACAGGCGGTTCGGAGATGTTGGCCTGGGCCATTCGGGTTCCCGTCGAGAATGAACGTTCATTCATGCACTACAGCACGGATCGCATTCTGGCAAGCCCGAGGTGCCGCGAAGCGGTGCGGGCGAGTGTTAACGGGCGCTGATTTTCAGCCAACCGATTCGCAGCGATGGGGCTGGATTGGTTCTGTTCGGGCTACGTTATGCAATCTGTAATTGTATTTTTCATTCTGACTCTGCCTTAACGAGCATTAAGGCTTTATTGTGGCATTCGAGCGTTAACTTTCTGGCGAAAATTTGACGCCAGCCTTTAGTTGGTATTAATTAATCTTAATGGGTGACGTACCCGCATTTGGATGTTCGAGGAGTTGACTATGGGACAGAAGAACAATTTCGGAAGAAAAGTGATAAGCGGGTTTGGCGCCGCATTCATGGCTGCAGGATTCCTGTTCGTGTTGCCGGTCAGTGCGAACGCTCAGGTCCGGACGATAAAGGTTCCGACGGACTTGTGCACCTATCAGCCGCTCAACAAGCGACTGATCGCGCAGATCACGAGCCGTTCGGATTTCCCGAAGATCCTGCAATACCTGAGCGAGACCTGCCCTGAAGTGGCGCTTCTGTTCGCCGATCAGCCGACGGCAAGCATTCCGGACCCGACGGACGGGGGCGGCGGCGGCACTCCGAATGGCGGGACGGGTCCGACCGACCCGACTGGTCCCACCGGGCCGACTGGTGAGACCGGACCGACTGGGCCGACAGGCGAGACCGGACCGACGGGGCCGACCGGCGAGACCGGACCGACTGGGCCGACAGGCGAGACCGGACCGACGGGGCCGACAGGCGAGACCGGACCGACGGGACCGACAGGCGAGACCGGACCGACGGGGCCGACCGGCGAGACCGGACCGACTGGGCCGACAGGCGAGACCGGACCGACGGGGCCGACAGGCGAGACCGGGCCGACCGGGCCGACTGGTGAGACCGGACCGACGGGGCCGACAGGCGAAACTGGGCCAACAGGGCCGACAGGCGAGACCGGACCGACTGGGCCGACAGGCGAGACCGGACCGACGGGGCCGACCGGCGAGACCGGACCGACCGGGCCGACAGGCGAAACCGGACCGACTGGGCCGACCGGGCCTACGGGGCCGACCGGGCCTACGGGGCCGACCGGGCCTACGGGGCCGACCGGGCCAACTGGACCGACCGGGCCGACTGGCGGGACCCACGGGGGCAATGGCAACTCTTCGAATTGCAACGGCAATTCGTGCAATAGCAACGGTCAGGGCGGCGTAGACACCCCCGGCAATCAGGGCCATGGCAGTCAGGGCGGCCAAGGTGGTCAGGGCGGCCAAGGTGGCCAAGGTGGCCAAGGTGGCCAAGGTGGCCAAGGTGGTCAGGGTGGCCAAGGTGGTCAGGGTGGCCAAGGTGGCCAAGGTGGTCAGGGTGGCCACAACGACAGCCATGGCGACGACCACGGTGGCGATGACGACGACCACGGTGGCGATGACGACGACCATGATGGGGACGACGATGACCACGGTGGTGATGACGACCATGGCGGTGATGACGACGGCGGTAACGACTGAACCGAGCCGGAGCCTTGATTTCCCGACGCCCGATCCGGGCGTCGGGGGGTCGGAAAGTGCTGGTGCCGCTGTGTCTGAACGTATCGGGGCCGCGCATCAGCGCGGCCCTGTTTTGTGTTGAACCCGGAGAACCTCTCGTGTCGAGCAAGCCCGTCATCGTTTTTGTGTCGTCGGTGTATCCGAGCCAGCATTCCCCGCTGTGCGAAGAATTGAACCGCAGCGGTCTGGCGGAAGCCTGGTTCATGACCCACCCGAGCCATGCGGCGAAATACGGACCCACGGCGACAAATGTGATCCCGTTTCAGCCCGACGGCGATATCATGGGCGAGCCGCCGTATTTCTACCTTGGCAAGCAGGATCGTTCGGCGCGGATCTCGCGCGGGGTGCTGACGGCTTTGCAGGCCTTCGAGGCCGAGAAGAAAAAGAAGATCGACGTGGTGGTCTGCCACTATTTCTGGGGGTCGCCGCAGTTCCTGTATGACGAGATCGACGCGGCGATCGTGAGTTACGTGGAGTATCCGAGCTTTCGCATGCATGGCTGGGATCCGAAATATCCGCCGACCGAGGGCCAGAGGCTTGCGGATGTGCAAAACGAGATGCTGACCTTTCATCAGGTGGTGCGAAGCGATCTGACGATCGTGCCGACCGAATTCGCCAAAAGCCTGCTGCCGGTGGAGTTGCAGTCCCGGGCGCGGGCGCAGTTCGAGGCGATGGAGTTCGGCGACCTGACGCCGCATCCGCGGACGGAAAAGCGGTTCACCCTGGCCTTTTCGGCGCGCGATCTTTCAAGCTGCAAGGGGTTGGAGCTTTACGCGCGGGTGGTGGACCGTCTGGTCAAGCGACGGATAAAGATGCGGTTTCTGGCAATTGGCTCGGAAAAGACGGCGACCTATAGTTTCGAGCCGCAATGGCTGGAGACGACCTATGGCAACAAGGACATCTCGTTTCTCGAGCATCTGATGGTGCATCATTCCGGGGCGCGGGCGATCGAGGCGCCGGGGCGGATGCCCTATGACGAATTTTCCAAGCTGCTCTCGCAGGTGGATTTGTTCCTGTATCCGTTGAAGAACGGGGTGGGCAATTGGGGGATCGTCGAGATCATGGCGCGGGGCGGGTGTGTCATCGCGACCGACAACGCCTTTCTGCCCGAGATCATCAAGGACGGGGTGAACGGGGTGCTTTTGCCCGACGATGCCGACGATCTGTGGGTGGAAAAGGTCATCGAGCTGAGGAACGACCCCGAACAACGGGCGCGGCTTTCGGCTGCCGCGCGGGAAACGGGGCTGTCGTATCGGGCAGAGCTGCTTGCGCCGAAGTTCATGCAGCTGTTCTACGAGGCCATGGCGATCCGCGACAGGCGCATGGGCAGGGCTGCCGCTGTCGTGCCGATGCGGGCGGCGGTCAGCTGATCTTGGCCAGCACGCCGCCTGCGAAGACGCCGACCCAGCGGTCGGGGCGGCGCGGGTCTTGCAGGCGCAGGAAGGTGTAGCCGGTGTCGCGCCAGTGTTTGATGCGGCCGGTCATGTTGTCGAGGACGAGGTCTTGGGTGCCGGTTCGCAGGATCAGCACGGCGTGCGACCGGCGCTGACGGTCGAGCACGGTGGCGATGAGCAGTTGGTCGGGCGAGAAGCCTGCCTGTATCAGCATCATCTTCTTCAACATCGCGTAGTCTTCGCAGTCGCCGCCACGGGCGGTGGGAAGGCTCCAGCGTTCGGCGATGGACCATTGCGCCTGATCCGACACGGGGCGGACCTTGCGGTTTGCGACGGTGTTGATCTTTTGCGCGACGGCCATGGCGGCAAGGTCGATCGGTCGGGTCTTGCCGGTGCGGGCGCAGGCCCAGTCATACCGGGTGCAGAGGCCCGATGCGCCCGCAGGGGCAGAGACCGAGGTTTTGGTCGGCAGCATGTCACGCAGGGTCTTCTTCGCGTCGATGGCATTGGCGGGGTGGGCAAAGGACGCGAAGATGGCAAGCGACAGCACGCTGCCCGCAACCACCTTTGGCACAAAATCTTTCATCCGGCGCATGGCATTCCCCCTTGGGCGTGACCTGTGACGGGTTGAACTTGATTAACAAGCGCGACGATCCTTCGACCGAAGCAAGGCAATTTGTGGTTGAGCGGAAGTGCACCGATCTGTTGCGGGATTGGAAACTGCATGGGTTTTCAGCCGGTTAGAACCGGAAGGGCGCAGCAAAGCGGGCGGGAATGGGGCGAAAGGGCAGGATCAGGCGCGGTCGCTGCGGATCGGGTCGAACAAAAGGCGCAGGCCGTTGAGGACGACAAGGACGGTTCCGCCTTCGTGGCCAAGCACGGCGAGGGGAAGCGGCAGGTCGAAGAAAAGCCCGCCGGTGACAAGGACCGCCATGGCGCCCAGCGCGAAGATCAGGTTCTGGCGGATGATCGCGGCGGTGCGGCGCGACAGGCGGTGCGCGGCGGCAAGGCGGGCCATGTTGTCGGACAGCAGGGCGACTTCGGCGGCTTGCAGGGCGACTTCGGAGCCTGCGGCCCCCATGGCGATGCCGACATCGGCGCGGGCAAGGGCGGCGGCGTCGTTTACGCCGTCGCCGACAAAGGCGACACGGCCACGGGCGGCGAGGTCGCCGACGAGGCGGACCTTGTCTTCGGGCAACAGGTCGGCGTGGATTTCGTCGGGCTTCAGGCCAAGGCCCTGGCCGATACGCAGCGCGACGGGGCGGCGGTCGCCGGTCATCATGACGATTTCGGCGATGCCCGCGTCACGCAGGGCCTTGATCCCGTCGCGAGAGGTGGGGCGGGGTTGGTCGGCCACGGCGACCGCGCCGAGAAGGGTTGCCCCGCGCCCGAGGTAGACCACGGTTTCGGCCCCGTCTTGCAGGCTGGCAAGGGCGGGGTCGGTCAGGTCCGCGCCCATATGGGCGGCCATGCGGGGGTTTCCGGCCCAGAGGGGGCCTGTGGCATCGGTGCCGGTTATGCCTTCGGAGGGGTGGGTGGTGACGCCTGTCACGGTGGCGGCGGTCAGGCCACGGTCGTCGATGGCGCGGCGGATGGCATCGGCGATGGGGTGTTCGGATTGCGCCTCGATCCCGCCGATGAGGGTGAGGAGGGTGGCTTCGTCGGTGGCAAGCGGGACGAGGCGCGTCACCTCGGCGCGGCCGGTGGTGAGGGTGCCGGTCTTGTCGAAGGCAAAGGTGCGGACGGTGGCGAGGGTTTCGAGCGCGGCGCCCCCCTTGAACAGCACCCCGCCACGGGCTGCGGCGGACAGGGCCGAAAGGATGGCGGCGGGAACCGAGATGACAACCGCGCAAGGGCTGGCGGCGACAAGCACGGTCGCGGCGCGGTAAAGGGCGGTGTCGAAGGTTTGGCCAAGCGCGAGGAACAGCAGGAACAGGGCGATGGACCCGCCAAGGACGGCGATGGTGTAGCGTTGGCCGAACCATTCGGAAAACCGCTCGGACGGGGCTTTTTGCGCCTGTGCCTGAGTGACCATGGTGATCATGCGGGCAACGGTGGATTCGGCGACGGGGCGCAGCACCTGCACGGTCAGGACCGTGTGCAGGTTCACGGTCGCCTCGAACACGCGGTCGCCGGGGGATTTGACGACGGGAATGGATTCGCCGGTGATGGTGGATTCATCAAGGCTGCCCGCGCCTTCGGTGATGTGGCCATCGACGGGGATGCGGGCACCGGGGCGGATGATGACGCGGTCGCCGGTGACAAGTGCGCCGACGGGAACTTCGGTCACGCTGCCATCGGGCGCGAGGCGGTAGGCATTTTCCGGGCGCAGCGACATGAGGGCTTCGACGGCGCGGCGGGCTTTGCCCATGGCGCGATGTTCCAGCATCGACGAGAGGCGGAAAAGGGTAAGCAGCACCGCGCCTTCGAGGGCGGCACCAACCGAGGCGGCGGCAAGCGCGGCGATGACCATGAGCAGGTCGACGTCGAGGACGCGTTCGGTGACCAATTCGCGCAAGGCGGTGATCGCAGCGGGCGCGCCCCCGGCAAGAAAGACGAGGAGGAGCGCGATTTCGGGCGCGGGCAACGGTGTGACGAAGGAATGGACGACGGCGTAGGCCATTCCGGCAAGGGTGAGGATGGTGAGCCAGAGGTCTGCCTTGTCGGACAGAAAGGGTTCGTGCGAATGTTCGGACACGGTCGCGCCTGCGGGTTGGGACGGGCAATTTGACCACGCCGGACCTGCGCGGACAACGTGTTATTCTGACATGCCGCAATGGCTGGCAAAGACCCCGCCACGGATTCGCCACGAATCTGGCACAGAAAGCGCGGTGCGGTCAGCAAATCGCCCCATTCGCATGGTTCGGCTTTCACATGCGGAGGAGCTGATGGATATTCCGGTAGCTTTTGAACCCGAAGACGGGCGTGCAGTGGAGAGTCTGGTGTCTGATCAGGGCATACCGCAGTCTGGCCCTATGGACGCCGTGAGCCGCGATCTGTTGGCGGCGCGTGCCGAGAGGGACGCGGCCGAAGCGCATCTTCTGGGGATCATCGAAGGGGCCGAGGTTGGAACCTTCGAGCTGAACCTTGCCACCAATGCCTTGCGCGTGGGTGGACGCTGGGCGGCGATGCTGGGGCGCGATGCCGAGGCGAACAACGTGTTCGAGTTCCTCGATTTCCGTGATCTGGTGCACCCTGACGACCAGCCGAACATTCCGATGCCCGGAACCGCGTTGCCCGACAATGACGACGGGTTCATGGAGCTTGAATTCCGCATGCGGCATGACGCGGGGCATTGGGTGTGGATTCTGTCGCGCAGCCGCGTGACGGCCCGCGATGCCGAGGGGCGGCCGATCGCTACGGCGGGGGTGCATCTGGATGTGTCGGACCGCAAGCGGCTGGAGCAGGAAAACCGCGCGAGCCGCGCCTATCTGACCGAGGTGATGGATACCTCGATTGCCGCCTTGGCGGTGTTGGACGAGGCGGGGCGGATCACCTATGCCAATCTGGAAGCCGAGCGGATTTTGGGGTTGAGCCGTCCCGATATGCGGGGGCGGGCCTATAACGATCCGGTCTGGCGGGTCGAGCGGGTGGCGGGCGGGCCGCTGCCGGATGAGGAATTGCCGTTCCGGCAGGCGACGCGCACGGGCGGGACCGTGCGCGACATCCGTTTCGCGATCCACTGGCCGGACGGGACGCGGCGCGTGCTGTCGGCCAATGCGGTGCCGCTGAGCCATGCCGACGGGCAGCGGCAGGTGGTGGTTTCGTTTTCCGACATCACCGAGCAACTGGCCGCGACCGCGCGGCTGGAAGAGGCGCGTTTACGCGCCGAGGAGGTGAGCCGCGCCAAGACGGTGTTTCTGGCGAACATGAGCCACGAAATCCGCACGCCGCTGAACGGGGTGCTGGGGATGGCCGAAGTGCTGGATGCGGTGGTGACGGTGCCTGAACAGCGCCAGATGATCGCGACGATCCGGCGGTCGGGCGAGACGCTGCTGACGGTGCTGAACTCGGTCCTCGACATGTCGAAGATAGAGGCGGGCAAGATGGAGCTGGAAGCGGTGCCGCTGCTGGTTTCGGAAATCGTGGCGCAGGCCGAGGCGGTCTATTCGGTGCAGGCCGAGGAAAAGGGGCTGGAGTTCGAGGTTTTCGCCCATGCGGGGGCCGACCGGCCACGACTGGGTGATCCGCACCGGATTGCACAGGTGCTGAGCAACCTTTTGTCGAATGCGATCAAGTTTACCGAAAGCGGCGGGGTGGTGGTGAAGGTGTCGATGAAGCCGGGGCGTCCGGTGACGTTCGACATCAGCGATACCGGCGTAGGCATGAGCGAGGCGCAACTGGCGCGCGTGTTCGACAGTTTCGAGCAGGCGGACGGGTCGATGACGCGGCGGTTCGGCGGGACGGGTCTGGGTTTGTCGATCGTGCGCGAATTGGTCGAATTGATGGGCGGGCAGATTACCGTGACCAGCACGCCGGGGACGGGAACGCGGGTCAAGGTGACGCTGCCGCTGGCCGAAGCCGCCGAGGCGCCACGGGCGCGGGACGAGGTGGAGGCAGAGCCGGACATTTCGGTGCTGGCGGGGCGCAGGCTTCTTGTGGCGGATGACAACGTGACGAACCGCATGGTTCTGGCCGAGATGCTGGCCCATACCGGGGCGGTCATATCGCTGGTCGAGAACGGGCAAGAGGCGGTTTCGGCCTGGCGCAAGGCGGAAGCGGCGGGGCAGGCGTTCGACGTGCTGCTGCTCGACATCACCATGCCGGTGCAGGACGGGCTGAGCGCGCTGATGGAGATACGGCGCATCGAGGCCGCGCGGGGTGGCGCAAAGGTGCCCGCCGTGGCCGTGACGGCCAATGCGATGCCCAATCAGGTTGCCGATTACATCATGGGCGGCTTTGACACGCATCTGGCCA
This sequence comes from Gemmobacter aquarius, assembly GCF_003060865.1. Lineage (NCBI taxonomy): Bacteria > Pseudomonadati > Pseudomonadota > Alphaproteobacteria > Rhodobacterales > Paracoccaceae > Paragemmobacter > Paragemmobacter aquarius. The sequence continues at coordinate 3,561,622 of NZ_CP028918.1, forward strand.
AGCCGTTCAAGCGCAAGGACCTGCTGCACGCGGTCAGGTCGCTTCTTCTCGTCTGAGTTGCAGACTCTTTCGTATAGCGATTGGTAGATATGTAAATCTTTGTTTAAATGGTTTAGTATTTTACCACATTCTCGCCCCTAAGCTGTGTTTCAATGCGCATGGCGAAGGGCAAATGACGGGATGCTTTCAAGATGAGTGAACAAGCGCCGGACCAGAAATTCCGTGTCCTGCTGGCCGAGGACGACGAGGTGAACCAAGAGGTCATCCGCGCCTTTCTTGCCGGACAGTCGCATATCGACCTGACGGTCGTCGGGGACGGGCGGGCGGCGCTTGAAGCGGCGTTGGGCGGGCGGTTCGATCTGATGCTGTTTGACCACAACATGCCGCATATCACCGGCGACCGCGTGATCCGCTATCTGCGGTCGGGCAATTCAAACAATTCGCGCACGCCGGTCGTGCGTTTTACCGCCGAGGCGGACCATGCGACGATCCGCGAAAGCGAAGGGCTGATCGATGCGGTGCTGCCCAAGCCGCTGCGGGCCGACATGTTTCTGAACACCATCGAAACCATTCTTCGCAAAGGCTGAACGGATGACCTTTGAGTCACGGGCCAAGCCTGCCGAGGATGACGGGCATGTCACGCCCGCGGCGCTGATCCGTGGCGAGGAGCGGTTGCGCGATGTGATCGAAGGCGCGCAGGTCGGCACGTGGACATGGGATTTCGACACGGTCAGCCAATTGGTCAACGATGTCTGGGCGCGGATGCTGGGCTATGATCTGGCCGAGCTGTCGCCCGTGACCTATGACACCTGGAGCCGGATCATCCACCCCGATGACCGCGCCATGCTGGAGCGGTTGATCGACGCCTGCCTGACGGGGGCGCAAAACGGGTACGAGGCCGAATACCGGATGCAGCACCGGGACGGGCACTGGATCTGGGTGCTGGACCGGGGCCGCGTGGTGCGGCGCAAGGCGGACGGGTCGCCCAAGATCATGGCGGGCATCCAGATCGAGATTTCCGAACAGAAATCGCGCGAGGCGGCGCTGATCAAGGCCAAGGCCGAGTTGGAACGCGCGCTGGCGCAGCGGGCCAGCGCCGAGCAGCGGTTCATCGATATCGCGGCGGTCAGTGACGGCTGGTTCTGGGAGCAGGACGCGGGCCTGCGCTTTTCGTTCCTGTCGCAGCCGGAATATTTCGAGCAGATCGGCGTGCCTCCGTCAAACATCATGGGCAAGACCCGCGAGGAATGGCTGGAGCTTTACCCCGATGTGCGGGCGAGTGCAGATTGGGAGCTGGTGCTTGCCGCGCTGCGCGAGCGGCGGGCGTTCCGCGATTTTGTCTATCGCGCGCCGGAATTGCCCGATGGCGAGGAGCGGTGGTTCCGCATTTCGGGCGCGCCGGTGTTCGATGCGGCGGGGGCGTTTCTGGGCTATCGCGGCGTCGGGTCGGATGTGACGCAGCTTTACCTTGCCAAGGCGCGGGCCGAAGAAGCGAGCCGGACGAAATCGATGTTCCTTGCCAATATGAGCCACGAGATACGGACGCCGCTCAATGGTGTGCTGGGGATGGCCGAGGTGCTGGAGTCGAGCCTGACCAACCCCGAACACAAGCGGATGATCGGAACGATCCGGCGGTCGGGCGAGACGCTTTTGAACATTTTGAACGACATACTCGACATGTCGAAGATCGAGGCGGGCAAGCTGGAGCTTGAGGCCGTGCCGTTCAGCCCGATGGAATTGGCCGAGCGGGTCGAGGATTTGCACAACTTGCGGGCCGAGGAAAAGGGGTTGGATTTCGAGGTGCTGGTCAGTTCCGGCGCCGAGGGTGCGCGCGTGGGCGATCCGTTCCGCGTGCAGCAGGTTTTGCACAATCTGGTGTCGAACGCGATCAAGTTCACCGATCACGGAGCGGTCACGGTCAAGGTTTCGGGGCGGCGCGGGTCGCCGCTTACGCTGGAGGTAAGCGATTCGGGGATCGGGATGACTCCGGACCAGATTGCGCGGCTGCATGACGAATTCACCCAAGCCGACAGTTCGGTGACGCGCCGCTTTGGCGGCACGGGTCTGGGCATGGCGATCACGCGCAACCTTGTGCACAAGATGGGAGGCGAGATCACGGTTCATTCCGAGACGGGGACAGGCACCACGATCAGGGTGACGCTGCCGCTGCCGGAAACCGATGTGCAGCCGTCGGGCGCGCGGGGTGTGGCCGTGCCGCAGATCGAGACGCGGCTGGACGGGCTGCGGATTCTGGCGGCGGATGACAACGGGACCAACCGGTCGGTGCTGGAGCTGATGTTGACGCGCTGCGGGGCCGAGGTGACGACGGTTTGCGACGGGCTGCAGGCGGTGCAGGCCTTCGGGCCGGGGAAGTTCGACGCGATCCTGCTGGATATCGCGATGCCGGTGATGGACGGCAAGGCGGCGCTGCACGAGATCAGGCAGAAGGAAGCGGCGCTGAACTTGCCCCCCGTGCCGATCGTTGCGGTGACGGCGAATGCGATGCAGCACCAGATCGTGGAATACCTGATCTGGGGCTTCGACAGCTGCGTGTCGAAGCCGATCACGATGTCGGAAGTGGCCAAGGTGGTGCGGTCGCTGCTGCGGCGGGCGTAGGACGCGCCGCTTTCAGTCACGCGGCAGGGTTTCCAGCGATTCCATCAGCGGATCGAGTGCGACGATGATTTCGGCACCGGTCGCGCCAAGGGCCACCAGACGTTCCACCTCGGCCGCGAGATGACCGATTTGGGCGTAGCCGAGAGTGGATGCGGTTCCGGCGATCTTGTGCGCGATGCCGCCGATTTCGGCCAGCGCCTCGAACGGGGCGTTACCTTCGGCGTAGCGCAGGCGGGCATCTTCCAGCGCGTCGAGCCGTTCGCCGGCCAGACGGCAGAAAAGCCGCTCGGCGGCGGCAAGGGGCGAGGCGGCGAAGCTGGGGGCGGCGTGGGTCATGCGACCATCTGCCCGGATTTGCCGCGTTTTTCGGGCGGGGCTGTGGCGGCAGCTATCGCGCGTTCAAGCATGCGGGTGGGTTTTGTGGGCGAGAGGAACGAGGAACGGGCGATTTCGCCCACGCGGACCTGCGGGACGGGCAGGCGGTCGGTGGCGTAGATCGCCTCGAAATCCATCAGGCCGATGTTGATCATGATTTCAAGGTCTTCGGTGGTCTGGCCCATGTCGCGTTCGGTGATGCAGACGAAGGTGCCGCTGCCGGCATAGGCGATCTTCACATCCTCGGCCTTGAGCGAGTCGACGATCTGGGCGCCGACATCGCCGAGCATCTGGATATAGGTGGCCCCCGAGGCCTTGTTGAAGATCATGCTGGCGTTCTTGACGTGGATGCCGAAGGCGGCGGTGGCATACATGCGTTTGACGCCGAGGGTGAGGAGGTAGTTTTCCATCGCCAGAAACTCTATCCCTCGGTCGAAACCGGGGATGAGGAGCGGCGCGCCGAAATCGGCGTTGATGTCGACCTGTGCGGCGCGCTGGCCGACGAGGCGGGCGAATTCGGCAAGGCGATGGCGTTCGGACAGCAGGCGGGCGACCATGCCGATGCGGGCTTTCAGCTCGATCATATCAAGCGGTTTGGTAATGTAGTCGGTCGCCCCTGCGGTGAAGGCGTCATCGACGAAGCTTTTGCCGGCCATGGCGGTGATCATCAGGATCGGGGTTTGACGATAGGCAGAGCGCAGGCGGATGGCCGTGGTCAGCGCCGTGCCGTCAAGGCCGGGCATCTGCATGTCGGACAGGATGCAATCGTAGATCTGGGTCGAGGTATCCACCTCGTGCAGGGCCTGTTCGGCGCTGGCAACGGTGGTGACGTGGCCGTAGCCGATGGCCTTGAGCATGCCGGCAAGGAGTTCGAGGAAAACCGGATCATCATCAACTGCAAGAATTCTCATGTTAAATTGCCCGTCCCTGTCTGCAAAACCAATACTGCATCGAAGCCATGCCATCCGACCCGCCTGACAATCTGCGCGGGAATCAAGGCGGGAATTTGGCTTGTTAAGATTGATTAAGGGGCAAGGGGCGGTTCAGCCGAGAATCCGTTGGAAAAACCAGAAGGCACCGACGGCGGCGATTGCCCCGCTGGCCGGGATGCTGATGCGGGCGCGATACCACGGTTTGGCGCCGAACCACAGGCCGACGAGGAGGAAGGCGGCTGTGATGACGGCGAGTTGGCCCAACTCGACACCGACGTTGAAGCCGATCAGCGCGGGGAAGAAGCCACCTTCGGGCAGGCCGATTTCACCCAGGACCGAGGCGAAACCGAGGCCGTGCAGCAGGCCGAAGGCGAAGACGACGAAGGGGCGCCAGCGGCTGAGACCATCGGTCAGGATGTTTTCGACCGCGACGAAGACGATCGAGGCGGCGATGATCGGCTCGACGATGGAGGCAGGGACGGTGACATATCCCAGCGCGCCGAGACCGAGGGTGACGGTGTGGGCAAGGGTGAAGGCCGAAACCTGCCACAGAAGCGGGCGCAGGCGGGTCGAGAGGAAGAAAAGGCCGAGGACAAAGAGGATATGGTCAAGCCCCTTTGGCACGATATGGTCAAACCCGATGGGGATATAGGCTGCGAAGGCTTGGGTCGGCGACATGCGGTCGCCGCCTGACAGAGAGATGGGGTCGGACATCGCGCCCGCTTCGAGGTAGCCATCATAGGGTTTGTCGACGCCGTTCTGGCGGATGACGAGCGCGCCGAATTGCGCGGCCCAACCGATTTGCACCGATGTGGCACCTGCGGGCACGGGGGCTGTGAAGCTGATGGTCGAGGCGCGGGGAAGCGAGACATCGCCGACTTCGGGGACGGAAACGCCTGTGAGGGTAAGGGGTTGGTCGGCGCCGTCGATGCGGACAAAGACGCGCGGAGCCATGCGGGGCCAAAAGCTGCGGAAGCGGGATTCGAGGGCTTGGGGGGCAAGGGCGCGCAGGCTGTCGTAATCGGCGGCTTGCGGTGCGGCGTTGGTGTCGGCCGTGGCGGTCAGGTCGATGCCCGCGACGAAGCCTTCGAGGTTGGTGCGGATGTCGACGGTGAGGGTTTCGCCGGTTTGCTGGAAATCGCCGATTGCGGGCAGCACTTCGTGCGCGGTGGCAGGCTGGGAGAGGAGGGCCAAGGCGATGCAGAGGGAGCGCAGAGATTTCAGCATCTTTTTCTTCCTGTTCGCTTGCTTGGCCGCCACGTTGGACAATCTATGGCTGACGGGCCAGAATCAACCTGATGGGAGATACGGAATGTCTTTGCTGAAGTTTCTGGCGGCCGCCGCGTTTCTGGCAGGAAGCGCGGGTGCCTCGGCGCACGAGTTCTGGATCGCTCCGGACGATTATGTGGTCGAAGCGGGGCAAGAGGTGAAGGCCGATCTGCTGGTCGGGTCGTTTCTGGTGGGCGAGGCCTATCCGTGGCTGACGCGCAACCGCGTGGCGGCGCATGTCTATGGGCCTGACGGGGATGCCGAGATCACGGGACGCGAGGGGGATATGCCTGCGCTGCGCTTTACGCCCGGGGGCGAGGGGCTGCATCGGGTGATTTTCCACTCGCAGCCCGGTTTTGTGGTGTTCGACAAGCCCGAGACCTTTCCGCATTATCTGGAATACGAGGGGCTGGATTGGGTGCTGGCCGCGCATAAGGCGCGGGGGTTGCCGGAAACGGGGTTCATCGAACGCTACATCCGCAACGCCAAGGCGCTGGTGCAGGTAGGCGAGGCTTTGCCGGAACAGGTGGATGCGCCCACGGGGATGCCGTTCGAGCTGACCGCGTTGCAAAACCCCTATGTGGCGGGGCAGGGCGCGGTGGAAGTGGCGCTGACGTGGCAGGGGCAGGCGGCGGCGGATGTGCAGGTGGCGATATTCGTGCTGCCGCCGGGGGGCAAGGCGCCCGATGACATGGTGCGGACGCTGGTTCGGACAGGCGCGGACGGGCGGGCTTCGGTGCCGTTGGAATTGGCGGGCGATTACATGCTTGCCGCCGTGCATATGGAGCCGCTGGAGGGAGACGTTGCCGCCGTCTGGCAAAGCCACTGGGCGACCCTGACCTTTCAGATCGCAAAGTGACCCAGCGTCAAGCACAACGGCAAGTTGACGAAACGAGGGGTGAAACCCTAGCCTGACGCAAAGCGGAGGGGCGAATGCGGGGATTGCTGACGGTTTCAGCCTTTATCGACCGGATCAACGAGGTGATCGGCAAGGCGATGGCCTGGCTTATCCTGATTGCCGTGCTGGTGAGCACGGCGAATGCCGTCATCCGCAAGGTGTTTTCGGTATCGAGCAATGCCTGGCTGGAGTTGCAGTGGTATCTTTTCGGCGCGGCCTTTCTGCTGGCGGCGGCCTATACGCTGAAACAGAACGAACATATCCGGATCGACATCGTTTACGGGCGGTTCTCGCGCAAGGTGCAGCACCGGATCGACCTGTTCGGGCATCTGGTGTTCCTGATGCCCTTTGTGACGCTGATGATATGGTATCTGGTGCCCTATGTGGCGCGGTCTTTCCTGAATGGCGAGGTGTCGACCAATTCGGGCGGGCTGGTGATCTGGCCCGCAAAGGGGCTGCTGCTGGCGGGGTTTGCACTGTTGTGGTTTCAGGGTGTGTCCGAGATCATCAAGAAAATCGCGGTGATGCGCGGGGCGATACCCGACCCGAACCCGTTCATATCCGCGCATGAGGCGGCGGAACGCGAAGGGGCCATGCTGGCCGGAGAGATCAAGCCATGATGGAGTTCATCGCGCTGAACATGGCGCCGATCATGTTCGCCAGTCTGGTCGTTTTCCTGCTGCTGGGCTATCCGGTGGCATTCGCGCTGGCGGCGAACGGGTTGTTGTTCTTTTTCATCGGGGTCGAGCTTGCACCGCTTTCGGGCGGTTCGATCACGCTGGATTGGCCGCTTTTGAACACGCTGCCCAACCGGTTCTGGGGGGTGATGTCGAACGAGACGCTGCTGGCGATACCGTTCTTTACCTTTATGGGGATCGTGCTGGAACGAAGCGGCATGGCCGAGGACCTGCTTGATACCATCGGGCAGTTGTTCGGGCCGATCCGCGGCGGTCTGGCCTATGCGGTTATCTTTGTGGGGGCGCTGCTCGCGGCGACGACGGGGGTGGTGGCGGCGAGTGTGATCGCGATGGGGCTGATCAGCCTGCCGATCATGCTGCGCTATGGCTATGACCGGCGGATCGCGAGCGGGGTGATCGCGGCGAGCGGCACCTTGGCGCAGATCATTCCGCCATCGCTAGTGCTGATCGTGCTGGCTGACCAGTTGGGGCGGTCGGTCGGCGACATGTATACGGCGGCGATGATACCGGGGCTGGTGCTGACGGGGATCTATTGCCTTTACATCTTTGCCATGTCGATGCTGCGGCCCGACAGCATGCCTGCGCTCCCGCTCGAGGCGCGGACGCTGGGGCATGGGGTGACCTCGCTTTTCGTGGCGGTGGGCGTCTGTATCCTGATCGGGTTTGGCGCGCATCGCTGGCTTTATGCCACGCATGGCGCGAATGCCGATGTGCTGGGGGCCACGGTCGCCGTGGTGTTCATCTATGGCGTGGCGGTGGCTGACAAAGGGCTGAAGCTGGGGCTGATGTCGCGGCTGGCGCAGCAGGTGATCATCGTGCTGATCCCGCCGCTGGCGCTGATCTTTCTGGTGTTGGGCACGATCTTTCTGGGTATCGCCACGCCGACCGAAGGCGGGGCGATGGGGGCGGTTGGCGCGCTGCTGCTGGCCGCTGCCAAGGGGCGGCTGAATTACGGGGTGGTTTCGCAGGCGCTGACATCGACCGTGCGGCTGTCGGCGTTCGTGATGTTCATCCTGCTGGGCGCGCGGGTGTTTTCGCTGACGTTTTACGGGGTGAACGGGCATGTCTGGGTGGAACACCTGCTGACTTCGTTGCCCGGAGGGGAAACGGGGTTTCTGATCGCGGTTTCGGTGCTGATCTTTTTGCTCGCGTTCTTTCTGGACTTCTTCGAGCTGGCTTTCATCATCGTGCCCTTGCTGGTGCCTGCGGCGAATGCGCTGGGGATCGATCTGATCTGGCTGGGGATCATCCTTGGCGTGAACATGCAGACGAGCTTCATGCACCCGCCCTTTGGATTTGCGCTGTTCTACCTGCGGTCGGTCGCACCCCGTTCGCCCTATACCGACAAGGTGACGGGGCTGCGGATGGACGGGGTGGCCACAAGCCAGATCTACTGGGGCGCGGTGCCCTTCGTCGTCATTCAGGTGGTGATGGTGGGGCTGGTGATCGCCTTTCCGCAGATGGTGATGCATTACAAGGGCGAAGCGGTGGACCCTGCGACGATCGAGATGAAGCTGCCGGAATTGCAGCCGCTGGGTGGTGGGTTGGGGGGCGGATTGGGCCAAGGTTTGGGGACCAACAACGCGCTTGGCGGCGGGTTGGGGCAGCCGGTGATCCAGCCTTGACATGAAAAGACCCCCGACACGGCGGGGGTCTTTTGTCTGCCTGACCGCTTGGCGTCAGTGGGCGGGCGTTGCGGGCGTCTGGGCGCGGCGCGCAGCTTCCTGACGGTAGAGAGCCAGAAAATCGACGGTGTCGATGTTCAGGGGCGGGAAGCCACCGTCGCGCGTGACGTCCGAGATGATGCGCCGCACAAAGGGGAACAGCAGGCGCGGACATTCGATCAAGAGGAAGGGGTGCAGTTGTTCCTCTGGCACGCCTTCGACGTGGAAGATGCCGCCGTATTCGACTTCGAGGATGAACAGCGCCTCGCCGTTCGCCTTGTTCTTCGAGGTGACCTTGAATTTCGAGATCACATCGTACTGGTGATCGCCCGTGCGTTTGCGCGCATCGAGGCTGACGCCGACCTGAATGTCGGGCTGCACGTCGCTGCTGGTGATACCGTTGCGGGCGACCATGTTTTCGAACGACATATCGCGCACGAATTGTGCCAGAACCTGCATTCTTACCTGCGGCGCAGCGGCCTGATCGGCGGCACCGTTCGCGCCGTTTGTTTCCTCGGCCATCGCTTCACTCCTTCGACAAAACCGGCTTGGCGCTTCCTAGCAGGTCAGGCGGGCACTCTCAATGCCGCGTCCATCCCGAAGGCGGCCGCGTCTGGTTCGGGTCCACTTCGGTGAACTCGCCGTCGATGATGATGCCGTCGGCACGGCGTACCGGCTGGTCGGATTGCATCGAGGTGACGCCGAAACGGCGCACGATCAGCGCGATGAGGAGGAGACGCACCGGAGGGATCAGCAGAAGAAGGCCCAGCGCGTCGGTCAGGAAACCCGGCAGGACCAGAAGAACGCCTGCAAGCATACGCAAGGCATCGGACCCTGCCGCAGCCAGCGGATTGCGGAGCGATGCCATGCCGGCACGCAGCCGCCCTGCCGATTGCAGGCCCTGACCGCGCAGGATTGCCACGCCCAGAACGCCGGTTCCGAGCACCCAGAGCAGCGTCAGCCCCAGCCCGAGGGCCGAGCCGAGCGTCACGAAAAGTGCGATTTCGAACAGCGGCCAGATCAGAAAGACAACGAAAACGGGCATCCCCTTGGCTCCTCACGGGTAATTCAGCAGGCCGCGCCATAGACACAGGCAGTCCTGCCCCCTACATAAGGGTTGATCGACACAAGTACCAACCCCCACGCCCTGCCGCATCGTGGCATCGCACGTCCGAGGTTCATATGAATTCGTCTCTGATCCAGCTGCTCGTTCTGGCCGGGATCGCTGTTTTCCTGATCATCAAGCTGCGTGCCGTGCTTGGCACGCGTGAAGGCTTTGAAAAACCGCCGGTCCCGCTTGATACGCCCGTTCGCCCCCGACGCGATTTCGAGGTGATCGAGGGCGGGCCAGACCGCGACATCACCGACAACGTTCCCGAAGGGTCGCCCGCCGCGCAGGCGCTGGCCGCGATGAAGGGGGCAGAGCCTTCGTTTTCGGTGGTTACATTCCTGTCGGGGGCGCGCGGGGCCTACGAGATGATCCTGATGGCCTTTGACAAGGGCGATCTGGACAGTATCCGCCCGTTTATCGGCGCCGATGTGGAACACAGCTTCGGCGAGGCGATCGAAGCGCGGCGTGAACAGGGGCTGACGATCGAAAGCAAATTCGTGGGCATGCGCGAATTGGCGCTGCAGGATGCGACGTTTGACGCCACCACGCGCGAGGCCGAGGTTTCGGTGCGTTTCGTGGGCGAGATCACCAGCGTGGTGAAGAACGCCGAAGGCGAGATCGTCGAAGGCAAGCCGACCGAGATCAAGCGGCAGCGTGATGTCTGGACCTTTGCCCGCAAGATGGGTGCGAACGATCCGAACTGGCAACTGGTCGCCACCGGGGACTGATGCGTGCCGGTCTTGCAACCTTTGCCCTCGCGGCCTTGATGACAGGGGCGCCCGCGCGGGCCGAGGTGTTGCAGTTTGCCGACCTGTCGGGTTGGGAGACCGATGACCACCGCGCGGCGCTGACGAGCTTTCTGGAAACCTGCGACCTGATCGACGGGGCGGATTGGCGGCCGCTGTGCAACCTTGCCGCCGATGCCGCGGCCAGCGACCGGACCGCGCGGCAGTTTTTCGAGCTGTTCTTTCGCCCCGTGGTGATTGGCACGCCGCCCGCGCTGTTCACCGGATATTATGAACCGGAATTCGACGGCTCGACCGTTCGCACGCCGCGCTTTACCTATCCGCTTTACAGCCGCCCGCCCGAATTGCGCGATGGTGTGCAGTATCTGAGCCGCGCGGCAATAGAAGGCGGGGCGTTGCGCGGGCGCGGGCTTGAAATCGCCTGGCTCGACGATCCGGTGGATGTGTATTTCTTGCAGGTACAGGGGTCGGGCCGGATCAGGATGCCGGACGGGCGGACGCTTCGTGTCGGCTATGCCGGGCGCAACGGGTTCGAATACCGGTCCGTCGGTCAGGAAATGGTGCGACGTGGCACGCATAGGATGGATCAGGTGTCGGCGCAGGAAATCGCGGCCTATGTGCGGGCCGGGGCGAGCGATCTTTTGTCGATCAACCCGTCTTATGTGTTTTTCCGCGAGGTTGACGTGCCCGCCGAAAAGGGGCCGATTGGCGCGATGACACGGTCGATCACGCCGATGCGAAGCGTGGCAATCGACCCGGCCTTTACCCCGCTTGGCGCACCGGTCTGGATCGACAAGCAGGGGGCCAACCCGATCCGCAGCCTTATGGTCGCGCAAGATACCGGCGGGGCGATCAAGGGGGCGCAACGGGCGGATATCTTTTACGGCACCGGTCCAGCGGCGGGCGATGCGGCAGGGACGGTCAAGGACGGGGGCCGCATGGTCGTACTGCTACCCATCGACCGCGCCTATGCGATGCTGGACGGGTTGTGACATGGCCCGCCGCCGCCACCTGCGCCCCGAGGAAGAGGAAATCTGGCATGCGGTCGCCCGCACCGCAAAGCCGATGCACGCGCCGACCATGCAACGGCGGATCGAAACCCAGCCGCCCGAGCCTTTGCCCGAGCCGGTGAAACAGTACAGCCCGATGTTCCAGCCGTTCCGCCTTGGCGAAAAGGCCAAGCCGCGTTCGGGCCATGATCTTGCGCCTTCGATCCGCGACAGTCTTTCGCAAGCTCCGGTGCAGATGGATGCCAAGGCATTTGGCAAAATGACGCGGGGCAAGCTTTCGCCCGAGGCTCGGATCGACCTGCACGGCATGACGCTGGCCGAAGCGCACCCCGAACTGATCAGGTTCATCCTGAACGCGCAATCGGACGGGTTGCGGCTTGTGCTGGTGATCACCGGCAAGGGCAAGCGGCGCGACGATACCGGCCCCATCCCGCAGCGGATGGGCGCGCTGCGCCATCAGGTGCCGCAATGGCTGCGTATGGCCCCGCTTGGGCCTGCCGTGTTGCAGGTCGCCGAGGCGCACCTGAAACATGGCGGATCGGGCGCTTACTATGTCTATTTGCGACGTAGATAGGCCGGTTTTGAAAAAACGTGCGACGTTCAGGGATTGCCCGCCACGAGTCAAGGCGAAGCGACGCTTTCCGTACCGGACGTGAAAATAAAGACGATTTCGGGTCGGGCGCTGTAAACCTTGGCCGTTTCGCTCCGTTCTCTGCGCCGTGAGGGTTTTTCCAGGAGCGTTGAGATGGACACGAATACGGCGATGGCGAACAGCACGGACCTGTTCGATGGTGTGACGCCGAACGAGGCGGTGCAGATTCTTTCCAGCCCGATCATGCTTGCGGATGGCGATATGGTCATCCGCTTCGTAAACGAGTCGGCCTATCAGATGTTCGAGGCGATGGAGGCCGATATCCGCAAGGATCTGCCCCATTTTCGGGCGCGCGAGGTTGTGGGAAAGCCGATCGACGTGTTCCACAAGAACCCGATCTACCAGCGGCGGTTGATGGACGGCCTGTCGAAACCCCATGATGGCAAGTTCACAATCGGGGGAAGGGACCTCGCCTTCCGCGCGACGCCGCGCAACAATGCGGATGGCAGCCTGCATTCCGTCTGGGTCGAGTGGAAGGACATGACCGCCGCGCTCGAGAGCAAGCGCCAGATCGAAGGGATTTTCGCCGAAATCGGCAACATGGCCAACGCGCATGCCGAGGGACGCATTTCGGTTTATATCGATCCGTCGAAACATCGCGACGAGCTGAGCGATCTTGGACGGCGGGTGAACGAGATGGTGCAGGGACATATCGCGACGAAGAAAAAGATCATCGCCTGTGCCACCGCCTATGCCGCCGGCGATTTCAGCTACGAGCTGGAACGTTTTACCGGCGACCGCGCCTTTATCACCGAAGCGATGGACGCGATCCGCCACAACTTTCGCCGCGTCGTCGATGAAATCCGTGATCTGTCGAACGCCATCGTCAGCGGCCGCCTTGACCGCAAGGTCGAGCCTGACCAGTTCACCGGCGAATTCCGCGAGATCGTCGCTGCCTTTGCCCAAGCCTATAACAGCCTGAACGAATCGTTCCACACCATCACCACCCAGATCGACCATGTGGCCACGAGCGTCAGCCAGATCACCGACAGCAGCCAATCGCTCGCCTCGACATCGCAGATCACTTCGGCTTCGGTCGACGAGGTTTCGGCTTCGGCCGAACAAACCGACGTTCAGGTAAAGGCGAATGCGGTCGCGGCCGAAAGCGCCAAGGAGTTGATCATGTCGTCTTCCCGCGTGGCCGAGACGGGCCGCGAGAAGATCGGCCAGATGGTCAATGCGATGGAAGGCATCCGCGCCTCGTCGCAGGACATCGCAAAGATCATCAAGGTCATCGACGAGATCGCGTTCCAGACCAACCTTCTGGCGCTGAACGCCGCGGTCGAGGCGGCGCGGGCCGGACAGCATGGCCGTGGCTTTGCGGTCGTGGCGCAGGAGGTTCGCAACCTTGCCGGACGTTCGGCCAAGGCGGCCAAAGAGACGTCGGACCTTATCGAGGATGCGGCATCGCGCGTGCAATCGGGCGTCAAGATCGCGGACGAGACGCAGGCCGCATTCCTGAGCATTGCGGATGACGTCAAACGGTCAGAGGTGCTTGTGACATCGATCGCGTCGTCCAGTCAGGAACAGTCGCGCGGCGTGGCGCAGATCACCACCGCGATCGGCGAGGTGGCGAAGGGTGCAATGTCGACCTCGGCGCAGGCTGACCAGCTTGCATCTTCGGCGAACGAAATGCGGGCTTCGACCGAAGCGGTGCGCGAGGCGCTTTCGCGGTTCAAACTCGCGGCCAAGGGTCGGACCAATCCGGTCGTGCTGCAGGGGCTGCCCGAAAACCTGATGGCGCAGATTCAGGATATGATCCGGTCGCATTCCAAGGCACCGACCCTGTCGGACAGGGTGGCGCAAGGGTTGGCGGGCATCTGACGGAAATGGCCTGCGATGGCCCGGCACAAGCGCCGGGCCGTCCGGTCAGTCGAGCCGGTAGCGGGTGAGTTGACCGACGGGGCGCAGGATGATCCGCGTGGCGCTTCTCACCGTGAGGACCACGCCGGGCAACAGGCCGGTCCTGCCGGATACATCGCCGCCGAACGCCTCTTCTACCTGCGATATGCTGCCCATCAATGTGATCAGTGCGGGCGAGGTGCCGGGCACGAAATGCCCCGCGCCGGTCGAGAAGGCGCCGACATCGAAATAGGTCACCTCGAGGTCTGCCAGCCGCGTCACATCGGTGAGCGAGCCAAGCCGCCCCTGCTGGCCGGTGATCAGGGCCGAAAGGCGCAGGACGCGGTCACGGTCGGAGCCGAAGATGAGGAAGGGTTGCGGCAGGATGCCGATATCCTTGGCCTGCATGCGGAAGATGTCGACATCGATGTCGGGCGAGAACAGTACCACGCCGGACACCTGCGGCATCACGCGGCCATCGCGGATGGCGATGCTGCGCAAAGCCTCCATCGTCAGGAAGCCGCCCATGGAATGGGCCACCAGCGTTACCTTGGTGGCGCCTGCCGCGACGGTTTCGCGGATCAGTGCTTCCAGCCCGCCGCGCGCGAACATGACGCTGTCGCGGTCATAGACATAGCCAAGCGGTTCGGCGGCAGAGGACCAGGAATAATGCACCGCGACGCCCGGTAGTTTCAGGTCGTTGTGAAGCTGGGCGATGCGGTAAAGCCCTTCGGTGAAGGTGTTGTTGAAGCCGTGCACGAAGATGATCGCCTCGTGCCCCTTTACGTCGAAGGCCTTGGCGAGATCGGTGCGGAACCGCGTTTCGGTCGGGTATTGCACCTGTGCGGTGGTCAGGAAATCGGTCCAGGCGTTCAGCTTCTTGCGCTTGGGGTAGCTGATTTCGCCCGGCTGCCTGTCGGGCGGGACCGCCACGTCATAGCGGGCGAATTGCATCACCTCGGACCGGCCGCTGCCGTATATGCCTTCGTCCCCCAAGGCGCGGGTCGTGCCCACGAAAACGGATGTCACCTCGCCTATCGCGGTTTCGGGCGGCACGATATACATCGTTCCGCGCGGGGCGCAGGCGGTCAGGACCGACAGGAAGACCAGAACGATGACGCGCAATGCAGCTCCTTTTCGGGGTCAGAGCACGTATCGCGAAAGGTCAGCCGACCGCGACAAGGCGCCAATGTTCGCTTCGACGAACGCTTCATCGACCGTTACGGTTTCACCCGACCGGTCCGGTGCGCTGAAGGACAGTTCTTCGAACACCCGTTCTATCACGGTATAGAGCCTGCGCGCGCCGATGTTTTCCACGCTGCGGTTCACGTCTGCGGCAATGCGGGCAATGGCGGCGATGCCGCCGGTGGTGAAGGAGACGGTGACCTCTTCGGTGGCCATCATAGCGGAATACTGGCGCGTCAAAGCGTTTTCGGTTTCGGTCAGGATGCGGACGAAATCATCTTCGGTCAGGGCGGTAAGTTCGACGCGGATCGGCAGGCGGCCCTGTAGTTCGGGCAGCAGATCGGAAGGTTTGGCGATGTGGAAGGCGCCCGAGGCAATGAACAGGATGTGGTCGGTTTTCACGGGGCCGTATTTGGTGGACACCGTCGTCCCTTCGATCAACGGGAGCAGGTCGCGCTGCACGCCCTCGCGGCTGACATCGGCACCGCGGGCATCGGCGCGGGCACAGATCTTGTCGATCTCGTCGAGGAAGACGATGCCGTTTTCCTGCACCGCTTCGAGGGCGGCGGCCTTTACCGCCTCGTCGTCCAGCAGCTTGTCGGCTTCCTGTCCGATCAGCACGTCATAGCTGTCGGCGACCGTCATGCGTTTGCGGGTCGAGCGGGCACCGAAGGCTTTGAACAGGTCTTGCAGGCCCTGCATCTGCAGTTCCATGCCGTTGCCGCCCGGAAACATGCCCATGGGGGGCGCGTTGTCTTGCACGTCAAGTTCGATGAAGGTCTGGTCCAGTTCGCCGCGTTTCAGTTTGGCGCGAAACATCTCGCGCGTCTGTTCGCGGGCGTCCTTGCCGGCGAGCGCCTCGACCACCCGCTCTTCGGCGGCCTTTTGCGCCCGCGCTTTTACGTCATCGCGCATGCGGCTGCGGGTTTCGACCAATGCAGCGTCGACCAGATCGCGGATGATGCTGTCGACATCGCGGCCGACATAGCCGACTTCGGTGAACTTGGTCGCTTCGACCTTGAGGAAGGGCGCCTTTGCCAGCTTGGCCAGACGGCGGCTGATTTCGGTCTTGCCCACGCCGGTCGGGCCGATCATCAGGATGTTCTTGGGGTAAACCTCGTCGCGCAGGTCATCGCCCAGAAGCTTGCGCCGCCAGCGGTTTCGCAGGGCCACGGCAACGGCGCGCTTGGCATCGCGCTGGCCGATGATGAAACGGTCAAGTTCAGAGACGATTTCGCGCGGGGTCAGGTCGGTCATGCGGAAATCCTTTCCACCGTCAGGTTTCCGTTGGTGTAGACGCAAATGTCTGCCGCGATCGCCATGGCTTTGCGGGCGACTTCCTCGGCGGGCATGTCGGTGAGCATCAGGCCGCGGGCGGCGGCCAGTGCGAAGTTGCCGCCCGATCCGATGGCCGCCACGTCATGTTCGGGTTCCAGCACGTCGCCTGCGCCGGTCAGCACATAAAGATCGCGCCCGTCGGTCACGATCAGCATGGCTTCGAGGTTGCGCAGGTATTTGTCCATCCGCCAATCCTTGGCCAGATCGACGCAAGCCCGCGCCAATTGCCCCGGAGAAGCTTCGAGTTTCTTTTCCAGCCGTTCGAGCAGGGTGAAGGCGTCGGCCGTCGAACCGGCGAAACCGGCCACCACGTCACGCCCGCCGGGGGAAAGGCGGCGCACCTTTCGGGCCGTGCCCTTGATCACGGTTTGGCCAAGGCTGACCTGCCCGTCACCGGCGACCACAACCTCGCCGCCGCGGCGCACTGCCAGAATGGTCGTGCCGTGCCAGCCCGGAAATCTATCATCCGCCATGGTCTTACCCCCGAAATCCGAAGGGCGGCCCGTCAGGACCGCCCCCAAAGCTGCGCGATTGCGCGAAACATCAGATTGCCGACTGGATCCACGTCGCCAGCGCCGCCTTGGGGGCTGCGCCGACCTTGTTGGAGACGACTTGGCCGTTCTTGAACAGGAACAGCGCCGGAATGCCGCGCACGCCCAGTTGGGCCGGGCTGTCGGGGTTTTCGTCGACGTTCACTTTGACGATCTTGACCTTGCCCGCATATTCCACGGCCAATTCTTCCAGCGACGGGCCGATCTGGCGGCAGGGTCCGCACCATTCGGCCCAGAAATCGACGACGACCGGAACGTCCGACTGGCGGACTTCGGCGTCAAAGGTTGCGTCGGTCACGGCGACGGTTGCGTTGCCCATCTTCATCTCTCCAAATGGATTGTCGGGTTGGGAAGCTAAGGACGCCCAGCCTGAACGTCAAGGTATCACGTCCCAGTTATAGTGGCACGCGACAATGCCGCACTCAGGATATCGTGATCCAGCGGCATGAGCGTGGCGGTCCGGGTCCACAGGATCGCCACCTTTACCTGCTTGCCCGGATGCACCTGACGCAGGGCGTCGGCATAGGCCCCCATCTGGCGCAGGATGCCTTCGGGCACATCGGCAGGGCGGGCGGGGACCATGCGGTTCGATTTGTAATCGACGGCGAGCACGTGGTCAGCGCCGATGACCAGCCGGTCGATCGTGCCCAGCATGCGACCAAGGGGCAGGTCGGCGGTGATTGCCACCTCGGCCAGACCTTGGGAGAAGAGGGCGGGGTGGGCTGCCAGAACCGCCCGCGCCTCGGCCAGCAATTCGCCACGCAGGGCGGCGTCGGGGATCAGGGTTTCGGCGGCAGCTTCGCCCGATTGGGGCAGATGTTCCAGAAGCAGGTGCAGGGCGGTGCCTCGGGTCTTGGCGGTTTCTTCGTCCAGCCCGTCGCCTGAAAGCGCCTTGGCGCCGCCAAGGTCGGAGGGCGACACAAGCCGCGCTGTGCGTGCGACCTCGGGGGCGGCTTGCCGCGACCAATGGGGCAGATCGACCGCCGTTTCGGGCACGGACACTTGCGGGGCGGGCGCGGGCCAGTCGCCAAAGGCGTAGCGCAGGCGCCCTGCGTCATAGGGCACGGCGCCTTCGGCCTGCATCGCGCCAGCCACCAGCCCCCACCATGCGCCTTCGGTTTTCACCTCGCCCGCGCCGCAGACGATGAGCCATGCGCGTGCGCGGGTGAGCGCCACGTAAAGCAGGCGCAGATTTTCGGCCTGTTCCTTTTGCTTGCGCGCTTCGCGGGCTGCGGTGATCGCGGCGGGGCTGGAGTCGGCGTTGGTTTTCCAGACGGGGCGGCCTGCGACTTCGAACACCTCGTCGCGTTCGCGGCTTTGGCGGTCGCAGGTGTCGGGCAGGATGACGATGGGGGCTTCAAGCCCCTTGGCGCCGTGGACTGTCATCACGCGGATGCGCGCACCTTCGCTGTCCATCTGGCGTTTCACCTCGACCTCGTCGGTCGAGAGCCATGTGAGGAACCCCGTCAGGCTGGGCACGTCGGTACCTTCGTAGACCAGCGCCTGCGAGAGAAGTTCATCGATGCCATCTTCGGCCTCGGCCCCCAAGCGCGCCAGAAGGCGGCGGCGACCGTCATGGCGTGTCAGGGCGCGTTCGATCAGGTCGAAGGGGCGCAGGAAATCGGCTTGGTCGAGCAGGTCGCGCAGCATGTCATGCGTGGCGGCAAATTCGGGCCGCCCGCGCAGTTCCTGCCAGAGATAGCCCCGCCTCGGTTGGGCCAGCGCGTAAAGTTCGGCCTCGGTCCAGCCGCAAAGGGGCGAGCGCAGGACGGATGCAAGCGACAGGTCATCTTCGGGGGTCGCGAGAAAGGAGAGCAGGGCTGCGATGTCCTTGACCGCGAGTTCCGCGCCCAGTTTCAGCCGGTCGGCCCCTGCGATCGGCAGGCCGCGCGCCTTGCAGGCGCGGATTATTTCGGAAAACAGTTCCGACCGGCGCTGGACGAGGATCAGGAAATCGCCCGCATGGACGGGCCGCGTTGTGCCATCGGGCAGGGGGATGCTGGTGCCTGCGTCGATCAGGGTCTTGATCTCGTCGGCGATCTGGCCTGCCAGCCGTGCGAAGTGATGCTCTTCGGTGATCAAATCGACGGGGTTTTTCCAGTCATCCTCGGGGTTCTTTTCGGCCTTGGCGATCAGCGGCCACAGGTCGACGCGGCCCGGCATGGCGGCGCGAAAGGCGATGTGTTGCACGCTGTCGCCCAGCGCCTGCGGGAAGCGCGAGCCGAAGGTGGCATCGACCACGCGCAGGATCGCGGGCGAGGAGCGGAAGGAGTGTTCAAGGACAAGGGATTGAAACATCCGGCCCACCGCGCCGAACTGGGTGCGAAAAGTGCCGTGCTTTTCGTCAAAGGCGGCGACATCGGCGCCTTGGAAGGAATAGATCGACTGCTTCTTGTCGCCCACGACGAAAAGCGTGCGTTCGACATCGCGGGCAGAGCTTCCGGCGGTGAATTCGGCGGCGAGGCTTTCGATCACGCGCCATTGGTCGGGGCCGGTATCCTGCGCCTCGTCCACCAGAATGTGGTCGATGCCGCCATCGAGCCGGAACAGCACCCAAGCGGCAACGCCCGGATCGGTAAGCACCTTGCGGGCGCGGGCGATCAGGTCGTCAAAGTCGAGCCAGCCGCGTGCGGCTTTGCGCTGTTCGTAAAGCGGCAGGAAGGCTGCGGCGAAGCGGTGCAGGGTGAGGGCGCGCTCCATCGCGGCAAGGGCGCAGCGGGTTTCGCGCGCGTCCTGCACGCGGGTCATCAATTGGTTGAGCTTGTCGATGGTCGTGCCCAGCGCAAGGCGGGTGTCTTTGGTGGGGAAGCTGTCGACCTTGGCGCCGTGGGGTGATTTGGCATCTGGCCCGAACAGGAACAGGTCTTCGCAGGCGGTGAGAAGATCGAGCGTTGGCGCGGTGAAATCCATGACCGAGAGCTTTTCAGCGCCTTTCAGATCGGTCGATTTGCCCTGCGCCATCGCGGCGATCACGGCGGGCATCCAGAGCGTTTCGTCGCCCATAAATACCCGCGACAGCAGGGTTTGCACCGTTTCACCCTGTTGCAGATCGAAAAGCAGGCGGGCTTCGGATTCGGTCAGGGGGGTTTCGAACTTGGCCCTTTGGCCCACGATCTGGCTGACGAGCGACCCGAAATCCTCGCCCGTCCATGCGCGTGCGACCTCGGCGATCACGGGGTGGGCGGCTTGGGCCATTTCCTCGACGATTTCGTCGCGCAGCAGGCGGGCGGTGCGGTCGTCAAGCTCGGTGAATTGCGGGGAAACCCCCGCTTCCAGCGGGAAGCGGCGCAGAAGCGTGGCGCAGAACGAGTGGATGGTCTGGATCCGCAAGCCGCCCGGCGTTTCGATGGCGCGGGCAAAGAGCCTGCGCGCCTGTGCCAGCAGGTCGGGGTCAAGCGCGCCTGCCTCGCCCAGTTCGGCGAGCGAGCGGCGCAGATCGGGGGCGGGCAGCATCGCCCATTCACCGAGGCGGCGGAACAGGCGGTTCTGCATCTCGGTCGCGGCGGCCTTGGTGTAGGTCAGGCACAGGATGTGCTGCGGTTCGACCCCCTTGAGCAGGAGCCGCGCCACGCGGTCGGTCAGCACGCGTGTCTTGCCCGACCCCGCATTTGCGGAAAGCCATGTCGAGGCGTCGGGCGTCGACGCCTGAACCTGCCGCTCGGATGCCGATACGTTCATTTGCCCACCACTTCGGCGACTGCGGGGTCGCTCGTTTCCCACTCGCCATAGCGCGACAGGTGGTCGTAATCGCCTGCGAACCGTTCTTTCTGCACCGCCCGCCGCGCGGTGAAGCCCGACTCTTCGTCAAGGTAATGCGCGATCAGGCGGTAAAGGCCTTCCCACACCTCGGCCGTCACTTCGGGGGTGATGTCGGTTTCTTCCAGCTTGGGGCTGCTGCCAAGCCCGACATAGGAAATGAGCGCGACCTGCGAGCCTTCGAGCCCCTTGAAGGCATCGCGTTCGGCCATGGCGGCGGCGAGGAGCAGTTGCTTGTCGAAGGATTTTTGCGCCAACTTGGTCGGGGGGTTCCGGTCTTGTAATCGATGATGTGCAGTTTGCCATCGGGCAGGCGGTCGATCCGGTCGGGCGTTCCGGCGAGGGTGAAATCGAGACCGGTCAGTTTGACCTTGCCCTTATCCTCAAGCCAGACCGGCACGCCGCCTAGCCGCGCATCGAAGGACAGGAAGAAATCGGCTGCGCGGGCCATTCGTGCCAGCCACAGCGCCCGCGCGGCGGGCCAAGGGGTTTGATCCATCAGCACCCGCGCCGCGATGTCGAGGAGGCGCGCCTTGGCTGCGGCCCGTGTCTCGCCCTCGACTCGCGTCTTGGCGAAGTCTTCCAGAATTTTGTGCAAGACCTGCCCGCGCAAGGCGGCATCCGCCTCGGGGCGCAGGGGGTCGAGCGGGCGAAGGCGCAGGATATATTGCGCGTAGATCGCGTAGGGGTCGCGGATAAGCAGGCCCACGCGTGTGACGGCCAGTTCCTTGGGGCGGACCGCGACCGGGGGCTTGGGCGAGGGGCGGTGCGCGGGGGCAACTGTTGCCTCTGGTTCTTCGAGCTTTGCCGCCCGCTTGACCCAGACGCGGCCCCGCGCGCGCATGGCGGCCAAGGCGGCCTTGCCGTTCTGGTCGGGCAGGCCCTCCATCAGGTTCATCAGGCGGTTCAGCCAGCGCGAGGGGACGGTTTCGGCCTCGGCGTTGCGGGTTGCCCGTGACAGCACGACACGGGGCGCGGCGATGGCCTGCTGATAGTCATGCGCGGAAAGGCCGATCTGGCGTTCGGGCAGCAAGAGGCCCGCATCCTTACGCATCTTGCGGTTCAGCCACGGGTCGGGTTCGGGCATTTTGGGCCAGATGCCATCGTTCAACCCGCCCAGAATGACCATTTCGGCGCCCTGAACCCGCGCTTCCAGCGTGCCCCAGATCATCACATGCGGGTGCGGTGTCGTGCTTTCGCGCACCTCGCCCTTGGCGATGACCGCTTCGAACAGGTCGCGGTAATCGGCCACGCCGAACAGGCCGCCCGCATCGGCCTCGGCCTGCAATTCCTGCATGGTGGACAGGGCTTTGGCGCCTGCCTCTTTGTCCCAGAGACCGGCTCCGGCCAAGCCTTCGGCCACGCGCCAGTGCAGGGCGACGTGGTCGATCAAGGGGGCCTCGGCGGCGCTTGCCAGTGCGTCCAGCCCATCGGCCACGCCGTTGCCCCATAGGGCGGCACCGTCTTCGGGGCGGGCGGTTGCCCAGTCGCGCAGGAAAGCGCCATCGGGGAAGGCGGGGCCTTTGCGCCGGAGCCTCAGTTCCAACTCGCGCGTCAGGCGCAGGTGCAGGCCCCTGTCGCCGCCCGACAGCGCGAGCGGATGCTTGAGCAGGGCGAGCAATGTGTCAGAGGTCAGCTTCCTGCCCATCAGCCCCGCGACATGCCGCAGGAAGCGGCCCGGAGGCGTCAGCGCCAGCGGGCGGCCTGCGCTGTCGTCGGGCAGGATGCCCCAGCGGTCGAGCGCGGCGGTCACCTGACGGGTCAGCATCCGGTCGGGCGAGATCAGCGCAGCCCGCACGCCGTTTTCCGCCGCCTCGCGCAGGACGAGGGCGATGGCAAGCGCCTCGGCCCGCGGGGTTTGCGCTTCGATCAGGGTCATGTTCGCGGTGGCGGCAGTCAGATCGGGCAGCGTGGCGCCTTCGGCCAGCCATTGGTCGGTGACGGGGGCGGGGCGGAGCGAGAGCGAGACGAGGCGGTTGCGCCCAGTGTCGGGCACCGCAGTGTCGTGCCACAGGCCGACATCGGCGGGGCTTATGCCCAAGGCATCGATCAGCCGCCGGTAGCGGAATTGCGGATGATCCTCGGCGGTCATTGCGTCGCCCATACGGTCCCATACGCTGGCGGGCATGTCGAAATCATAGCCCGGCAGCACCAGCACGCCCTGCGGCAGGCGGGCCACGGCCTGCATCAAAAGCGCGGTGGTGCCGCGCGAACCAGTCGAGCCCGCCACGATCACCGGCCCTTGGGGCGGGGCGGCCTGCCACAGCGCCAAGAGCCGCTCTACCACCATGCGCTGACGGGTCTGTGTGTCGGGCGCACCGCCCTGAAAGAAGGGGGCGACGATGCCCAGAAAGGCCTTGGTACGCGCCCAATGGGCCGAATGGTCCGACACGTCGACCGCTGCCACGGCATCGGGCGAGACGCCTTCGCCGTGCATTTCGTCCATCAGCCCGGCCAGACTGTCGGCCAGATCATACAGCGCCGCACGGGGCGCGAGGTCGGGCTGCGCTTCGAGCAGGCCCGCAACCAGTTGCGTCAGTTCGAGCCGCCGCCGCAGGCCAGACACCGCCGCAGGAACGCCGGGGATGCCTGTGCCAAGGTCGGTGACGAGGGCGAGCCGTGGCAGGTAGGCCGCGCCTTCGGCCACCAGCAGTTCGGTCACCCGGCGCCGCATCCGCTGGGTGTTGAGGTAAAGCGTGACACCCGCCATCGCCTCGGGTGGCTGGCCAGCCATGCGGGCGCGAAGGCCGGCGACGAGGGCGGCGGGGAAATCGACGCCGGGGGCGAGTGCGAAGACGCCGTTCATGCGCGGGCCAACAGGGCTTCGGCTTCGGTGATGCCTGCGGGATGGCCGACATCGCACCAGCCGCCACGATGGACCGCGCCGAAAAGACGGCCGCTTTCGATCATGCGGTCCCAGAGCAGGTTGAGGGAGAAAACCGTCTCTGATATGGCCAAAAGCCCCTCGGTCCGCAGGATTTGTGCGCCGAGGTAGACCGTGCCGCGCGCGCCCTTTGCGCGGGTCAGGTGGCCTTTTTCATCCATCACGAAATCCCCTGTCGGTTTGCCCACGGCGGCATCGGGCAGCAGCAAGAGTAGCCCGTCCATCCGCGTATCGTCCCACAGGGCTGCAAGCTGATCCAGCGGGTTCGCGCCGGTCCAGACCGCGTCGGTGTTCAGCGTCATCACCGGACCTTGGCCAAGCAGGGGCAGGGCGGCGCGCAGCCCGCCACCGGTTTCGAGGATCGGGTCTTCGTGGTTGACCGTTACGCCCTGCGCTTTCAGATGCGCGGCCAGCGCGTCGGGTTTGTAATGCACGTTGGCCACGATCCGCTTGGCCCCTGCGGCCACGGCAAGCGCGTGGTCGATCAGGGGGCGGCCCGCCACCTGAACCAGCGGCTTGGGCTTGTCGGCGGTGAGGGCGCCCATGCGCGTGCCGAAACCCGCCGCGAAGAGCATTACCGCAAAGACATCGTGCCGCATTTCGCGCTTATCCTTTCCAAGGTGTCGGCTGTCGGTTCGGGCAGGGCACGGCAGGCCTGCGCGAGGTCGGCCAAGGCCGGATGCGCCAGATTGCGCTGCAACTGGCCCCAGACGCGGGGCATGAGCGGCAGATACCCCGCCTTGCCCGATTTCAGGCATAGCCGCGCAAAGACGCCCATGATCCGCAAGGCGCGCTGCGCGCCGAGGACGGCGTAGGCCACGTCGAAATCTTGTGCTCCGGTCGCGGCGACGAAGCGGGCCTTCATGGCCGCTTCGGTTTCGGGGGACACATCGCGCCTTGCATCCTGCAGCAGCGATACGAGGTCATAGCCAGGCTGGCCCAGTTGGCCGAGCTGGAAGTCGAGAAGCCCCACGCGGGCTACGCCCGACCGCTGCGGCAGCCAAAGCAGGTTTTCGGCGTGGTAATCGCGCAGGATCATCACGCGGGGGCCGTCGGCATGGCGGCGCATCAGATGTGCCAGCACGGTAAGGTCGCCCGATGCTTCGCCGGTCGCGGCGAAGCGATACCATGTAAAGGCGAATTCGGCAGCCTTGGCCCAATCGTCGGCGGACAGGTCGGGCAGGTCGGGCAGGGGTGTTGCCCGTTGCAGCGTGACCAGCGCGTCGACGGCTGCGGCGTAGAGTTCGGCCTCGCGGCTTGGGTCGCGTGCGACCAGACGGGCGAAAAGGCCGTCACCAAGGTCTTCGAGCAGCAGGAAGCCGTTGGCGTAATCGCTTGCCAACACCTGCGGAGGCGACAGGCCCAGCGCGGCGAGATGGGACGCGATGCGGGCAAAGACCGCCGGATCGTCGGCTCCGGGCGGGGCGTCCATCAGCACGGCAGAGCGGTCGCCGAGAACGAGGCGGTCATAGCTGCGGTCCGATGCATCGCCTGCGAGAAAGCTGCGGGTTGCCGCCGACCATCCGGCCTGTGCGACGAAGGCATCGGATAGGGTGCGCCGGTCCATCAGGAAAACCCCTGCGCCAGCGCGTCGAGCCAAGGCAGGTTGCCCGAAAGCGTTGCAATGCGTCCCTCACCCTCGGCCCGCAGCGATACGCGGACGGCGTGTTCGGGCAGATAGCTGCCCAGACGGTCGGGCCATTCGATCAGGCAGATCGCGCGGTCGAAGGCGTCATCGAGACCCAGTTCCAGCACCTCGTCGGGGTGGGTCAGGCGGTACAGGTCGGCGTGCCAGATTTCGACATCGGCGTCGTACACCTGGACCAGCGTGAAGGTGGGCGAAGGGACATCTTCGAACCGTCCCAGCCGTGCGCGGATCAGCGCGCGCGCCAGATGCGACTTGCCCGCACCGATCGGCCCTTGCAGCAGCAGCGTCTGGCCGGCCGACATATGGCTTGCCAGCCATTCCCCCAAGCGGGTGGTGGCGTCTTCGTCGGGCAGGGCAAGCGTCACGGTCATGGCGGCAGTCTTACCGCGCCCCGTTGCGGCTGCAAGCGGTCAACCGGCCATCTTGGCCTTGTGCCGCGTGACCGAGGCCATACCGTCTGGTATCGCATGGTCGGGCGGCAGCGGGCGGAAGGCCGCCATGGTCGCCCCGCTCCAGATTGGCGCGAGGCGGCAGGCGATCAGCCGCCCGTCGAGAAGCCGCGCTTCGGCCTGCCAAGGTTCGCGGTCACCGGCGGTTTCGATGTATTCCTCGATCCATTTCCACAACGGATCGGGCGCGGAGGCCTCGCGCCAATGCGCGGCGATCTTGCCGATGCTGCCTTCGCCCATCTGGGTGCCCGGATCGTGGCCCCAAAGCGCGGCATAGGCCGCATTGCTGAGCACAAGCTGGCCGCTTTCTGCGAAAACTGCGATTCCGTCTTCCATGGTGTCGATCACCGACTGGGCGAGTTCCATATCGGCACGGTAGCGCCGCGACCTGAGCATTTCGGTCGAGATGTCTTCGAGCAACAGCGCAAAGGCGCCTTTTGCCTGCGGGCGCAGCGTGGCGCGATAGGTCACGCCACCGGGCAGGCCCCACAGTTCTTCGTGCGCCGAAGCGGTCGGGGACATCGGCAGTTCGACCATCATGCGCCGCCACGCCAGCCAATCTTTTGGCTCGGGCAGCATGCCCTTGCCGCGCAGCGCATCGAGCACCGCGCCGAAACCGGGCCGCCGCATCAGGAATTCGACCTGCAGCCCCGTCATGTCGGCCAATGCCGGATTGAACATCTGCAAGCGGCCCATCGCATCGAACAGCCCGAGGCCGGTGTCGAGCTGGGCGAAAGTATCGCTCATGGTGGTGCGGAAATCGCGCAATGCGGTTTCGGCGCGGATCACACCGTCAAGCGGGACAGCGGTGAAAACCTGCCCTTCGCCATCGGGGTGAACGGAAACCTCGAACCATTGACCGTCGAGTTCCGACCGGCCCGGCCCCTTGGGCAGAATGACGTTGCCCAGACGCAGACAGGCGGTGTTGCGGGCGCTGACCGTGCCTTCGCCATCGACCGACCAGACCGGAAGCGCCAAGGCGTCATGCCCGGCGGTGCCGGTTTCCCTGGATCGCAACTGGACCAGAAGCGCGATCAGCGCGGCCCCGATGACCGAAGACAGGATCAGCTGCGTGACAAACCAGAAATCCATGGGCGCACCCGTAAATGATTACGAACACACTCGGATCAAATGCTTAATTCTTTGTTAACCCAAAGAAAGAAAGCCGCAGCGTCGCATCTTTGCGCCACCTAACCCTTTATCGGTTGGTTCTCGCCCAGCGCGCCCTGCGACGGAGCTGCGATTTCACCCAGTTTCCAGACCAGTTCGACGATGGCGCCGCAACGTTCAGGCCGTTCGTCGGGCGACAGGAACGGATCGGAGGCGTTGGCAAAGGACAATTCGGCCCCCGTCCGTTCGAGCAGGGTCTTGGCGATGAACAGGCCCAAGCCCATGCCTTCGTATTCGCGGCGGGTCATGCCGTCCTGTGCGGTGCTGCGCGAGCGCACGAAAGGGTCTCCGATCCGGCCGATCACCTGCGCGGGGTAGCCCGCGCCGTCATCGACGATCCGCACCGTGACCAGACGGTCTGTCCATTCACCGTCGACCCAGACGCGCCCTGCGGCGAAGTCGACAGCGTTCTGGATCAGGTTTCGCAGGCCGTGGATCACTTCGGGCCGACGCAGGATAAGCGGTTGCTTCGCATCGCCTCCCGATCCGGCATAGACCGTAAAGACGATATCCTTGCCCCGGCCCATATGCGGCTCGGCCGCTTCGCGCAGTACGGATTCGAGCGGCGCGTTGCGCAGGTGCAGATCGTCTTTGCCTGCCCGCCCCATGCCGCGCAGGATGTCGCGGCAGCGGTCGGCCTGATCGCGGATCAGCTTTGCGTCTTCCAGCAGCGCCGGGTTGTCGGCCAGTTCCTCCATCATCTCGGTGCTGACCAGTTTGATCGTGGCAAGCGGGGTGCCAAGTTCATGCGCGGCGGCGGCTACCACACCGCCAAGGTCGGTCAGCTTTTGCTCGCGCGCGAGCGCCATTTGCGTCGCCAGAAGCGCATCGGACATCGACCGCATTTCGGTTGCGATCCGCCGCGAGTAAAGGCCCAGAAAGACGATGCCGATGACGATGGCGAGCCAGAAGCCGAATTCGAAGACCACCGGCACGCGGAGCGGCACGCCATCTGCCAGACGCAAGGGAACGTTTACCAGCGTGAACAGGGTCGTGAACAGCACGGCAAGTGCCCCCAGCACCAGCGTGGT
This sequence comes from Gemmobacter aquarius, assembly GCF_003060865.1. NCBI lineage: Bacteria > Pseudomonadati > Pseudomonadota > Alphaproteobacteria > Rhodobacterales > Paracoccaceae > Paragemmobacter > Paragemmobacter aquarius. Next base: position 3,589,447 of record NZ_CP028918.1, read on the forward strand.
GCGGAGTTCGAGCGCCGAGGCCGAAATCGTCACGGGGGCAAGGATCAAAAGCGCAAAGGGATTGGTCAGCCCGCCGGTCAGGTAGAGCAGGAAAGAAAGCTGCGACAGGTCGAACAGCAGCGTCAGCATCGCCTCGGCTTCCGAAAGGCGCTTGTTTTCGGGGTAAACGAAGCCCGAGACGAGGTTGGCGATGACCGACGCGCCGACGGCCATGTAGCACAGACCCAGCGGCAGGATGATGCCGTAAATTTGGTCAGCCGCCGTGATTGCGGCAAGTTGCCCGCCGATCGCCATCCAGCGCAGAACGATCAGCGTGCGTAGGCGCACCCAGTCGCTTCGGGTCGAGCCCGTGAAAAGGTCGAAACCGGGGCGTGACATGGAGCAAAGCCTTGCGTGACGAAGTTTCGCATTGTTATGGCGGGCGGCATCGCGGATCAATGCGGCGCAATTGCAGGCAGGGAGACAGGAACCATGGACCGGATTTACGTAGCTTTGGCCGCAGCGGTGACTGTCGGGCTGGTCGGGGGCGTCTATGGTTACGCGCAGTTCGCCAAATCATCCGATCCCTATGCAGACTGCCGTGGCGGCACTGTCGGTGGTGGCGATATCGGCGGCCCCTTCACGCTGGTGGACCAGAACGGCGAGACCGTGACCGATGTCGATGTGTTAACCAAGCCGAGCCTTGTCTATTTCGGATATACCTATTGCCCCGATGTCTGCCCGCTAGATGCGGCCCGCAATGCCGAGGCGGTGGATATTCTGGAAGAACAGGGCTTCGAGGCGCAGCCGGTTTTCATTTCGATCGACCCTGACCGCGACACTCCGTCAGCCTTGAAGGAGTTCGCCGCCAATATAGATGATCGCATGGTGGCTTTGACAGGCACGCCGGAACAGGTCGCGCAGGCATCAAAGGCCTATCGGACCTATTTCAAGAAGCAGGAAGGGGACGATCCCGAGTTCTATCTGATGGACCATTCGACGTTCACCTATCTTGTGCTTCCGAAAAAGGGTTTCGTCGATTTCTTCCGCCGCGATGACAGTGCAGAGCTCATCGCGCAGCGCACGGCTTGTTATTTGTCCAAGTGATCAAATCTGGTGATCAAATTTGACCGCGCCGTCATAAAAGTCTAGCTTTGCTTATCGTTTCAGGGGAACCAAATGGCTGATGAACTGCATTCCGACCTTGGCCCCGACCGGTCGCTTTTGCTGGTCGACGATGACGAGCCTTTTGTGAAGCGGCTTGCCAAGGCGATGGAAAAGCGCGGCTTTGTGCCGGAAACCGCTGAAAGCGTGGCGGCTGGTCGGGCGATTGCGCTTGCCCGACCTCCTGCCTATGCGGTGGTCGATCTGCGACTTGAAGACGGCAACGGGCTTGATGTCGTCGAAGCCCTGCGCGAGCGCCGTCCCGATTGCAGGATTGTCGTTTTGACAGGATACGGCGCCATTGCGACGGCGGTGGCTGCGGTTAAAATCGGGGCGATAGATTATCTGTCGAAACCTGCAGATGCGAACGACGTGACGAATGCGCTTTTGTCGCGGGCGGAATCGCTTCCTGCCCCGCCGGAAAACCCGATGTCGGCCGACCGTGTGCGCTGGGAACATATCCAGCGCGTCTATGAGATGTGCGACCGCAACGTCTCGGAAACCGCTCGCCGGCTTTCGATGCACCGCCGCACGCTTCAGCGGATTCTGGCAAAGCGAAGCCCGCGCTGATCAAATTTATTGCCAGTTGCATGTTTGGCTATTAAAACCCGATTATCCAATGGACGGGGAATCCAAGAATGGCCGAGTTGAACACCAACGAAATGTCCTTGAAAGAACTCAAGGACCTGCAATCCCAAGTGAACCGTGCGATCGCATCTTTCGAGGACCGCAAGAAGAAGCACGCTTTGGCAGAACTTGAGGAAAAGGCCCGCGAAATGGGCTTTTCGCTTGCCGAATTGACGGGCGCCACGGTTCCGCGCAAGCGCGCGCCCGCTTCGGCGAAATACGCCAATCCGGCCAATTCGGGTGAAACCTGGTCGGGCCGTGGACGCAAGCCGCGCTGGTTCGATGCCGCGCTCAAATCCGGCAAGCGCCCCGAAGACATGGCGCTTTAAGGCATAACCGCCTTTAAGCTGCGGTAGCGCCGATCAATTGGTCGTGACGTGAAACGAATTCCGCCCGCACTGTTGCGGGCGGTCGTAGTTTTATCTCTAACCCGCGCACGGCCAAGGCATCTGGTTTGCCGAACAGCCTGTCAGCCTCGGCCTGACCGAAGCCCGCTATCTGGACGGCTTCGAGCCATGCCGAAATACGGTCTGCTGCTTTTATCGCCTTTTTGATCGGTCCCGGCAAAGCGGCAGGCAGGCCGAAACGCAGATGCACAGCTGCGGTCAGGCGTTCGTCCAGCACGCTGTAACCGGGCCCGATGGCCGATTTTACCGGACTGATCATATCGCCGATAACGTATTCCGGCGCATCGTGCAAAAGCGCCGCCAACTGCCACCGCGCCCCGATACCCGGATTGCAGCGGGCGAAGATCTGTTCGACCAGCAAAGAATGTTCGGCCACGGAATAGGGCCAATCGCCGTGCGTCTGCCCGTTCCAGCGCGCGACAAAGGCCAGACCATGGGCGATGTCGGCCACCTCGATATCCATCGGCGTCGGGTCGAGCAGGTCGAGCCGCCGCCCCGAAAGCATCCGTTGCCACGCCCTTGGCTGTTTCATTCCGGTCCCCTTGTCGCATGAAACCATACCGATCCGCGCCTTGCATTGTCGAGTGGCACAGTCCGTGCTATCTGCCCCTGAAATTCAAGGGTGCAAGGAGCAGGCAAATGCCTAACGATTATGTAGTGAAAGATATCGCGCTGGCCGAATTCGGCCGCAAGGAACTGGTCATCGCCGAGACCGAAATGCCGGGCCTGATGGCCTGCCGCGAGGAATTCGGCGCGTCGCAGCCGCTGAAGGGTGCCCGCATCGTCGGGTCGTTGCACATGACGATCCAGACCGCCGTGCTGATAGAGACGCTGAAATTCCTTGGCGCCGATGTGCGTTGGGCGTCGTGCAACATCTTCTCGACCCAAGACCACGCCGCCGCCGCGATCGCTGCTGCCGGGATTCCGGTGTTTGCGGTCAAGGGGCAGACGCTGACCGAGCATTGGGATTACCTCGATAAATCCTTCATGTTCGCCGAGGGCGCGAACATGATCCTCGACGATGGCGGTGACGCCACGCTTTACGTTCTGCTTGGCGCCCGCGCCGAAGCTGGCGAAGACATCATCCCCGTTCCGGCGTCGGAAGAGGAAGAGGTGATCAAGAAGCAGATCCACAAGCGGATGAAGGAAACTCCCGGCTTCTTCACCAAGACCAAGGCCGCGATCAAGGGCGTTTCGGAAGAGACGACCACGGGCGTTCACCGCCTGTACGAGCTGCACAAGAACGGCCAACTGCCGTTCCCGACGATCAACGTGAACGACTCGGTCACGAAATCGAAGTTCGATAACAAATACGGCTGCAAGGAATCGCTGGTCGACGGCATCCGCCGCGCCACCGACACCATGATGGCCGGCAAGGTTGCCGTGGTTTGCGGCTATGGCGATGTGGGCAAGGGTTCGGCGGCATCGCTGCGCGGCGCTGGCGCGCGTGTGAAAGTGACCGAAGTCGACCCGATCTGCGCCTTGCAGGCCGCCATGGACGGGTTCGAGGTGACGCTGCTGGAAGACGAGGTGAAAACCGCCGACATCTTCATCACCACGACCGGCAACAAGGACGTGATCCGCATCGAGCATATCCGCGAGATGAAGGACATGGCGATCGTCGGCAACATCGGCCACTTCGACAACGAGATTCAGGTTGCGTCCTTGCGGAACCACAAATGGACCAACATCAAGGAACAGGTAGACATGATCGAGATGCCGTCAGGCGCTCGCATCATCCTTTTGTCCGAAGGCCGCCTTCTGAACCTTGGCAACGCCACGGGCCACCCGTCGTTCGTGATGTCGGCGTCGTTCACCAATCAGGTGCTGGCCCAGATCGAGCTATGGACCAAAGGCCAGGACTATGCACCGGGCGTCTATATCTTGCCCAAGCATCTGGATGAAAAGGTTGCGCGCCTGCATCTGAAGAAGATCGGCGTGAAACTTACCGAACTGCGCGCCGATCAGGCTGCCTATATCGGCGTAAAGCCCGAAGGTCCGTTCAAGGCCGAGCATTACCGCTACTGATCTTTCGGTCATGGCGTGAACGGGGCCAGAGGAAACTCTGGCCCTTTTTGCATGCCAAGGCGGTGCTGCAGCGCAGCGCACAATTCCTGCTTGTGTCATGGCAAAGCTTGGTTAGCATCCAGCGCGCGGGGAGGCCGCGATGTGAGACACAAGGGAAGCTTTAGTCATGAGCAAACGCACCGAATTAATCGCCAAATACGCCGAAGACCTGAAAGAGAAATGCAAGGTCAACCCGGACCTGAAACTTCTCGAGAAAGTCACCATCGGCTGCGGTCCGGCGATCTATAGTGCCGACAGCGAAACCGTCGCCGGCAGCGATCCGGCCGAGTTGGAAACCGTGAAGAAGAATTTCCTGATCAAGAAGCTTGGCCTTGCCGATGGCCCAAAGCTGACCGAGGCGCTGAATGCCGTGATCGACACCTACGGCCGGTCCGAGCGGAACAAGTATCGCGCGGTGATCTATTACATGCTGGTCAAGCATTTCGGCAAAGAGTCGGTCTACGCCTGACCGACCCGTAAAATTTGCCAAAAATGCCGGGCAGTTCGCGTTTGCGGAATCGCCCGGCATAAGGCAATTTTGTTTCCACAGGGCAGGATGCCCGGGACCCGATTTACAGTCACGCGTGGTGCTCAGGGGAGCGCGTGGGGTGGATGGAGGGTCCCGTAGGGGTGCGGGGCCCTCCGTTTCAAACGCCGCCCATCCGGCAGATTAGCGCCCATTCCGCCGCCGCTACCGGCTGAACCGACAGGCGAGAGTTCTTCACCAACACCATATCGGCCAATTCGGGCACGGCCTTGATGTCATCGAGCGTCACGGCGCGCTTGAAGGGCTGCTTTGCCTGAACCATCACGCAATCCCAGCGCGGGTCATCGGTCGTGCTGTCAGGGGCCGAGGTGCGGGTCACTTCCATGATCCCGACCACCTCTTTGCCGATGTTCGAGTGGTAAAAGAACGCCAGATCGCCAAGCTGCATCGCCCGCATGTTGTTGCGCGCCTGATAATTCCGCACGCCGCTCCATTCCTCGCCCACCGCGCCTTTGGCCAGCAGGTGCGACCAGCCGAAAACGTCAGGCTCGGATTTCAGCAGCCAGAAGGCCATCAGCCGATGACCTTTTTCCATTCGCGGATGTCGACGCTTTCGAACAGGCCCGCCTTGGCGTAGGGGTCGGCTGCGGCCCATTCCCGTGCGGCGTCGAACGTTTCGACATTCAGCACCACGAGCGACCCGCACATTGCACCACCGTCGAGGAACGGCCCGGCCATTTCCACCACGCCGGAGGCTTCGATATGCGCCAGATGCGCCGCGCGGTTTTCTTGCCGCACGGCCAGATGACCGGGTTTGTCGATACAGATCAGCGCCACGCGCATGGGGTCACTCCGCTTTCAAAGGTCTGGTCAAAAGGGACTGGATCGCGGCCGAAAGGTCAATCCTGCCGTCGACGAGTGCGGCCACCATGGCTGTCACCGGAAGGTCGATGCCACGCTCGATGCCAAGTCGCGCCACCGCCCGCGCCGTGGCGACGCCTTCGACGGTTACGCTGGCGTTGAACGGCGTGCCCGCGCCCAGCGCATGGCCGTAGCTGAAGTTGCGCGACTGCGCCGATCCGCAGGTCAGGACCAGATCGCCAAAGCCCGAGAGACCCGCCAGCGTTTCGGCCCTTGCGCCAAGTGCGAGCGCGAGTCGCACCATTTCGGCGTAGCCGCGCGTCATCAGGGCTGCGCGGGCGGATTCACCAAGACCCGCGCCGATGACGGTGCCTGCGGCAATGGCGATCACGTTTTTCAACGCTCCGCCCAGTTCGGCGCCGGTCACATCGACCGTGCGGTAGAGCCGCAGGACGGGTGTGGACAAAAGGCGCTGCAAACGCTGGCCCGCCGCGTCATCGGCACAGGCCAGTGTCAGCGCGGTCGGCAGACCCCTCGCGATATCTGCCGCGAAACTGGGGCCGGTCAGCAGGGCCACCGTCGCCTTGGGTCGCGCCTGTGACATAAGGGTTGCAGGCCCCGTCAGTGTTTGCAGATCGACGCCCTTGCAGCAGGCGACCAAGGTTTGCGCCTGCATGTCCGAGCCGCGCAGAAAGCCAGCCACGGCCTGCATCGGCAGGGCGAGAAGCACAGCTTCGGTCTGGTCCATCGCAGAGAGTTCTGCCGTAACAGTGACACTGTCAGGCAGTCTTACCCCGCCAAGCCGGTCTGACATGCGCGATGCGGCGAGAGGCCCGACATCGCGGCCCCAAAGCCGGACCTTATACCCTTCGCGGCCCAGCGCCACGGCCAGCGCGGTGCCGAAGGCTCCGGCGCCGACGACGCCGATCATGCCTTGGCCCCCTTTTTGCCCGAGCCGATCATGGGGGCGGCGGTTGCGTCGAGCGGCCAGCGCGGGCGGGCCACCAGATCGGTCGGCCCGCCCAGACCTGCGCGAAAGCGTTCGATCCCGGCCCATGCGATCATCGCGGCATTGTCGGTGCAAAGCCGCAGGGGAGGCGCGAGGAAACGCACGCCGGATGCGGCGCAAACAGCCATTAACCCTGCCCGAATGGTTTGGTTCGCCGCAACGCCGCCTGCCACGGCCAAGGCCGGTTCGGCAGGGCCAAGCGGCAGGTAAAGCGCCAGCGCGCGCCGTGTCTTTTCGGCCAGAACCGCAGCGACGGCTGCTTGGAACCCCGCGCACAGGTCGCGCCGGTCTTGCACGGTGATGCCGCCTTTTTCGGCGATCAGTGCATCGCGGGCGCGCAACAGGGCCGTTTTCAGGCCCGAGAACGACATATCGCAACCTTCGCGGTCAAGCAGCGGGCGGGGGAAGCGGAAGCGCGTCGCATCGCCAAGCGCCGCCTCGCGTTCGACCACAGGACCGCCCGGTTGGGGTAGGCCGAGGAGCTTGGCGGTCTTGTCGAAAGCCTCGCCGGGGGCGTCGTCGATGGTGCCGCCCAACCGCTGGAAGTGGTCGACGCCATGGGCGATCAGGAACTGGCAATGCCCGCCGGATACGAGGAGCATGAGGTAGGGAAAGGCGAGGCCATCGGTCAGGCGCGGCGTAAGCGCGTGTCCGGCAAGGTGGTTTACGCCCAGCAGGGGCTTGCCCGACCCTGCCGCCAGCCCCTTTGCCAGCATGACGCCCGACAAAACCCCGCCGATCAGGCCCGGACCGCTTGTGACCGCGATGCCGTCGACATCGGCGAGGGAAAGACCCGCCTCGGCCAAGGCGCGTTCGACACAACCGTCAAGCCGTTCGGCATGGGCGCGGGCGGCGATTTCGGGCACCACGCCTCCGAAATCGGCATGCAGGGCGGTTTGGCCCTCGACCACCGAGGACAGGACTTCGCCGCCCTTCTCGCCCCAGCGGACCACGGCGGCGGCGCTGTCATCGCAGCTCGATTCGATGCCAAGGAAGGTGAGAGATGCCATAGCCATTGCCCGCAGGGTTTCATGCGGGGTAACACCCTAGGCATGACCCCGCAATCCCGCGCCATTCCGACGCTGCTTACCCGCCCGCGCGCGCAGGGCGACCGCTTCGGCCTTGCGCTGGCCGAACGCTTCGGTGTGCGGCTGTCGATCTGTGTCTCGCCGCTGATCGCCCCGCATTTTCTGGACGGGGCAATCGGGGGGAAACCCTATCGCGCGCTGATCCTGACTTCGGAAACGGGGGCGCTTTCGGCGGCACGGCACGGGGGGCTGCCTCGCCTCGCCTATTGTGTGGGCGAGCGCACTGCCGCCACCGCCCGCAGCCTTGGGCTGACGGCCATTTCGGCGGACGGGGACGCAAGTGCGCTGGTCGCGCTGATCCTGTCATCGGGCGAAACCGGTCCGTTGTTGCACCTGCGGGGCAAGGATGCGCGTGGCGACATTGCCGCCACGCTGCGCCGGGCGGGGCTTTCGGCGGATGAGGCCGTGACCTATGACCAGCGCCCCGAGCCGTTGACGGCGGAAGCCCGCGTGATGCTGGACGGGGCGGCGCCTGTGCTTCTGCCGCTGTTCTCGCCCCGGACCGCTGCCATTCTGGTGGCGCTTGGCCCGTTTCGTGCGCCCTTGATGGTTGCGGCACTATCGCCTGCCGTGGCCGAGGCGGCGGCTTTGCTTTCCCCCGTCCGTCAGGCAATTGCCGACGCGCCGAACGCGGACGCGCTGTTAACCGCCATCTCAACAATCGTTGACGTGCCAATCGCTTGAACCGTCGTGGCGCGGGGGGTTAGGGTGGGCCCAGAATCCGCCCCCAAAGGGCTGCGAAAGGATCGGTCATGGCTTCCGTCACCCCAGAAACACCTTTGCCAGACGCCGATCTGGTGGCCGAGGTCGAGGCGAGCGAAACCCCGCCGCCCGCGCCGCCCAAGCAAGAAGCGGCCAAGCCGCGCAGTCGGGTGTTTGCGGCCTTTGTCGCGCTGGTGTTTGGCGGTGTGTTGGCGGCGGGGGCGGGCTTTGCGCTTGCCCGCTTTGTGCCCGAATTGCTTGCCATGCCCGCCGCGCCTGCCGTGCCCGATGCCGAGATCGAGGCGTTGAAGGCGCAGGTCGCGGCGCTGCCCGCGCCTGACGCCGGGTTGACCGACCGGCTTTCTGCGGTCGAGGCCACGCTTTCGGATCTGGCAAGCCGTGTGGCGGCTGTCGAGTCGCGTCCTGCGGGTGCGGGCGATCCTGCCTTGGCCGCCGAGGTGAAGGCGTTGCAGGACCGCGTGGCTGCGATTGGCACGGGGACGGCGCAGCCCGAGGCGATAACCGCTGCGGTCGAAGCGGCCGAGGCGCGGCTGAAAGAGGCCGAGGCCAAAGCCGCCGATCTGGCAGCGAAGTCTGACGCGAACGCTGCTGCCGCGCGCAAGGCGGCGGCGGTGGACCGGATCGCCGCAGCGTTGGACACCGGGGCGCCCTTTGCGGCGGTGGCTGCAGATATGGAACTGCCGCCTGCGCTTGCCGATCATGCGGCGACGGGGCTTCCTTCGGTTGCCGCGTTGCGCGAGGCGTTTCCTGCAGCAGCGCGCGCGGCGCTTGAAGAGGCGTTGCGTGCCAATATGGGGGAAAGCTGGACCGACCGCGTTTCGTCGTTCCTGCGGAGCCAGACGGGCCTGCGGTCGCTGACGCCACGCGAAGGTGGCGATCCCGATGCGATCCTGTCGCGGGCCGAGGCTGCGCTGGGGCAGGGCGATGTGCCTGCGGCGGTTGCAGAGCTTGATGCTTTGCCCGAGGCTGCAAAGCCCCCGCTGGCGGACTGGATCGCACAGGCAAGATTGCGGACCGAGGGCGAAGCGGCACTTGCCGCACTGGCGGGCGCGCAATGATCTGGACCCTGTTCAAAGTCATAATCTTCATAACGATCGTCGCGGCGCTAACCTTGGGCGCGGGCGTATTGCTCGATACCGGCGGCGGCTTGCAGATTGCGGCTGCGGGGTTCGAATTCACGCTGAGGCCGTTGCAGGCGATCATCGTGCTTGCGGCGCTTTTCGCGGCGCTGTGGCTGGTGATGAAGCTGGCGGGGCTTTTGGTGGCGGTGTTCCGCTTTCTGAACGGCGACGAGACGGCGATCAGCCGGTATTTTGACCGCAACCGTGAACGCAAGGGATTTCAGGCCCTGACCGAGGGGATGCTGGCACTAGCCGCGGGCGAGGGGCGGCTGGCGCTGAACCGGGCGATCAAGGCAGAGAAATATCTGGCCGAGCCGCATCTTACCACGCTTCTGGTCGCGCAGGCCGCCGAAGCCGCAGGCGACACACGGCGCGCGACCGAGGCGTATAAGGAATTGCTTGCCAGCGACACCACGCGCTTTGTCGCCATTCGCGGCTTGCTGAACCAAAAGCTGGCCGAAGGGGATGGCGAAACCGCGCTGAAGCTGGCGCAAAAGGCGCATGAGTTGAAGCCAAAGCACCTTGAGACGCATGACATTTTGCTGAAGCTGCAAGCTGAACAGCGGGATTGGAAGGGGGCGCGCGCCACGCTTGGGGCAAAACTGAAGGCGGGGGCGCTGCCCAAGGATGTGTACCGCCGCCGCGATGCGGTGTTGGCGCTGCAACAGGCGCAGGGCGTGCTGGACGAAGGGGCGAGCATCGAGGCGCGGGAAGCGGCGATCGAGGCAAACAAGCAATCGCCCGACCTCATTCCGGCTGCCGCCATGGCCGCGCGTGCGCTGATCGACAAGGGCGACAGGAAGGCCGCGACGCGCGTGCTGAAAAAGGCGTGGGACGCCAAGCCCCACCCTGACCTTGCCGCCGCTTTCGCCGATATCGAACCGGCCGAGACGCCGCAGGCGCGGCTCAAGCGGTTCAAGACGCTGACCGCGAACCACCCGGACCACGAGGAAACGCGGCTGCTTATGGCCGAATTGAACATCGCCGCCGAGGATTTTCCGCAAGCGCGGCGCGCGTTGGGGAACATCGTGGAAACCCACCCGACCCGCCGTTCGCTGGCGATCATGGCCGCGATCGAACGCGGCGAAGGCAGCGATGATGCCGTGGTGCGCGGGTGGCTTTCAAAGGCGCTGACCGCCCCGCGCGGGCCGCAATGGTGCTGCGACAAATGTCAGGCCGTGCACGCGATCTGGGACCCGATCTGCGACAATTGCGGCGGGTTCGACACGCTTTCCTGGCGCGAGCCGCCCGAAAAGACCGGGCCGAGCGCCACGGGTGCCGAGTCGCTTGCGTTGATGGTTTCTCCGCCGCGCGCGGCACCTGCACCCGAGCCTGAACCGGTCGAGCCGGACGAGCCCGAGGTGATCGACGTCGAGGCCATAGTAAGGCGCGGCGGCTGACGCCACGTCAATTCGGCCCCTCCCTGCGCGAAAGGCTTGCTTTCAGCGCAGGGTTGCAGAAACTTGCCTTCACCCTTGAAAGAAACGGGAGGAGATTTCATGGATCGTCGTTCATTCCTGACCAAAGCCGCCATAGGCGGCGCGGGGGCCGTCACACTTGCTGCGCCCGCACTGGCGCAGGCGGCACCCAAGGTGACGTGGCGCTTGACCTCGTCCTTTCCTAAATCGCTCGACACGATTTACGGCGGGGCCGAGGTCTTGTCGAAATACTTGTCGGAGGCGACGGACGGGAATTTCCAGATCCAGGTTTTCGCCGCGGGCGAACTGGTGCCCGGCCTGCAGGCCGCCGACGAGGTGACGGCTGGCAATATCGAGGCCTGCCATACGGTGGGCTATTATTATTGGGGCAAGGATCCGACCTGGGCGCTGGCCGCTGCGGTGCCGTTTTCGCTTTCGGCGCGGGGGATCAATGCGTGGCATTATCACGGCGGCGGGATCGGGCTTTATAACGAATTCCTTGCCGCGCAGAACATCGTGGCGTTCCCCGGCGGCAATACCGGCGTGCAGATGGGCGGCTGGTATCGCAAGGAGATCAACACGGTCGCGGACCTGTCAGGCCTGAAGATGCGGGTTGGCGGCTTTGCGGGCAAGGTGCTGGAAAAGCTGGGTGTGGTGCCACAGCAGATTGCGGGGGGCGACATTTACCCCGCGCTGGAAAAGGGCACCATCGACGCTGCCGAATGGGTCGGCCCCTATGACGACGAAAAGCTCGGCTTCGTGAAGGTCGCGCCCTATTACTATTATCCCGGCTGGTGGGAGGGTGGCCCGACCGTCCACTTCATGTTCAACAAGGCGAAATACGACGAACTGCCCCCAGCCTATCAGTCTTTGCTGCGGACAGCCTGTCAGGCGGCGGATGCGAACATGCTGCAACTGTACGATTACAAGAACCCGACCGCGATCAAGGCGCTGGTCGGCCAAGGCGCACAGTTGCGGCCGTTTACGCCCGAGGTTCTGGAAGCCTGTTTCAACGCCGCCAACGAGGTTTATGCCGAAATGGAGGCGTCAAACCCCGCGTTTGCAAAGATCTGGGGGTCGATCAAGGCGTTCCGGTCCGAGCATTACACTTGGGCGCAGGTTGCCGAGTATAACTACGACACCTTTATGATGGTGCAACAGAACGCGGGTAAACTGTAAGCGCCAGCACGATAAAGGCGCATCGGAAGGGTTTTCCGATGCGCCGGTTATTGCCGTTTCAGCCAGAGCGCCCCTTCGCCCAGTTTGGCGACGAAGGCGGCGTGGGCGGCGGCTTCGGCTTCGGTGACGCGGGACGGGAGCGGTTCGGGGCGCGGGCGGGGGCGCCAGTCAGCGCGTATTTGCGCGGCAGAGCCTGCGGCAGGGGCCGGATCGGCGCCGAGGCCAAAGTCGGGTTGGCGGCCACCGACGAGTTCCAGATAGACTTCGGCCAGGATTTCGCTGTCGAGCAATGCGCCGTGCTTTTCGCGGGCGGAGTTGTCGACGCCAAAGCGGCGGCAGAGCGCGTCGAGCGAGGCGGGGGCGCCGGGAAAGCGGCTGCGCGCGATCAACAGCGTGTCAGTGGCGCGGCTGTTGGGGAGTTTCGACAGGCCCGCCCATTCGAGTTCGGCGTTTAGGAATTTCATGTCGAAGGCGGCGTTATGGATGACGAGTTGGGCATCGCCGATGAATTCCAGAAACGCGCCTGCGATGTCTTTGAATACCGGTTTGTCGCGCAGGAATTCGTCGCCCAGTCCGTGCACCTCGAATGCGGCGGTGGGCATGGCGCGTTTGGGGTTGATGTATTGGTGGTAGGTGCGACCCGTGGGCAGGTGGTTGAACAGTTCGACCGCGCCGATTTCGACGATGCGGTCGCCTTCGGAAGGCTCAAACCCGGTGGTTTCGGTGTCGAGGACGATTTCACGCATGAGGCACCTGACGGATATAGGCGATGAGGGCATGCACGAAGGCGCGCGTGCTGTCGAGGGTGAGCGTTTCGACGATATGGGTGGAGCGGCGGCGCTTTTCGGCATCGGGCATCTGGCGCGACAGGATGAGATCGAGCTGCGCGGGTGTCATGCCGGGGCGTGACAGGACGCGGGCGCGTTGCAGGGCGGCGGGCGCGGTCACGAGGAGGGTGGCGTGGAACTCGGCCTCGCTGTTTTTCTCGAACAGGAGGGGGATGTCGAGGACGGCGATATCGCCGGTGGTGCTGGCCAGAAAGGCGGCGCGGTCGGCGGCGACGAGGGGGTGGACGATGGATTCGATCAGGCCAAGGGCGGCGGGGTCGGCGGCGATCCATTCCTTGAGCGCCGGGCGGTCGATGCCTTGGGGGGTGAGGGCAGCGGGGTGCAGGGCGGCAATGGGGGCTACGGCGGCGCCGTCGGTGGCGTAAAGACGGTGCACGGCTGCGTCGGCATCCCAGACGGGAAGGCCCGCGTCACGGAACATCTGGGCGGTGGTCGATTTGCCCATGCCGATCGAGCCGGTCAGGCCAAGGCGGAAGGTCATGCGGAGAGGACCGCTGCGCGCGTGGCCTCGTCCACTTCGGGGCGGTGGCCGAACCAGCGTTCGAAACCGGGGGCGGCCTGATGCAAAAGCATGCCTAGACCGTCGACGGTTGTCGCACCACGGGCTTCGGCCTCGATCAGGAACTGGGTTTTGAGCGGGGTATAGACGAGGTCGGTGGCGAGGGCGCGGGGAGAGAGCGTGCCTAAGGGAAGGACGAGATCGGGCTTGCCGGTCATGCCGAGGGCGGTGGTGTTCACGACAGTGGCGGCGCCGTCGATCATCGCGTCGGCCTGAACCCAATCGTAGACGTGGACCTTGGCGCCGAAATCGCTGCGGAGCGCGTCGGCGCGGGCGCGGGTGCGGTTGGCGAGGCGGATTTCGGGCACGCCAACCTCGATCAACGCGGCGATGACGGCGCGGGCGGCACCGCCTGCGCCGAAAACGGCGGCGGGGCCGGAGGCGGGCTGCCAGTTGGGCGCGTGCTGGCGCAGGTTGGCAATGAAGCCCGAGCCGTCGGTGTTGTCGGCCTGAATCTTGCCATCCTTGCGGAAGATGAGCGTGTTTGCAGCCCCGATGAGGGCGGCCCGGTCGGTGACGACATCGGCGAGGTTCAGGATCGCCTCTTTATGCGGGATGGTCACATTGCAGCCGACAAAGCCCATGCGGGGCATCATGCGGAGTGCCTCGGCAAGATCGGCCTGCGCGATGTCGAGCGGGATGTAATGGCCCTTGATGCCGTAGCGTTTGAGCCAATAGCCATGCAACGCCGGAGAGCGGCTGTGCGCGATGGGCGAGCCGATGACGCCTGCGAGGGGGATGCGCGGATGATCTGTCATGCGGAGATGAAACCCCGCTGCGACAGATAGTTCAAGAGCGGCAAGAGGGGCAGGCCGAGGACCGAGAAGTAATCGCCCTCGATGGTGGTGAAAAGGCGGGCGCCTTCCTCTTCGAGTTTGTAGGCGCCGACGGCGTGGCGGATGCTGTCCCAATTGCGGGTGACGTAGTCGGACAGATAGGCATCTGAGGCGTCACGCATGGTAAGGCGGACCTCGGCCACGTGACGCCAGACAGGTTCGGCGCGGTCGTAGAGGACGGCGGCAGAGAGCAGGCGGTGGGTCTGGCCGCGCAGAGTTCGAAGCTGCGAAAGCGCATCGGACGGGGTTTCGGGCTTGGCCCAGCTTTCGCGTTTGAATTCGAGGATCTGGTCGCAGCCGAGGACGAGGGATTCGGGGTGCTTTTCGGCGAGTTTGCGCGCCTTCATCTCGGCCAGAGTGTCCGCGATGTCACGGGGGTGAGCTGCTTCGGCGGTCAGCGCGTGGCGGATCGTTTCTTCGTCGATACGGGCCGGAAGGGCCTGCACGGAGAGGCCCGCATTACGCAAAAGCGTGGCGCGGATTTCTGACGCCGAGGCGAGGATGAGGGGGCGGTCTGTCATCGGTGTCTTGGGGGTGGTCCTGTGGATAGTCTGCGTTTGTTCCTGCTGCCCGCATGGGTGCAGTTTAGACGGATTTGCCGAGGAGGACCGCCGACCGGTGGTTTGTCAAGCCGCGGGTGCCGATCATCCACCTGTTGACGGGCGAGTCACGGGGTTGGGGATGACATCGGTCATGTGCTGCCTGTGCATGGATGGAATGTGGACAAGAGGGGCGCAGCCCGAAAAAAATTTTCTATGTATATCATAGTGTTGTGTTATCTATTTTTGATCTGCTTCCGAGACTTTCGATAGTTATCCACATGTTTTAACCTGTGGATGGAAAGGTGGACGGAATGACCGATCCCGTTGTCCACAGGGCCTACATCATCTATCAAGTAAGAATCTTCTTTTATTTAGAAGATGATAAGAAAGAGGGGCTGTGCCGCAAAATGGTGGGGGATTTTCTGGCCGACTGGTATCTTTGGACCAAGGCGTTCCACGTGATTTCCGTGATCGCCTGGATGGCCGGGTTGTTCTATCTGCCGCGGCTTTTCGTCTATCACGTCGAGGAGGTGGAGGCGGGCAGCAAGACGGATGCGATGTTCCAGACGATGGAGCGGCGCCTGCTGCGGGCGATCATGAACCCGGCGATGGTTGCGGTCTGGGTGTTCGGCTTGGCGCTGGTGTTTACGCCGGGGATCGTGAGTTGGGACGAGATCTGGCCATGGACGAAAGCGGCTTCGGTTTTGGGGATGACGTGGTTTCACCATTGGCTCGGACTGCGGCGGAAGGATTTTCTGGCCGGGCGGAACAGTCTGACGGGGCGGCAATACCGGATGATGAACGAGATTCCGACGCTGCTGATGGTGGTGATTGTGGTCTCGGTCATCGTGAAATTCTGACGCGGCGTTGACTTTACGGGGGCCTTCCCATATTTGCGGCTTTGCAGGGCCGTCCGGCCCGTGGCATTTCCCGTTCCCATCCTGCCTGCCAGCCCTTTTCGGGTGGCTTTTGGACATTTCCCCATGACCGAAACGATCGAACGTTTGAACCTTTCCGACCTCAAGGCCAAGACGCCCGCGGATTTGCTGGCGATGGCCGAGGAATGGGAGATCGAGAACGCGCCCTCGATGCGTAAGGGCGAGATGATGTTCCAGATCCTGAAGGAACATGCCGAGGACGGGTTCGAAATCGGTGGCGACGGTGTGCTTGAGGTGCTTCAGGACGGGTTCGGTTTCCTGCGGTCGCCGGAAGCGAATTATCTGCCCGGTCCGGATGATATTTACGTCAGCCCCGAGATGATCCGGCAGTTTTCGCTGCGGACGGGGGATACGATCGAGGGTGTGATTCAGGCGCCGCGCGAGGCCGAGCGGTATTTTTCGCTGGTCAAGGCGACGAAGATCAATTTCGACGATCCCGAGCGGGCGCGCCACAAGGTACACTTTGACAACCTGACGCCGCTTTATCCCGACGAGCGGTTGAAGATGGAGATCGAAGATCCGACGATACGGGACCGTTCGGCCCGGATTATCGATCTGGTTTGCCCGATCGGTAAAGGCCAGCGCGCCCTGATCGTGGCACCGCCGCGGACGGGTAAGACGGTGCTTTTGCAGAATATCGCGCATTCGGTGGCGACCAATCACCCCGAGTGTTACCTGATCGTGCTGCTGATCGACGAACGACCCGAGGAAGTGACCGACATGCAGCGGTCGGTGCGTGGCGAGGTGGTTTCTTCGACATTTGACGAACCTGCGACGCGGCACGTGGCGGTGGCCGAGATGGTGATCGAAAAGGCCAAGCGTCTGGTCGAGCACAAGCGCGATGTCGTGATCTTGCTCGATTCGATCACGCGTCTGGGTCGGGCGTTCAACACGGTGGTGCCGTCGTCGGGCAAGGTTCTGACCGGTGGTGTGGATGCGAACGCCTTGCAGCGGCCGAAGCGGTTTTTTGGTGCGGCGCGGAATATCGAAGAGGGCGGGTCGCTGACCATTATCGCCACGGCGCTGATCGATACCGGTAGCCGGATGGACGAGGTGATTTTCGAAGAATTCAAAGGTACGGGTAACAGCGAGATCGTGCTGGACCGCAAGGTTGCGGACAAGCGCGTGTTCCCGGCGATCGACATTCTGAAGTCGGGCACGCGGAAGGAAGATTTGCTGGTCGACAAGATCGATCTGCAGAAGACCTATGTGTTGCGGCGGATCTTGAATCCGATGGGAACGACCGATGCCATCGAGTTCCTGATTGGCAAGCTGAAGCAGACCAAGAGCAACAGCGAATTCTTCGATTCAATGAATAGCTGATAACTTTCAACGGGTTGATCCGGTTTGGACACGATTTTTGCCCTTGCCAGTGCGCGTGGTAAGGCGGGCGTCGCCGTCTTGCGGCTGTCAGGCCCGCGCGCGCATGACGCTGTGGTAGCGCTGAGCGGGCCATTGCCGGCTGCGCGGCGTGCCGCTTTGCGGCGGCTGGTCTGGGAAGGACAGGTTCTGGACGAGGCGCTTGTCTTGCTGTTCGACGCGGGGGCGAGTTTTACCGGCGAAACCTCAGCTGAATTGCAGGTTCACGGGTCTGGTGCGGTGGTTCAATCGGTGTTGCGGGCTTTGGCCGGACAAGATGGGCTGCGGCTGGCGGAAGCGGGCGAGTTTACGCGACGTGCGCTGGAAAATGGACGGCTCGATCTGGCGCAGGTCGAGGGATTGGCCGATCTGATCGATGCAGAGACCGAAGCACAGCGTCGGCAGGCCTTGCGCGTCTTTTCGGGGGTGATCGGTCGTCGGGCCGAAGAGTGGCGCCGGAAGCTCATCCGCGCTGCTGCGTTACTGGAGGCGACGATCGATTTCGTCGACGAAGACGTGCCGGTCGATGTGGTACCGGAAGTGCGGGATCTGGTGGAATCTGTTCTGGAAGATCTGCGCAGCGAAGTGGCCGGGTCGAAGGCCGCCGAGCGGATTCGGGACGGGTTCGAGGTTGCTATCGTAGGCGTTCCGAACGCTGGAAAATCTACGCTTCTCAATGCTTTGGCCGGACGTGAGGCTGCGATTACGTCAGAAATTGCGGGTACGACGCGCGATGTGATCGAAGTCCGGATGGATATATCCGGATATGCTGTGACATTGCTCGACACGGCCGGACTGCGCGAGGCACAGGATGCGGTCGAGCGGATCGGGGTCGAGCGGGGAATCGGTCGGGCGCAGCGGGCCGACCTGAGGGTGTTTCTTGACACGGGCGAGACGATAGCGGGTATTGCCCCGACGGATGGTGACGTGGTTGTGCGTGCCAAGGGAGACCTGCACGGCACGGGCGTTTCGGGGCTGACGGGGCAGGGTGTCGACGCTTTGCTGGAACAGATTTCGGCGCGATTGGAGCAGATGACCGAGGGCGCGGGCATTGTGACGCGCGAACGGCATCGGCAGTTCATAATGGCGGCGATCGGGGCTATGGAATCGGCGCGGGTTGAGGTAGAGAGAGGTCCAGCGCGGACCGAGATTGCCGCGAACGAGCTGCGGGTAGCTATTCGGGCGTTGGAAGGGCTTGTCGGGCGGATCGACGTTGAAAACTTGCTGGACGAGATATTCTCCAGCTTTTGCATCGGAAAGTGAATGTTTCACGTGAAACACTACGATGTCATAGTCATCGGCGGAGGACATGCCGGATCAGAAGCTGCAGCGGCCGCTGCGCGGATGGGTGCGCGGACCGCGCTTGTCACGCTGAAAGCCGGGTCGATTGGCGTCATGTCCTGCAATCCGGCAATCGGCGGGTTGGGTAAGGGCCATCTGGTCCGCGAGATCGACGCTATGGACGGGGTGATGGCGCGGGCGGCGGATGCAGCGGCGATCCAGTACCGTTTGTTGAACCGGCGAAAGGGTCCGGCTGTTCAGGGGCCGCGCGCCCAGGCTGATCGTTTGCTCTATCGCTCTGCGATGCAGAATTTGTTGTCGCAGCAGAGCGGGCTGGACGTTGTCGAGGGCGAAGTTACCGATCTGCTGCAGGAAAATGGACGGGTTAGCGGGGTTGTGCTGTCGGATGGCACTGATCTGCGGGCGCGTTCGGTCATTTTGACGGCGGGTACTTTTCTGAACGGTGTTATTCATATCGGTGACGTTCGTCGCCCCGGGGGGCGTATGGGCGATGCGCCGTCGTCCTTATTGGCGGAGCGTCTGGCTGCGCTTGACCTCTCTCGGGGTAGGTTGAAGACGGGCACGCCGCCGCGGCTTGATGGTCGGACGATCGACTGGAGCGTTCTGGATGAACAGCCGGGCGACGAAGATCCGGTGGTGTTTTCCTTTTTCAACTCCAGGCCACAGGTTCGTCAGATATCCTGCGGGATCACCCATACCAACCCTGAGACACACCAGATCGTGCGGGACAACCTTGAAAAGTCCGCAATGTATGGTGGGCACATCGAAGGCGTGGGGCCGCGATACTGTCCGTCGATCGAAGACAAGGTTGTCCGGTTTTCGGATAAAGAATCGCATCAGGTTTTTCTCGAACCGGAAGGCTTGGACGATCACACGGTCTATCCGAACGGGATTTCGACATCACTGCCCGCCGAGGTGCAAGAGCGTTACGTCAGATCGATCCGCGGGCTTGAGCGGGTTCAAATTTTGCAACCCGGGTACGCAATCGAATATGATTACTTTGACCCTCGGGGTTTGCGCGGAACGCTTGAGGTTAAGGGGCTGTCTGGCCTTTTCTTTGCCGGACAAATAAACGGAACTACTGGATATGAAGAGGCGGCGGCGCAGGGGTTGGTGGCCGGATTGAATGCGGCTGCGGCGGCGTTGGGGCGCGACAGCATTCATTTCAGCCGGACCGACAGCTATATCGGAGTCATGGTTGACGATCTGGTGACCCGTGGCGTGACCGAGCCCTATAGGATGTTTACCTCGCGTGCCGAATTCCGGCTCGCGTTGCGCGCTGACAACGCCGATCAGCGCCTGACACCGGTTGCGATCAGCCTGGGAATCGTTTCAGAGCAGCGTCGGGCAGCGTTCGGAGAGAAGGCGCGGCAGCTTGGGTCTGCCAAGACGGCGCTAGATTCTGTCCGGCTTTCGTCAAAGGATCTGGCTGATACGCCGCTAAAAGTGAGTCAAGACGGCGCTCGCAGAAGCGGATTCGATCTGCTTTCGTTTGGAGAGGAAGCGCTTGCAGTGGTCGAGGGATTTTGTCCCGAGTTCGCGGCATTTCCGGAACAGATCAAGCGGCAGGTTGCGACTGACGCACTGTACGCACAGTATTTGCACCGCCAGACGAACGACGCCGCGCTTTTGCGCCGTGAGGAGAACGAGGCGATACCGTCAGATTTCGACTACGCTGGTTTGTCCGGCCTTTCGAATGAGCTGAAACTGAAGCTGTGCCGACATTTGCCTGAGAATCTCGCTCAAGCCAGCAGGATCGAGGGAATGACGCCAGCAGCGCTGACGCTTATTCTCGCGCATTTGCGTAAGGCGAGGCGTGCTTCGGTGTCTGCCTGATGCTGGCTATTGGCCCTGACCTGACTGTTTCACGTGAAACAGCCGACAAATTGCGTCGGCTTTCTGACCTGTTGGCGAAGTGGAACCCTACGATCAATCTGGTCTCCAAGTCTTCGATCGGGTCAGCGTGGGAGCGTCATATTCTGGATTCGGCGCAACTTTACCCGCAGCAAATGTTTCGTCATTGGGTTGACCTGGGCAGTGGCGGCGGATTTCCCGGTGTCGTGATTGCGATCATTGCTGCCGAACGAAATCCGGAGGCGCAATTCACGCTTGTCGAGGTTGATCAGCGCAAGGCTGCCTTCCTGCGCGAGGCTTCCCGGGAACTGGCGATTGCCCCTGCAATACTTACCGAACGGATCGAAGCTGTCGGCCCTTTGAATGCCGATATGCTCTCGGCCCGCGCACTAGCGCCGCTTGGCGGTCTTTGCGGCTTTGCATCAAGGCATTTGGCGCGTGGTGGCACGGCGCTGTTTCCGAAAGGCGCCTCATGGCGCGCGGAAGTGGATGAAGCGCGTAAGAACTGGACGTTCTCGCTGGATGTCGTGCCAAGCATGACTGACCCGCAAGCTGTTGTTTTGAAAGTGAAAGATATCAACCATGTCTGATCCCACGCGGAACCATGCGGCGCGGATAATCGCCATAGCCAACCAGAAGGGTGGCGTGGGCAAGACTACGACGGCCATAAACCTCGCTGCCGGGTTGGCGGAAGCGGGGGCAAAGGTGCTGTTGGTCGACCTTGATCCGCAGGGCAACGCTTCGACCGGCTTGGGCGTTGCGAGCGAGGATCGGCGTTTGACAACCTATGATCTTTTGATTGATGACGCCCCGCTGAGCGACGTCATCCAGCAGAGCAGTGTCGCGAATCTTTGGATATGCCCGGCGAATGCGGATCTGTCTTCGGCTGATATGGAGCTGTTTTCCAACGAGAAACGCAGCTTTTTGTTACATGATTCCCTTCGGCAACCGGCGATCGATACGTTCGGTTTCGACTTCATCCTGATAGACTGCCCCCCGTCGCTGAGCCTGCTTACGGTGAATGCGATGGTTGCTTGCCATTCGGTTCTTGTCCCGCTTCAGTCGGAATTCTTTGCGCTGGAAGGGCTATCGCAACTGATGCTCACGATCCGTGAGGTGCGACAGACGGCAAACCCCTCGTTACGGATCGAGGGCGTGGTCCTTACAATGTATGACGGGCGTAACCGGCTTAGCCAGCAGGTCGAGACTGACGCGCGCCAGACACTGGGCGATCTGGTGTTCGCGACGATCATTCCCCGCAATGTGCGTGTTTCCGAAGCGCCGTCCTTCGCGATGCCTGTCCTGAGCTACGACTCGGCGTCAAAGGGAAGTGAAGCCTATCGCGCCCTTGCCGCGGAAATCATCACCCGACACCCGATCGCCCACAGCAAGGAGCCCGCATGATGGACAGGAAAAACGAACGGCGCGGTCTGGGGCGGGGCCTGTCGGCCCTTATGGCCGATGTCAACGTCGAGCTTGACCCTCTGGCGCCGGATCGTCCGCGTCGGCCCGATATGCTTGTGCCAGTCGAGAAGCTGATCCCGAACCCGAACCAGCCGCGCCGCGATTTTCAACCGGAAGCTTTGCAGGAACTGGCCGATTCCATCCGCCTCAAGGGTATCATCCAACCTTTGATCGTGCGGCAGATCGGGACCGGGGACCGTTATGAAATCGTTGCTGGCGAGCGCCGCTGGCGGGCAGCACAACTGGCCCAGGTTCATGAACTTCCGGTGATCTTGCGCGATTTCAGCGATTCCGAAGTGATCGAAGTCGCGATCATCGAAAACATCCAGAGGGCTGACCTTAATGCGGTTGAAGAGGCGCTAGCCTACAAGCAGTTGATGGAACGCTTCGGTCACACACAAGAAAAGGTAGCCGAGGCGCTTTCGAAAAGTCGTAGTCACATTGCAAACCTGCTGCGGCTCCTTAATTTGCCCGATGACGTACAGGGCCTTGTGCGCGAGGGCAAGCTTTCGGCCGGCCATGCGCGCGCTCTGATCACCTCGCCGCGCGCTTCCGAACTTGCCCGTCAGGTTGTCGAACGGAACCTTTCTGTTCGCGAAACCGAGGCGTTGGCGAAGCATCCGGAGCAAAAGGGTGCCGGGAAATCATCGGGTCCGCGGCCGCGGGTGGAGAAAGACGCGGATACGCGCGCATTGGAAAACGATCTATCCGCAAACCTGAACATGCGCGTGGTCATCGAGCACGGGGTTTTGGGCGAGGGGGGCACGCTGACCGTGCATTACCGGTCGCTCGACGATCTGGATATGCTGTGTTCTGCCCTTTCGGTAGCGCGGCGCGATCTGGCGATTTAGGCGAGCAGTTCACGCAGCACACCGTTCAGGACGATCCGCCCGCTTGCACTGGCGGTAAGGCGCCCGCCTGTGGCTGTGACAAGGCCCAGATCGGTCAGGTTCGCAATGCGTCCCGGGTCGAGTTCGGCCCCGTTCAGCCGTTCGAAGCGGGCGATATCCATTCCTTCGGTTAGCCGCAGCGACATCAACATGTATTCGGTCGCCTGATCGGCGGACGCGATCGGCTCGCGCGGCTGCTCGCCCGCTTTTTCTGCCTCGACAAGGGCCAGCCATGCGCCCGGAGCGCGGGGAGCTTCGGTGGCCCAGCGCGTTTCGTCCAGCGTCAGCCGCCCATGCGCTCCGGGACCGATGCCGATGTAATCGCCCATCCGCCAATAGATCAGATTGTGGCGGCTTTCCGATCCGGGGGCCGCGTGGTTTGACACCTCGTAGGCGGGCATGCCATGGGCTGCACAGACCTCTTGGGTGACCTCGTACATGTCGGCTTGCACGTCGTCATCGGGAAGGCCGCGCAGCCTGCCGCGTGCAAAGCGGTCGCCAAAGGCGGTGCCGTCTTCGATGGTCAATTGATACATCGACAGATGGTCGACGGCCATCGACAGCGCGGCAGTCAGCTCTGCACGCCAGTCTTGCAAGCTTTGGTCTTGCCGCGCATAGATCAGGTCAAAGCTGACACGATCAAAGCAATTTCGTGCGATTTCAAAGGCTTGCGTTGCTTCCGCCACTGAATGCAGCCGTCCGAGGCGGCGCAGGTCGGTATCGTTCAGCGCTTGCACGCCCATCGAAACCCGCGTCACACCCGCGTCGCGATAGCCGCGGAAGCGCCCGGCCTCGACCGAGCCCGGGTTCGCCTCCAGTGTGATTTCCGGATCGTTCACCATCGGCCAGGTGGCGCGGATCGCAGTCAGGATGTCCGCTACGATGCCCGGATCCATCAGCGAAGGCGTCCCGCCCCCGAAGAACACGGTTTGCAGCACGCGGCCTTTGGTTTCGGCCCCAAGGCGGGCAATTTCGCGCAGGTAGGCATTGCGCCAGCGGGTCTGGTCGATGCTGGCGGCGACGTGGCTGTTGAAATCGCAATAGGGGCATTTCGACTGGCAGAACGGCCAGTGCAGATAGAGCCCGAAGCCGCCTGCTTGCCAGTCTTGCATCGCTTATCCTTTGAAAGCCGTAACCTCGATCTCGACCTTCATTTCGGGGCGGATCAGGCCGGCGATCACCATCGTCGCGGCGGGGCGAATGTCGGCAAGCGCCGCGCCCAAGGCGGGCACCAGGTCTTCGACCAGCGCAGTATCGGTGACGGTGTATTGGACGCGCACGATATCGTCCATCGTGAAGCCTGCTTGGGTCAGCACCGAACCGATGGTGGCAAAGCAGTTGCGGGCCTGATCGGCGATGCCTTCAGGCATGGTCATGGTGGCGTAGTCGTAACCGGTGACGCCTGAAACAAAGCACCAACCGCCTTTGACGACCGCACGGCTATAGCCCATCGTCGCCTCGAACGGCGATCCTGTGGAAATGCGTTTCATGTGAAGCATCCTTTCACCAGCTTACGGAAGGCATCGGCGCGATGGCTGATCTCGTTCTTCTTCCAGCGGTCCATTTCGCCACAGGTGATGTCATGGCCATCCGGCTGGAACATCGGGTCATAGCCGTGGCCCTGCGTGCCGCGCATGGGCCAGACGACCTGACCGTGCATCACGCCTTCGAACACTTCGTCGTGCCCGTCTGGCCATGCGAGGACGAGCGTGCTGCGAAACTGGGCGCGACGGGGGTAGGGGGCGTTCATCGCTTCGAGTTCGGACCAGACGCGGGTCATGCCGATGGTGAAATCGCGGCCCATCGGGGTTTCGGTCCAGTCGGCAGTGTAAACCCCGGGCGCGCCGCCCAAGGCATCGACCGATATGCCGGAATCGTCGGCTAAAGCGGGCAGGCCTGACGCTTTGGCGGCGAAATGCGCCTTGATGCGGGCGTTGCCGATAAAGGTGGTTTCCGTCTCGGCGGGTTCGGAAAGGCCGAGCTCTCCCGCCGAGGTGACGTTTACCGAATACGGCTCTAACAAGGCCGAAATCTCTTCCAGCTTGCCCTTGTTATGGGTCGCGACCAATAGCCGTGGTTCGGTAAACTTACGCATCAGGCCAAGGCTGCTTTCTGTGCGGCGACCAGTTCGGCGCAGCCCGCTTCGGCGAGGTCGAGCAATTGGCCCATTTCATCGCGCGAGAAGGTCGCGCCTTCGGCAGACATCTGCACTTCGATCAGCCGGCCCCGGCCGGTCAGGATGAAGTTGCCGTCGGTGCCAGCGGTCGAATCCTCGGCATAGTCGAGGTCGAGCACGGCTTGGCCCGCGTAGATGCCGCATGAAATTGCGGCGACGTGGTCGATGATCGGGTCGCTGACGATCGCGCCGGATTTCAGCAGTTTCGCCACGGCGAGTTGCAGCGCGACAAATCCGCCGGTGATCGATGCGCAGCGGGTGCCGCCATCGGCCTGGATCACGTCGCAATCGATGACGATCTGGCGTTCGCCCAGTGCCGAACGGTCGACGCCTGCGCGCAGGGCGCGGCCGATCAGGCGCTGGATTTCCTGCGTGCGGCCAGATTGCTTGCCCGCCGCCGCTTCACGCCGCGTACGCGAATTGGTGGCGCGGGGCAGCATGCCGTATTCCGCCGTGACCCAGCCAAGGCCTGTGTTTTTCAGGAAAGGCGGGGCCTTGTCTTCGATCGTGGCCGAGCAGAGGACGTGGGTTTCGCCCATCTTGATCAGGCACGATCCTTCGGCGTGTTTCATCACATTGGGTTCGATGCTGATGAGCCGCGGTTCGTTGAGTTTCCGGCCGGATGGGCGCATGTCTTGATCCTTGTATCGATTGGGGTCAGATACGCAGTCAGGCCCCTTCTGTGCAAGCCTGTTTCAGGCGGCGATTGACGGGCGGCAGGGGCAGGGTAATCTCGGTCTCTGCGTAGAGAGGCGGACAATGACGGACGGTTCGAAAATCCTGTCAGATATGAACGACCGCTCGCGCGAGGTGTTTCGCCGCGTGGTCGAAGGGTATCTGGAGTCGGGCGATCCGGTAGGGTCGCGCACGCTGACGCGCAGCATGACCGAAAAGCTTTCGGCGGCGACGATCCGAAACGTGATGCAGGATCTGGAGTTTCTGGGGCTTCTGGACAGCCCGCATGTCTCGGCGGGGCGGATTCCGACGCAGCTGGGGTTGCGGATGTTCGTCGACAGCCTGCTCGAGGTGGGCAGTCTGGCAGATGAGGATCGCGAGCGGATCGACGCGACCACCGGGTCGAACGATCAGGACGTGGCGTCCTTGCTTGACCATGTCGGTGCGGCGCTGTCGGGCATCACGCGGGGGGCCAGTCTGGTGCTGGCGCCCAAGGTGGAAGCGCCGATCCGGCATATCGAATTCGTGTCGCTGTCGCCCGATCGCGCATTGGTGGTGTTGGTGCTGGCCAACGGGCAGGTCGAGAACCGGATTTTCACCCCGCCGCCCGGCCAGACGCCCAGTTCGATGCGCGAGGCCGCGAATTTCCTGAACGCGCTGGCCGAGGGCAAGACGCTGACCGAGTTGCGCCGGACCATCACGGCGGAAATCGGCAAGCGGCGTCAAGAGATCGACGTGTTGGCGCAAGATCTGGTGCAGTCGGGTCTGGCGGTCTGGGAAAACCCCGGAGAGACATCCGAGCGGCTGATCGTGCGTGGCCGGGCGAACCTGATCGAGGAAGAGGGCATCGACCTTGAACGGATTCGCAGCCTGTTCGACGATCTGGAGCGCAAGCGCGACATCGCCGAATTCCTCGAATTGGCGGAAACCGGCGAGGGGGTGCGTATTTTTATCGGGTCCGAGAACAAACTCTTCTCACTTTCGGGTTCAAGTCTCGTCGTTTCTCCTTATATGAACGCGGATCGGAAAATCATCGGCGCGGTGGGCGTGATTGGTCCGACCCGGCTGAATTATGGCCGGATCGTTCCCATCGTGGATTACACCGCGCAACTCGTCGGACGGTTGATGTCTGATCGGGGCAAGTGAGAAGGCGACAGGTTATGGCAGACGACAAGACGGTTTCGGAAGAGTTCGCGATCGAGGAGGGGCTGAACGAGTTCGCCGAGGCGGACGAGCTGGATGCGCTTCGGGCCGAACGAGACGAGATGCGCGACCGTTTCATGCGGGCCTTGGCCGATGCCGAGAACGCCCGCAAACGCGGCGAGCGTGACCGGCGCGAGGCCGAGCAATATGGCGGATCGAAACTGGCGCGCGATCTGCTGCCGGTTTATGACAACCTGAACCGCGCGCTTCAGGCTGCGACCGACGAGCAAAAGGCGGCTGCCGCCGCGCTGTTCGAAGGCGTGCAACTGACATTGCGCGAGCTGACGAATGTGATGACGAAACATGGCATGAAGCCGATCACGCCCGCCGTGGGCGACACGTTCGACCCGCAAAGCCACGAGGCAATGTTCGAAGCGCCGCTTCCGGGAACCAAGGTTGGCCAGATCATCCAGGTGATGACCGAGGGGTTCATGCTGCATGACCGCCTGCTCCGTCCGGCGCAGGTCGGGGTTTCTTCGAATACGGCTGGCTGAATTCGGCCAATGCCGGGGGGCTTTCTGCCCCCGGACCCCCGCAGGCGGGTCAGGCTTTCAGGGCGTCTTTCAATTCATAGATCAGGCGCAGGGCGTCTTTTGGGCTGAGTTCGTCGGGGTGGATATTCGCCAGCATCGCCTCCAAGGGTGAGGATTTGGCGACCGGTCGCGCGGCGGCGGGGGCGATGCTGAACAACGGCAGGTCGTCGATCAACGCCTTGGGCCGTGCGCCGCCCTGACGTTCGCCGCTTTCCAGGGCTTCGAGCACGATCTTGGCGCGGTCGATCACGCTTTGCGGCAACCCGGCAAGGCGGGCGACTTGCACGCCGTAGCTGCGGTCGGCGGCGCCTTTCTTGACCTCGTGCAGGAAGATCACGTCGCCTTCCCATTCCTTGACCGTGACAGTGGCGTTTTCAACGCCCGTCAGCTTGCCGGCGAGGGCGGTCATTTCGTGGTAATGCGTGGCGAAAAGCGCGCGGCAGCGGTTGGCTTCGTGCAGGTGTTCCAGCGTGGCCCATGCGATGGAAAGGCCATCGTAGGTCGCGGTGCCGCGACCGATTTCGTCGAGGATCACAAGCGCGCGGTCGTCGGCCTGGTTCAGGATGGCGGCGGTTTCGACCATTTCCACCATGAATGTAGAGCGGCCACGGGCGAGGTCATCCGCCGCGCCGACGCGGCTGAACAATTGGCTGACGAGGCCGATATGGGCCGATGCGGCGGGAACGTAGCTGCCAGCTTGGGCCAGAAGCGCGATGAGGGCGTTCTGGCGCAGGAAGGTGGATTTCCCCGCCATGTTCGGGCCGGTCAGCAGCCAGATGGCGGGGGTTTCGCCGCCTGTCAGCGCGCAGTCGTTGGCGACGAAGGGGCCGCTGCCCTGCTTTCGCAGGGCGCGTTCCACGACAGGGTGGCGCCCGCCCGTGATTTCAAAGGCGCGGGATGCGTCGACCACGGGTTCGCACCAGTCTTCGTCGGCGGCGAGGTCGGCGAAGGCTGCGGTCAGGTCGATCTCGGCCAAGGCGCGGGCGGCGGCGCCGATGGGGCCTGCATAGGCGAGGATGGCTTGGCGCAGAATCTCGAAGTGGCGCTTTTCGATTTCAAGCGCGTGGTTGCCCGCGTTCAGGATGCGGGTTTCGAGTTCGGAAAGGTCGACGGTCGTGAAGCGGACCTGTCCTGCGGTGGTCTGGCGGTGAATGAACTTTTCATTCAGCGGGGCCGAGAGCATGCGTTCGGCATGGGTGGACGTGGTTTCGATGAAATAGCCCAGCACGTTGTTGTGCTTGATCTTCAGGCTTTGGATGCCGGTTTCGGCGATGAAATCGGCCTGCATGGCGGCGATGACGCCGCGGCCTTCGTCGCGCAGGCGGCGGGCGTCGTCGAGTTCGGGGTCGTATTCCGGTGCGACAAAGCCGCCATCGCGGGCGAGGAGCGGGGGTTCGGCGACGAGCGCCTGATCGAGCAGGTCGGCGAGGGGATTGTGGCCGGTCAAAGACTTGGCCGCTTCGGCGAGCAAGGGGGGCATGCCGGACAGACGGGCGGCGATGGTGCCTGACTGGGCAAGCCCTGCGCGGATCGCCGTCAGGTCACGGGGGCCGCCGCGGTCGAGCGCGAGGCGGGACAGGGCGCGGTCCATATCCGGAACGCGGCGGAGCCCATCGCGCAGGTCAGAGCGGAGGCGGGGTTGGTCGAGCAGGTGGCGGACGGCTTCAAGGCGGCTGTGGATGGTGGCAAGGTCGCGCGAGGGGGCCGAAATGCGGCGTTCCAGCAGGCGGGCACCGGGGGCCGTGACGGTGCGGTCGATTGCCGCGAGGAGCGATCCGTCGCGCCCACCTGACAGGGCTGCGGTGAGTTCGAGGTTGCGGCGGGTTGCGGCGTCGATCTGCAGGGTGCCGCCTGCTGCCTCTTTCAGGGGGGCGCGCAGGAGGGGGAGTTTGCCGCGCTGGGTAAGGTCGAGGTAGTCGACAAGCGCGCCCATGGCCGAAAGTTCGGCGCGGTCAAACAGGCCGAAGGCATCGAGCGAGGAGACGGAGAACAGGGTGCAGAGCCGCTTTTCGGCAGAGGTGGAATCGAACGATCCACGTGACAGCGGGGTAAGGGCTGCGCCGTATTCAGAGACCATCATGGCCCAATCAGACTCTCGCGCCTCGCTGACCAGCAGTTCGCGCGGCGCAAGGCGGGCGAGTTCGGGGCCGAGGCGGGCAGGCGGGCAGGGCATCACGCGGAATTCGCCGGTCGATATATCGGCCCATGCGAGGGCGGCTTCGTCCCGCACCTCGGCATAGGCTGCGAGGAAGTTGTGGCGGCGGGCTTCCAAGAGCGCGTCTTCAGTCAGGGTGCCGGGAGTGACAAGGCGGACGACATCGCGTTTCACCACCGATTTATAGCCGCGTTTTTTCGCATCGGCCGGGTCTTCGAGCTGTTCGGCGATGGCGACACGAAAGCCTTTGCGGATCAGTTGCAAAAGGTAGCCTTCGGCCGAATGGACCGGAACGCCGCACATGGCGATGGGTTCGCCAAGGTGGGTGCCGCGTTTGGTCAGGGCGATATCCAGCGCCTCGGCTGCCGCGATGGCATCGTCGAAGAACATTTCGTAGAAATCGCCCATGCGGTAGAACAGCAGCGCGCCGGGGTTCTGCGCCTTGATGTCGAGATATTGCGCCATCATCGGCGTGACGGTGTCTTCGGTCATATTTCCCCCGGCTGTTGGCGCGAGACTACAAAAGCGGGCGGGTTGCGGAAAGGGCCATTGCGCGGGGCGGGCGCTTGGGTAGGTTTGCGGGAAAGATAGGGGGCACCATGGCCGAGCACGTTTCAACCCATGCCGCAGAGGAGGATGCGAGGAACGAGCGTATCCTGATTTACGTGAACGGGCGGATCGTTCCCAAGGCCGAGGCGGTGGTTTCGGTTTACGACTCGGGTTTCATGCTGGGCGATGGCGTCTGGGAAGGGATACGGCTTTACGAAGGCAAGTGGGCCTTTATCGACGAGCATATGGACCGGCTGTTCGAAGCGGCGAAGGCCATCGATCTGGATATCGGGATGACCAAGGAACAGGTCATTTCTGCCGTGTCAGAGACGCAAAAGGCCAACGGTATGGTCAGCGACGCCCATGCGCGCCTGATGGTGACGCGGGGGGTCAAGACGCGGCCGTTCCAGAACCCGCGTCTGTCGCAGCAGGGGCCGACGGTGGCGATCATCATGGAACATTCCAAGCCCAAGATCCCGAGGCCGATCACGCTGGCCACCGTGCCGCATCTGCGGGGGTTGCCGATGACGCAGGACCCCAAGCTGAACAGCCATTCCAAGCTGAATTGCATTCTGGCCTGTATCGCCGCGCAAAAGGCGGGCGCGGACGAGGCGTTGATGCTGGATGTGCATGGCTTTGTGAACACGACGAACGCGTGCAACTTTTTCATCGTGCGGAAAGGCGCGGTTTGGACCAGCACGGGCGATTACTGCATGAACGGGATCACACGGGGCAAGGTGATCGAGGTGTGCCACGAGGCGGGGATACCCGTGTATGAGCGGAATTTCAGTCTGGTCGATACCTATGGCGCGGACGAGGCGTTTCTGACCGGCACGTTCGGCGCGCAGACGCCTGTGGGGATGATCGACGGGCGGCAGATCGGGACAGGGCAGATGGGGCCGATGACCGAGCGGCTGAGGGCGCTTTACAAGGCGAAGGTTGCCGCGTCGTGAGGATTGCCCCATGAAACTTGCGATGTGGTCGGGGCCGCGCAACCTGTCGACGGCGCTGATGTATGCCTTTGCCGCGCGGGGTGATTGCGCGGTCTGGGACGAGCCGTTCTATGCGGCTTACCTTGCGGCGACGGGTATCGACCATCCGATGAAGGACGAGGTGATCGCGGCGGGCGAGGTGGATGCGGGGCGCGTGGGGGCGGCCTGTGTCGGGCCTGTGCCCGAGGGGCGGGCGATCTGGTACCAGAAGCACATGACGATGCATATGGTCGCCGGTTTCGACCGCGATTTCATGCGGGGGCTGACCAACGTCTTCCTGATCCGTCATCCTGCGCGGGTGGTGGCGAGCTATTCGAAAAAGCGAGAGGCGCCAACACTGGCCGACCTTGGCTTTGTGCAGCAGGCGGAATTGTTCGAGCAGGTGGCGGGTTTCACGGGGACGGCGCCCTTGGTTGTGGACAGCGCCGATATCCGCGCCAACCCGCGCAGCACGCTGGGGCGGCTGTGTGCGGCGCTGGGGATTCCTTTTGTCGAAGGGATGTTGCGGTGGCAGGCGGGGCCGAAACCGTTCGACGGGGTCTGGGCGCCGCATTGGTATAACGCGGTCCATGCCTCGACCGGGATAGACGAACCCGAGGGGGATTTGCCGTCGCTGGCGGCGGAATATGCGCCTTTGGTCGAACAGGCGATGCCCTATTATCAAAGACTTGCGGCGCGGCGGATTTGACAGATTTGGAGGATGCGGGATGCTGACATCATCAAAGGCGGCAGCACGGGCGGCGCGGGTGTATCTGCGGGCCGAAGATTGCAGGGTCGAGGATCTGGCGGCGATCTGTTCGGCCAAGGTTGATCTGGCCGATTACACTTTTGCTGCCGATGTGCAGAAGAACGTGCTGATCTATGACTGCGGCGCGCTGCGGGCGGTCATTTCCGATGCGACCGGACGGCGGGGGCTTATGGCGGAATGGGCCGAGGCTTTGCTTTCAGGGCCGGGGGTCGTGGTGCTGAAGCGGGCCGAGACCGATGCAGGCATGCTCGATGCGGCGACGGCGCTGTTTTACGGGCTGATCGAGGAGCAGAACCGCGCAGGGTCGGGCGGGGGCGACCATTTCGCCAAGCCGGGCGCGAATGACCGCATCTGGAACAGTCTGGAAAAGCATTGCCTCGCGGACCCTGCGAATTTCGCGCGCTATTACGGAAACGAGTTTCTGGCGTTGATTTCCGAGGCTTGGCTGGGGCCGAATTACCAGATGACGGCGCAGTTGAACGTGGTGAACCCCGGCGGGGCGGCGCAAAGCCCGCATCGGGATTATCACCTCGGCTTCCAGTCGGCAGCGGATATCGAACGCTATCCGCTGCACGTGCAGGTGCTGTCGCCGGTGCTGACACTTCAGGGCGCGATTGCCCATGTGGATGCGACGGTGGAAACCGGGCCGACGCAGTTGCTGCCGTTCAGCCAGCGGTATGAGGCGGGGTATCTGGCGATGGGGCGGGCGGATGTGCGCGATTATTTCGCGGCGCATCACGTGCAGTTGCCGCTGGAAAAGGGGGATATGCTGTTCTTTTCGCCCGCGCTTTTGCATGCGGCGGGAACCAACCGGTCGGAGGGCATTCGGCGGATGGTGAACCTGTTTCAGGTGTCGTCGGCTTACGGGCGTGCGATGGAGACGGTGGACCGCAGGGCGATGTGCAAGGTTCTTTATCCCGTGCTAAGGGCGGCAAAAGGGGATGGAACGTTGACCGACGGCCAGATCGCCTGTGCGGTGGCGAGTGCGGCGGAGGGGTATAGTTTTCCCACCAACCTCGACCGTGATCCGCCGCTTGGCGGAATGGCGCCAAAGTCGCAAGCGAAGGTGGTGCTTGAGGCTTTGGCAGGCGATTGGGAGCCTGCCGCGCTGGCGGCGGCGCTGGACGCGCAGGCCGAGAAGAAAAAGGGGTAGGGTGCGCGATCCTCGCGCACCGTGGTTCAGGCGAAAGGTGCGCGGAGACCGCGCACCCTACGGTTTATTTGGCGACCCGCGCATTCCGCGTGGCGATCAGTTTCAGGCGCAGGGCGTTGAGTTTGATAAAGCCGGCGGCGTCTTTCTGGTCGTAGGCGCCTGCGTCTTCTTCAAACGTCACGTGCTTTTCCGAATAGAGCGAGTGGTCGGACCAGCGGGCCACGGTGCGGGCGCTGCCTTTATACAGTTTCACGCGGACGGTGCCGGTGACGTGCTCTTGCGATTTGTCGATCAGGGCTTGCAGCATTTCACGCTCGGGCGAGAACCAGAAGCCATTGTAGATCAGTTCGGCGTAGCGCGGCATGATGCTGTCTTTGAGGTGGCCTGCGCCCGCATCAAGGGTGATCTGTTCGATGCCGCGGTGCGCTTCCAAAAGGATCGTGCCGCCGGGGGTTTCGTAAAGGCCGCGCGACTTCATGCCGACGAAGCGGTTTTCCACCAGATCCAAGAGGCCCACGCCATGCTTGCCGCCGATTTCGTTTAGGCGGGTCAGGATGGTCGCGGGGGAAAGCGCCTCGCCGTTGATGGCCACGGCATCGCCGCGTTCGAAGGTGATTTCCACGTATTCCGGCGTGTCGGGGGCTTTTTCGACCGGCGTGACGCGCTGGTAGACGAATTCGGGTGCTTCCTCGGCCGGGTTTTCCAGAACCTTGCCTTCGGATGAGGTGTGCAACAGGTTTGCGTCAACCGAGAAGGGCGCATCGCCGCGCTTGTCTTTGGCGATCGGAATCTGGTTGGCTTCGGCGAATTCCAACAGCTTGGTGCGGCTGGTCAGATCCCATTCGCGCCAAGGGGCGATGACCTTGATCGACGGGTCGAGCGCGTAGGCCGAAAGCTCGAAGCGGACCTGATCGTTGCCCTTGCCGGTTGCGCCATGTGCCACGGCATCGGCGCCGGTTTCGTGGGCGATGCGGACGAGGTGCTGCGAGATCAGCGGGCGGGCGATGGAGGTGCCGAGGAGATACAGCCCCTCATACAGCGCGTTGGCGCGGAACATCGGGAAGACGAAATCGCGGACGAATTCTTCGCGCACGTCGATGATGTGGATATTCTCGGGCTTGATGCCCAGAAGGATGGCCTTTTCGCGCGCAGGTTCAAGCTCTTCGCCTTGGCCGAGGTCGGCGGTGAAGGTGACGACTTCACACCCGTATTCGGTTTGCAGCCATTTCAGGATGATCGAGGTATCGAGGCCGCCCGAATAGGCGAGAACGACTTTCTTGGGCTTGGACATGGCCGCCTCATTCACGTTGGAAATATGGCGGGCGGTGTATCGGGTCTTGCCCTGTGGGGCAAGGGCGGCGGGTTATAGAAAAAGGGCGGCCCGAGGCCGCCCCCTTGGTCCTCAATTGCCTGCTGCGGCAAAGGCGCTCAGGTCTTCGGGCTTGAAGCGCGCTAGAAGGCTGTCGAGAAGAGCCTGTTCTTCGGCGCTGATCGTGGCGGGATCGGCGTCGGGGTTCTTGTTCCATTTGGACAGGATGGCCGTTTCAGCGTCGGACAGGGCGGCGAGCGCGTCGATGTCTTCTTGCGACGGCTGCGGCGGGGCGGGAACCTCGAGTTCGGCCACGGTAACGAATGCGGGCACGGGTTCGGGTGCGGCCACTACGGTCGGGTCGATCGTGCCATCTGCGACGCCCTGATCATAGGCGGTCTTGTCGATGACGTATTGCGCTGCGAGTGCCGTGTTGGTGTATTTGGCGGCTCGGTAGGCGGCAAGATCGGCGTAACCCGATGTTTCCAGCGCGGCGGCGATGCCGTCTTGCCATGCGGCATAGTCGGCTTGCTGTTGGGCAAGCGCCTTGGCGTCGATGCCTTCCGCGTTGGCGCTGGCCACGACATAGGCCGCGGTGCGACCGACGGGGCCGTTGGTGTTGCCGTTGCGGATATGGGCGAGGATGGCTTTCGGGCTGGCGTGAAGCGCGCCGTTCATGTTGCCAAGCCCGCCCGCCCCGCCATTCGATGCGGTTTCGGTTTCCTCCGGCGCTTCGGCGTCGGTCGAGGCTGCCTTGGCTTCGGACGACTTGGCGTTGCCGCCGCCATGGTTGCCAGCATTGCCCCCACCGTTGCCGCCGCTGTTCCCATTTCCGTTCCCGCCTTTCGCGGCAAAGGCGGTATCGGCACCGGTCAGATGGAAGGACGGCATGGCAGGGCTGAGCATGAGGGTGGAAAGACCCAGAATGGTCAGAAGCTTCTTGGGATGGAACATGATCGAGTCCTCGCTTAGGTTACGTCGGGCTTGGTGCAGGACTGGGGCCATTTTCGGGCGCAGTTAAGAACAATTAATGTCATTTTGAGAAGGAAAGTCTGTGTCACGATTTACTGATCAGGCTCGGGCGGCGACCGTATCCTTGCGCGAATTGTTCCCCGAGACGCCTTTGCAGCGCAACGAACACCTGTCGCAGCGGTATGAGGCGGACATTTACCTTAAGCGCGAAGACCTGAGCCCGGTTCGCAGCTACAAGCTGCGCGGGGCTTTTACCGCGATGGGAAAGGTGCTGGCGGCAACGCCCGAACGGAACATGTTCGTTTGCGCCAGCGCGGGCAATCACGCGCAGGGTGTGGCCTTTGCCTGCCGGCATTTCGGGGTGTCGGGTGTGATCTTCATGCCCGTGACCACGCCGCAGCAAAAGATCGACAAGACGCGGGCCTTTGGCGGGGATGCGGTCGAGATCGTGCTGACGGGCGATTATTTCGACCAGACGCTGGCAGCGGCGCAGGCGCTTTGCGCCGAGAAGGGCGCGCATTTCCTTTCGCCCTTCGACGACGAGGATGTGATTCTGGGCCAGGCCTCGGTCGCGGTCGAGATGCTGGATCAGTTGGGGCAGCGACCTGACATGGTGATCTTGCCGGTGGGCGGGGGCGGGCTTTCGTCGGGCGTCACGGCCTATCTGCGCGAGGCAGCGCCGGGGGTGGATTTCCGTTTCGTCGAGCCGCTTGGCGGGGCAAGCCTGATGGCGGCGCTGCGGGCGGGCAAGCCGGACAAGCTGGCGCGGGTGAACAGTTTTGTCGATGGCGCGGCGGTGGCGCGGCTGGGGGAGCGCAACTTTGCGCGGCTGGATTGGGTGGACGTGGCGCAGGTGCTGCTGGCCCCCGAAGACCGGATTTGCGTGACGATGCTGGAAATGCTGAACGTCGAGGGGATCGTGCTGGAGCCGGCAGGGGCGTTGTCGGTCGATGTGCTGCCGGAACTGGCAGACGAGATACGGGGCAAGACGGTGGTCTGTGTTACTTCGGGGGGTAACTTCGACTTTGAACGGTTGCCCGAGGTAAAGGAACGGGCGCAGCGTTATTCGGGGGTGAAGAAATACTTCATCCTGCGGATGCCGCAGCGGCCGGGTGCGCTGCGCGAGTTTCTGGGCATGCTGGGGCCGGATGACGATATCGCGCGGTTCGAATACCTGAAGAAATCGGCGCGCAACTTTGGCTCGGTCCTGATCGGGATCGAGGCGAAGCGGCCCGAGGCGTTCAAATCGCTGTTTTCCAAGCTGGACGAGGCTGCCTTTGTCTATCGTGACATCACGAATGACGAGATATTGGCGGAATTCCTGATCTAGATCGCCTCGGCCAGCAGGCTGGCCTTGCTTGCGGCGTATAGCGCGGTGACGACGTGCCGGTCGGCCGTGCGGCTGCACGCCTCGGCCAGTTCTGCAAAGCCGAGGTTGAGCGCGGCGCCCCGCAGGAAATGCAGGTCTTCGGCGGTCAGGGACGGGCGGGCAATGACGGTATCGCTTTCGTCGAGGAAGACGGCGACCACCTCGGCAAAGCTGTCATGGCCGATTTCGTCGCGCAATTCCTGCACGCGTGTCCAGTTGATGAGCATGATTTGCACCCCTGCATATCCCACGGGGCGAGACTTGCCGGACTGCGCTTAACGAGGGGTTAGGAGCGGTTCGGGAAGTGGTTCGAATTGCGCGGGTTCACCGGATGTTAAGGCGTTCGGGCCAAGGTGGCGCAATGGGCGAACGGATCAGGGTTCTTGTGGCGGATGAAAGCAGGGCGCAGCGGATGATGCTGGCGCTACAGCTTTCGCGCTGGGGGTATGAGGTGGTCGAGGCCGCTTCCGGGCCCGAGGCGCTGGCGCTTTCGGTCGATGCCGATGTGGTACTGTCGGGCTGGGTGCTGCCGGGGATGAGCGGACCGGAGTTTTGCCGCGCCTTTCGGGCCTCGGGGCGGGACAGATACGGGTATTTCGTGCTGCTCACCTCGCGTTCCGGCAAAGAGGATGTGGCGGACGGGCTGGAATGCGGGGCGGATGACTTCCTGACAAAGCCGGTAAGTGCCGCTGAATTGCACGCGCGGGTGCGTGCGGGTGAGCGGATTTTGGGGATGCAGGACGAGCTTTTGGCCAAGAATCAGGTTTTGCGGCGGCTTTACGATGCGGTGGACCGTGATCTGGCAGAAGCGCGGCGCTTGCAGGAAAGTCTGGTGGCCACGCGTGAATTCAGCTTTGCGGGGGCCGATGTGTCGCTGTTGATGCGGCCTTCGGGGCATGTCGGGGGCGATCTGGTCGGGTGCCTGCCGCTGGGGCCTGACCTTGTGGCGCTGTATGCCATCGACGTGTCAGGGCATGGCGTGGCGGCGGCGATGATGACGGCGCGGCTGGCGGGGATGCTGTCGCCCCATGCGCTTGACCGCAATGTCGCGCTGCGCGGCGGCGTGCCCGTGCCGCCCGAGGAGGTGGCGGCGGGGTTGAACCGGATGATGGGGCAGGAAATGCAGGTGGACCAGTATTTCACCATGGTCTTCGCGCATCTGGTCCTGTCGACCGGCGAGGTGCGGCTGGTGCAGGCGGGCCATCCGCATCCGGTGGTGCTGCGCGAGGGCGGGTTTGCCGCCCGGATCGGCGCGGGTGGCTTTCCTGTCGGGCTGGTGGCAGATGCGCGCTATGATGCGGTTTCGTTGCGGCTTTCGCCGGGCGACCGGCTGGTCATTCCGTCGGACGGGGTGACGGAATGTCCGGGAGCCAAGGGCGACTTGGGCGAGGAGGGGATGATCGCCCTGCTGCGCGGCAAGGCGGGGCTGTCGGGCGATAAGCTGCACAAGGCGCTGCTGGATGATCTGACCGCCTTTGCCGGAGGAGAGGATTTGCCCGACGATGTTTCGGCGGTGATCGTCGATTATCGCGGCGGGGCTATGCCCAGAACGCCGGCGAGCATGGCTTTGTCGCCCGCGTTGCCCAGAAGGTGAACCGCTTCGGTCGCGGTGGTCCAGACGGCGGTATGCCCCGCCTCGGACGGGGGGCCAAGGCGCAGCACGGGGCGGGCGAGGTAGATGGTGCACAGCTTTTCGGCCCAAAGGTCGTAGTCGGGCATATAGGTGAAGCGGCGGAAGGCGCCGATGCGTTGGGCGATGTCGATCTTGTAGCCGGTTTCCTCGAACACCTCGCGATGGAGCGCCGCCACGGGGTGTTCGCCCTTGTCGATGCCGCCGCCGGGAAGCTGGAATTCGGGTATCGGGTTGGCCTGATGGGTCAGCAGGATGTCGGGACCGTTCAACAGAATGGCATAAACGCCCGGCCTGCGCGTGTAGCGTTGACCTTTCTGCACAGGCTCACCATATCGACGGATCATGTTTACACCCCAGGTCCGAAACTTGCCGTGGCCATATTGGCGCGGTATGCCTGACGGGCACAATCAGGAAACCCGATGACTCTTGGCTCACAACTCGCATGGGACGACACCGTCCTGCCGTTCCAGCTTGACCGGTCCGATATCCGCGGGCGCGTGGCGCGTCTGGACGGGGTTCTGGAGCAGGTGCTGCGCCAGCACGACTATCCGCCGGTGATCGAGGCGCTGGTGGCGGAAGCCGCACTTCTGACCGCGCTGATCGGACAGTCGATCAAGCTGCGCTGGAAGTTGTCGTTGCAGGTGCGCGGCAAAGGTCCGGCGCGGCTGATCGCGACCGATTACTACGGGCCTTCCGAGGATGGGCAGCCCGCGCGCATCCGCGCCTATGCCAGCTATGACACCGAGCGGCTGGATCTGGACGCCGAACCCTTCAGCCAGATCGGCGAGGGGTATCTGGCCGTGCTGATCGATCAGGGCGAAGGGAACGTGCCCTATTCGGGGATCACGCCGATTGCGGGGCGGTCTTTGTCGGATTGCGCGCAGACCTATTTCGCGCAGTCGGAACAACTGCCCACGCGCTTTGCGGTGACCTATGGCAAAAGCCAGATGGCAGGCGGCGTCGCGCATTGGCGGGCGGGCGGCGTGATGTTGCAGCACATGCCCAAGGCGTCGCCGTTCGTGGCAAGCGAGGGCGGGACGGGCGAGGGCGGGTTGCTGAACCACACCGACATTCTGGCGGGGGACGAGGCTGAAAACTGGACGCGGGCCAACGCGCTGCTGGATACGGTCGAAGAGCTGGAGCTGATCGGGCCAAGCGTGCAGCCGACCGAATTGCTGGTGCGCCTGTTCCACGAAGAAGACCCGCGGGTTTACGACGCCCAGCCGGTGCGATTTGGCTGCACCTGTTCGGAAGACAAGGTGCGGAATTCGCTGTCGATCTATTCGGCCAAGGACATCCGCCACATGACCACCGACGAGGGGATCGTGACCGCCGATTGCCAGTTCTGCGGGGCGCATTACGAGCTGGATCCGCTGACGGTCGGCTTCGAGGCGGTGAAAAAACCGGATGCCGAGTGATGAAGAACGCTTGCGCGCGGCACTGACCCGCCCCGCGCGGCCTTCGTCGGATTTTGACCTGAACCCTGCGATCGTCTTGCCTGCGGGGCGCGTGTTGCGCCCTGCCGCCGTTCTGGTGGCGGTGTGGCTGCGGCCCGAGGGGGCGCGGTTGGTGTTGACCAAGCGGTCGTCGCATTTGCAGCACCATCCGGGGCAGATCGCGCTTCCGGGCGGTAAGGTGGATGCGGGCGATGATGGCGCGGTGGGGGCCGCGCTGCGCGAGGCAAGGGAAGAGATCGGCTTGCCGGGCGGGCAGGTTCAGGTGCTGGGCGAGTTGCCCGCGCATGAGACGGTGACAGGGTTTTCGGTGACTCCGGTTCTGGCGCTGTTGCGCGGCGATTTCGTGCCGGTGCCCGAGGCGGGCGAGGTCGAGGAGGCGTTCGACGTGCCCTTGTCGCATGTGCTTGACCCTGCGCGATACCGGATCGAAAGTCGGCGCTGGCGCGGTGAATGGCGGCGCTATTATGCAGTTCCGTGGGGGCCTTATTACATCTGGGGGGCCACGGCGCGGATATTGCGCGGGCTCGCGGATCGGGTGCAGGGATGATGCCTTGGGTTCAGGATGCGGACGCTCAGGCGGTTTGTGCTGCACTGACGGAGGCGGGATACCGGGCGCTGTTCGTGGGGGGCTGCGTGCGGAATGCGCTGCTGGGCGAGCCGGTGAGCGATTACGACATCGCAACGGATGCAACGCCGGAAAGAGTGACTAACCTTGCCGAAAAGGCAGGGTTGAAGGTGGTGCCGACCGGCATAGAGCACGGCACGGTGACTGTGGTTTCGGGCGGCAAGCCGCATGAGGTGACGACGTTCCGCCGCGATGTGGAAACCGACGGACGGCATGCGGTCGTAGCCTTTTCCACCGATGTTGCGGAAGACGCGGCGCGGCGGGATTTCACCATGAACGCGCTTTACGCTACGGCGGCCGGCGAGGTGATCGACCCGCTGGGTGGCTTGCCGGACCTGATGGCGCGGCGGGTGCGGTTTGTCGGCGATGCCGCGCAGCGGATTGCCGAGGATTATCTGCGCGTGTTGCGGTTCTTTCGCTTTCACGCCTGGTATGGCGACGCGGCGGAAGGGATCGATGCCGAAGGTCTGGCCGCATGTGCCGCGGCAGTTGACGGGTTGGCGGGCCTCTCGCGGGAACGGGTCGGGGCGGAACTGAGGAAGCTGGTTTCCGCGCCGGACCCTGCGCCTGCGGTGGCGTCGATGGCGCGGGCGGGGGTGTTGGGGGCGGTTTTGCCGGGGGCGGATGATCGCGCCCTAGCCCTTCTGGTGCATCTGGAGGCGGGGCGGGTGCCGCGCTGGAAGGCACGGCTGGCCGTTTTGGGTGGGAACAGTGACGATTTGCGGCTGAGCCGCGCCGAGGCGCGCGACGTG
This sequence comes from Gemmobacter aquarius, assembly GCF_003060865.1. Lineage (NCBI taxonomy): Bacteria > Pseudomonadati > Pseudomonadota > Alphaproteobacteria > Rhodobacterales > Paracoccaceae > Paragemmobacter > Paragemmobacter aquarius. Next base: position 3,630,470 of record NZ_CP028918.1, read on the forward strand.
GCCGCGCTGCGCGAGGCGGCGGGGTCTGTCCATTCGGCAGCGGGTTTGGGATATTTGCTTGGTGCCGACCTTGGCGCAGATGCGGTACTGGTGCGGGCTGCGCTGATGGAGCAGGCCTTGCCTGACGCATGGCAGCCCGAGGTTGCGCGGGGGGCCGCAGCCGTGTTGCCGGTGACGGCCGCCGACCTGATGGATCAGGTGCAGGGGCCTGCGCTGGGCGCGCGCTTGCGCGAGATCGAAAATCGGTGGCTGGCCGCCGATCTGCGGGCCGGTCGCGAAAGCTTGCTGGGCTGACGGTTTTCCTTTGGTCCGCGGGGGCCTATACCCGTAAAGAACCATTCGAGAGGCTATGCGGTGTTTGCTTTTTTCGAGGGCCTCGTTGACCCCTATAAATCCTATCCGCGCAATGACACGCCCGAGCGGCAGCTTTGGCCGTTTTTGCTGGAGTATATTCGCCCGTTCAAAGCGGTTTTTGCGATTACGGGGGTGCTTTCGGTCATAACCGCTTTCGCGGATGTGGCGCTGATCTGGTATGTCGGGCGCTTGGTCGACATGCTGTCGGTCAACGGGCCGGGCGAGGTTTGGGCGCTGCATGGGACCGAGATTTTGCTGGTCGCGCTGGCGGTGGTGGTGTTGCGGCCTGTGCTTCTGGTGGCGCATGTGGCGCTGCTGCACAACACGATCATGGTGAATTTCGGCACGATGATGCGCTGGCGGGCGCATGCCCATGTGATCCGCCAGCCGGTGGGCTGGTTCGAAAGCGATTTCGCCGGACGGATTGCCAACCGGATCATGCAGACGCCTCCGGCTGCGAATGATGCGGTGTTCCAGACCTTTGACGCGGTGAGCTTTGCGAGCGTTACGGTGGTGGGTGCCGGGATCATGCTGGCCGATGCCGACCCGTGGCTTTTGCTGCCGCTGGTGGTGTGGTTCGTGCTGTATGGTTTTCTGGTGCGCTGGACGGTCCGGCGGGCGGGGCCTGCGTCAAAGGCGGCGTCGGATGCGCGGTCGGCCATTACCGGGCGGGTGGTGGATGCCTATACCAACATCCATTCGGTCAAGCTGTTCGCCCAGAACGACCGCGAGATGGATTACGCCAAGGAAGTGATCGAGGCCGCGCGCGAGGCGTTCAAGGTCGAGCAGCGGATCACGACCAAGATGGACCTTGCGCTGACCGCGCTGAACGGGCTGCTGATCGTGACGATTACCGGGCTGGCTATGGTGCTGTGGTATCAGGGGTCGGCCACTGTGGGGACGGTGGCTGCGGCCTCGGCACTCGTGCTGCGGCTGAACAACATGACCTATTGGATCATGTGGGCGTTTTCGTCGCTCGTGCAGTCGCTTGGCGTGGTGCAGGAAGGGATGGAGACCATCACCCAGCCGATCGGACTGGTTGACCGCGATGGCGCGCCCGATCTGCGCTACGAGCGCGGGTTGATCGAGGTGCAGGGCGTCAGCCACCATTACGGGCGCGGGTCGGGCGGGTTGGCGAAGCTGTCGTTGACGGTGCGACCCGGCGAGAAGATCGGGCTTGTGGGCCGGTCGGGGGCGGGCAAGTCCACGCTGGTGCGGCTGATGCTGCGGTTTTACGACTGCGAGGACGGGCGCATCCTGATCGACGGGCAGGATATCGCGGGCGTGGGCCAAGATAGCTTGCGCCGCCTGATCGGGATGGTGCAGCAGGACAGCAGCCTGATGCACCGGTCGGTGCGCGACAACATCCTGTACGGGCGGCCCGACGCGGGTGACGAGGCAATGATCGCGGCGGCGCGGCAGGCCGAAGCGCATGATTTCATCCTGACGCTGGAAGACCCGCAAGGACGGCGCGGCTATGACGCGCATGTGGGCGAGCGGGGCGTGAAACTGTCGGGCGGGCAGCGGCAGCGGGTGGCGCTGGCGCGGGTGATCCTGAAGGACGCGCCGATCCTGATCTTGGACGAGGCGACGAGCGCACTCGATAGTGAGGCGGAAGCGGCGATCCAGACTGCGCTTTCGGGCGTTATGGCGGGCAAGACGGTGATCGCCATCGCGCACCGCCTGTCGACGATTGCCGCGATGGACCGGATCGTGGTGCTGGAAGACGGGCATATCGCCGAAGACGGGACGCACGCGGAATTGTTGCAACGGAATGGTCTTTATGCGCGGTTCTGGGCGCGGCAATCCGGTGGCTTCATCGGATCGGAAGAAACGGAGGCCGCCGAATGAGCGCGCTGTCACGGCTTGGCGACTGGATCGATGCGTTCCGCCCTGCAGACGGGCCTCCGCCGCAACGCTTGGGCGCGTTCATGAACTGGTGCCTTTCGGGGTCTTGGCCGATGCTGGTGCTGGCGGGGGTGATCTCATCCCTGTCCGGTGTGACCGAGGTGGTATCGGCGCTGATCATGGGCTGGGTGATCGATGCGGCGATTTCGTCGGGGCCGAGCGGTTTTTTTACCGACCACATGACGCTGATCGTCGGGTCGATCCTGTTTTACATGATCTTGCGGCCGCTGGCCTTTGGCGTGTCGTCGGCGTCGAATGCTATCGTGATCGGGCCGAACGTGATGCCCTTGGTGCTGAGCCGGTTGCATCGCTGGACGCTGGGGCAGGCGGTGACGTTCTTTGACAACGATTTCGCGGGACGCATCGCGCAAAAGCAGATGCAGGCGGCGCGGGCTGTGACGGATGTGGCGACCGAGATCATCAACACGGTGTGTTTTGCGCTGGCTTCGGTGGTCGGGTCGGTGATTTTCCTGCTGGTGATCGACTGGCGGATCGCCTTGGCGCTGGCGGTCTGGCTGGTCGGCTATGTGATGCTGATCCGCTATTTCATGCCGCGTGTGCGGGTGAATTCGGCGGCGCGTGCCAGTGCGCGGGCAATGGTTTCGGGGCAGGTTGTCGATACGATCACCAATATCAAGACGGTCAAGCTGTTCGCCCATGCCGCGTTCGAGGACCGCGTGGCGCTTAAGGCGATGGAGGTTTTCCGCGAGTCGTCGGTCGAGTTCGGCGAGATTTCGACGTGGTTCCGGCTGTCCTTGATGGGGATCGCGGGGGTGTTGCCGGTGCTGCTGATCGGGGGCGCGGTGCTCTTGTGGCAGCAGGGGATGGCGACCGAGGGTGCGATTGCGGCTTCGGGTGCCATCGCCATGCGGATCGCGCAGATGTCGGGCTGGGTCAGTTTCACGCTGATGTCGATTTATACCAGCGTCGGCGAGGTCGAGGATGCGATGAAGACGCTTTCGGTGCCGCATACGCTGGCCGATGCTGCGGGCGCGCTGGACCTGCCGCGCGTGGCGGGAGAGGTGCGGTTTGACCATGCGTCATTCGCTTACGGGCGGCGGCGCGGCGGGGTGCAGGATATCGACCTGACCATTCGCGCCGGTGAAAAGCTGGGGATCGTGGGCGCTTCGGGGGCGGGGAAATCCAGCCTCGTGTCGCTGGTGCTGCGGCTTTACGATGTGGAGGAGGGCACGGTGCGGATCGACGGGCATGACGTGCGCGGCGTGACGCAGGAAAGTTTGCGCCGGCAGATCGGGATGGTCACGCAGGAAACGGCGATGTTCAACCGCTCGGCGCGGGACAATATCGCTTACGGGCGGCCCGATGCGTCGATGGACGAGATCATCGCCGCGGCGAAACAGGCCGAGGCGCATGATTTCATTCTGAACATGGTCGATCACACGGGGCGCAAGGGGTATGACGCTTTCCTTGGCGAGCGGGGGGTGAAGCTGTCGGGTGGGCAGCGGCAGCGGATCGCGCTGGCGCGGGCATTCTTGAAGGACGCGCCGATTCTTGTGTTGGACGAGGCGACTTCGGCGCTGGATTCGGAGGTCGAGGCCAGCATCCAAGAGGCGCTGGATCGGGTGATGGTGGGCAAGACGGTGCTGGCCATCGCGCACCGCTTGTCGACCATTGCGGCGATGGACCGGATCGTTGTGCTTGACGATGGACGGATTGTCGAAGAAGGCACGCATGACGGGCTGTTGGCCCGCAATGGCCTTTATGCCCGCTATTGGAACCGCCAGTCGGGCGGGTTCATCGGGGTCGATGACAAGGAAGCCGCCGAGTGAAACTGACAATCGAACGGATCGGGCATCTGGGCGACGGGGTCGCGCAGGGGCCGGAGGGTGCGATTTTCGTCCCCGGTGTGTTGCCGGGCGAAGATGTCGAGGTGGATGGCGCTGTCGTGCGGATCGTGACGCCTTCGGCTGACCGCAAGAAGCCGCCTTGTGTGCATGCCCGCACCTGCGGCGGATGCCTGATGCAGCACGCATCCGATGCGTTTGTGGAAAACTGGAAGACCGGCATCGTGCGGCAGGCCTTGGTGGCGCAGGGGTTGGAGGCTGCGTTCCGTCCCACGGTCACGTCACCCGTGCGGTCGCGCAGGCGCGCCACGCTGGCGGCGCGCAAGACCAAGGGCGGGGCGCTGATGGGGTTTCATGCGCGGGGATCGGATGTGATCATCCCCGTGCCGGGGTGCCAGTTGCTGCATCCCGATCTGGTGGCGACGTTTCCTGTGCTGGAAGCCTTGGTCAAGATCGGCGGGTCGCGGTCGACCGAGGTCGATCTGACCGTGACGCGTTCGCTCGCGGGGCCGGATGTTTCGGTGCAGGGCGGCAAGGAACTGGACGCGCAGATGCGGCTGGAGCTGGCGCGCTTGGCCGAAAGCCACGGGATCGCGCGGCTGACATGGGGGGGCGAGGTGATCGCCCTGCGGACAGCGCCCATGCAGCGGTTCGGCAAGGCGCTGGTGGCGCCGCCGCCCGGCGCGTTCTTGCAGGCCACGGCCGAGGGCGAGGCCGCGCTGCTGGCGGGCGTGATCGAAGCGGTGGGCGGGGCCAAGCGGGTGATGGACCTGTTCGCGGGCAGCGGCACCTTTGCCTTGCCGCTTGCCGAACGGGCCGAGGTGCTGGCGGTCGAAGGTGACGCCAAGATGACTGCCGCGCTGGAAAAGGGCTGGCGCAATGCCGAAGGGTTGAAGCGGGTGACGGTGGAAACCCGCGACCTGTTTCGCCGCCCGATGGAGCCGGACGAGTTGAAGGGGTTCGACGCCGTGGTGATCGACCCGCCGCGTGCGGGGGCCGAGGCGCAGGTTGCCGCGCTGGCGCTGACGAAGGTGCCGGTGATTGCGGCCGTGTCGTGCAACCCCGCCACCTTTGCCCGCGATGCCAAGGTGTTGGTCGGGGCAGGTTGGCAAATCGACTGGGTGCAGGTGGTGGACCAGTTCCGCTGGTCGTCGCATGTCGAACTGGTTGCCCGTTTGTCGCGCAGGTAACGCAGCCGTGAGGCAGGCGAACGAACGGCCGTCTAGGCAGGTGATCGCTTTTTCGCTATGCGCTGGGCAAAACATAACAGGCACGGCGGACAGGCAGATGTGGTTGGGCAGAGCGTTTCTGGTTTTGATGTTGGCATTCGGGCTTGCGGCATGCGGCGATAAATTCCGCACGTATAACGGGCCGGAAGTGACTTCGGTTCAGGTACACAAGTCGGCGCGCAAGATGTATCTCTTGCATGACACTACGATCCTTGAGGAATTCAACGTGTCGCTGGGCAAGCAGCCGGTGGGACCAAAGCAGTTCGAGGGCGATTTCAAGACGCCGGAAGGTGCCTATTACATCAGCCACAAGAACCCCAAGTCGCAGTATCATCTGTCGCTTGGTGTGTCCTATCCCAATCCGCGGCAGGTGGAATTCGCCCGTTCGCAGGGAAAATCTCCGGGCGGCGACATCTTCATCCACGGCGGGCCGCCGCGTCCGGTCGACAGGTGGGATTGGACGGCGGGTTGCATCGCCGTGACCGACAAGGAGATGGAACTTGTCTATTCGATGGTGAATTCCGGAACGGTCATTCACATCCTGCCATGAAAAAAGGGGGCCATGCGGCCCCCTTTGACCCCCCTTTTTTAACCCACCCGGGCCTGCGTTCAGATGCCGCGCGGGCCGCCGGTGACCAGTGTCCACCAGATCTTGCCGTTCGGTTCCTGAAACCATGCGAAGCCGACGTCGGTCGCCTTGGGGTCGAGAAGGACGCCGCGCATGTCGGGTGCGCCCAGCCACGCGGCGAGTGTTTCAAGCTCGGTCTCGTAGGTTTCCGAGATCAACTCGCCCATCAGTTTGCCGGTATAGCCGACACGGTTGACACGATCGAGCGGCGACGAGCCGTCCGACCCGAAATGCCACGGGCGGTTTTGCACCGACATGTCGCGCGAATGGGTCGCGGCAGCGGCGTTGAGCGATGCGTTGAACGTCAGCGGCCCCATGCCGCGCGACGAGCGCAGGGAATTCACGGAATCAAGCAGGCGGTAGGCCACGACGCCTTCGCCCTGTTTGTTGACCGGATATACCTGCGGAAGCGGCTTGCCATCGGTACCAAGCTGCGGACGCGGCCCTACCGCGCCACAGGCAGACAGGAAAAGCGCCATGCCCGAAATCAAAACTGTCCGTCTGTCCATCATGCCCACCCGGCCATTGTTCTGCTCTTGGCCGATGGTCATAGCGAAAGGGCAAGGGCAGTTCAAACCCAACTCTGCGTGACCCGACCTTTGCGCGTCTTTGCCAAAGCCGGACAAGCGGGTGACGAGCGTTTGATTTGCCGAAGGAGGCCGGAAAGGGTAAGGAAGCGTGAATTGAGAAACTGATGAGGCAAGCAGATGAGCGATGACACCAAGGCTTTGAACCGCCGCCTGTTCGTTGGCGGTGCCGCGGTCGCGCTGGGTGCGGCGGCGCTGCCCGCGGCGGCGTTCGAAAACACGACCGAAATGGAAGCTGCGGCTTCGGCATCGGTGCGGCACAACGCGTCGAGCTTCCGGATGCTGGATTGGCAGCCCTATTTCGCCAACACGCGCAACGGCGCCATCCTGTGCGATATCACATCGCGCGCGCTGCATTACTGGTCGGAAGACCAGTCGATCTACAAGCTTTACCCGACGTCGGTTCCGCTGTCGGACGACCTGACGCGCAAGGGCAAGACCGAAGTGATCCAGAAGGTCGAAAACCCGACATGGCGGCCCACGGCTTCGATGAAACAGCGCCATCCCGATTGGCCCGATGTCGTCGAAGGCGGTGCGCCCGACAATCCGCTGGGGGTGCGTGCGCTGTACCTGTCATGGCCCGCTTATCGCATCCATGGAACGCATGACACGCGCAAGATCGGGCGGCGGTCGAGCAACGGCTGTGTCGGGCTTTACAACGAACACATTCTCGAATTGTACGCGCTGGTGAAAGTCGGGACTCAGGTGTTGCTAATTTGACGACACGGACTTGAACAGCAGAGGGTTTGTTTGCTGCAAGTTGCATTCTGCCGCTCAAGCTGTTTAAGAGAAATCACGAGGAATAATCTTGGGTGCATGCCGTCGCCTCTGCAACATCCGGCGTCATGCGAAATCTGGAGGTCTTATCATGAAGAAACTTGCGCTCGTCGCCGCTCTGTCGCTGGCTGCTACCTCGGCTTTCGCCGGCGGTATGGCTGAACCCGTCATGGAACCGGCTGTTGTCGAAGCATCGACCTCGTCGTCGGCTGGCGGCATCGTTGTTCCGCTGCTGCTCCTCCTGGTCGTCGCGGCTGCTGCCTCGAACTGATCACTGGATCGATTCAGGAAAGGGTCGGCGGGTTATGCCCGTCGGCCCTTTTCTTTTGCGTGATGGACAAATGAAAACGGGCGCTTTCGCGCCCGCTTTGATTCCGCGTTGTTGCGTTTGCGTCTAGCGCAGCCAGCCTGACAGGTTTTCACCGATCACCGCGCTTAGGGCGGCGATATGGGCATCGTCGTCGTTCAGGCAGGGGATATAGGTGAAGGATTCGCCGCCTGCATGTTCAAAGGCTTCGCGGATTTCGCCGTTGATCTCTTCCAGCGTTTCGATGCAATCGGCTGAAAACGCGGGGGCTATGACGGCGATGCGCTTCTTGCCCTGTTTTGCCAGTTCGGCCACGTGTTCGACGGTATAGGGTTTCAGCCATTCTTCGGGGCCGAAGACCGATTGGAAGGTCGTATCGATCGCGCCCTTTTCCCATCCCAACCGTTCACGCAAAAGGCGCGAGGTTTTCTGGCACTGGCAGTGGTAGGGGTCGCCCTCCATCAGGTAGCGCTGCGGCATGCCGTGATAGGATGCGACAAGGACATCGGGCTTTTCGGGAAGCGCGGCATAGGCGGTTTGCACCGATTGCGCGAGGGCTTCGATGTAGAGCGGGTGGTCGAAGTATTCGGCCACGGTCCGCACGGCGGGCTGGCGCTTTTCCTTCATCAGGGCGCGGAAGAACTGGTCGTTGGCGGTACCTGACGTGGCGCCCGCGTAATGGGGGTAAAGCGGGAAGAACAGGATCTTTTCGCAGCCCGCCTCGACCATGGCGCGGACCTTGGATTCGGTCGAAGGGTTGCCGTAGCGCATGCAGAAATCAACCATCACGCCATCGCCATGGGCGGACTTGATCGTTTCGGCAATCTTGCGGGTCTGGTCTTTGGTGATCGTCAGCAGCGGGCTTTCGTTCTTGTCGTGGTTCCAGATCAGTTTGTAATTCGCGCCCGACGAGAAGGGGCGCTTGGACAGGATCACCAGTTGCAGAAGCGGCTGCCAGATCCATGCCGAATAATCGACCACGCGCTTGTCGGACAGGAATTCGTTCAGATAGCGCCGCATCGACCAGTAATCGTAATTGTCGGGCGTGCCGAGGTTGGCCAGAAGCACGCCGATCTTGGCCTGACGCACCGGCGGGTGGCTGGCAGGCGCATGGGCAAGGCGGCCGTTTCCGGGCGTGACGAGGCCGGCCGGCGCTTCGGTCCGGAGTTTGGCATCAAGCATCTGCGCGTCCTTCGGGATCAGGTGGTCAACGTGCGGGACATATAGGCTTATCGCGCGGGGTCAACCTTTGGGGGGTTGGTCGCGCAAGGGAAGCTCGGATGTATTCAGCGCATCGGCGAGTCTTTGGGCAGCCGAACCGGGGCGCAGCGGCTTTTGCTGGCTTTCATGCGGGGCCCAGCCTGTCAGGCCGATGATTTCGAAGGTGGCCTTGATGCGACCATCGGGCAGGGCGTGGTGCTGCTGATACAGGTCAGCCGCGCGGGCAATCACCGCGCGTCGGGTGGGATGCCGGAGGCGGGCGGCGAGGGCGTTGGCTTCGCCCATGGCGCGCAGGTCTTGCATGAGGGCGAGCGCGTCGGGGTAGATCACGGTTTTGGTGAAGCTGTCGGCGACAGGAAGCGAGAAGCCTGCGCGTTGCAACAGGCCGCCGAGGTCGCGGATTTCGGCCATCGGCAGCACGCGGGGTGACAGGCCGCCGGTGGTTTCGGATTCGGCCTGTGCAAGGCAGGCGCGCAGTTCGTTCAGCGTCTGACCGCCAAAAAGGAAGCCGAGGAACAGCCCATCGGGGCGCAGGGCGCGGCGGCATTGCACAAGCTGGCCCACAGGATCATTCGCCCAGTGCAGGCAAAGGGCGTGGATGACCAGATCATGCGCGGCGGGGCTTAGGGCGAGCGTGTCGTCATCGGGCACCGGTACGGGGTAATCGGGCCAGAGCTGCGGGAAAGGCGTCACGACGGCGGGGTGCGTAAACGACTTGTTAACCTCGTCCAGTCTTTCCTGTGTTTCTGCGGCGACTTCTTCGTGCAGGAAAAACGCCGTCGCGCGGGCGCGGTGGCGGGTAAGGGCAAGGCGGTCGGTCAGGATCGGTGGGTTTTGCATGGGCGGGACCATAGGAGGCGGGAATGGGATTGCAAGCGGCGCTGCGCCTGATCTACCCGCCGCAATGCGTGGCCTGCGGCGAAGCTGTGGCGAGCGACTTTGGCCTGTGCGGGCCGTGCTGGCGCGATACCGGATTTATCACCGGCAGTTTGTGCGATCTGTGCGGGGTGCCCTTGCCCGGCGACGGCGATGTCGCGCAGTGTGACGATTGCCTGTCTATTGGTCGCCCGTGGGATCAGGGGCGGGCGGTGTTTCTGTACCGCGAGACGGGGCGCAAGCTGGTGCTTGGGCTGAAACATGCCGACCGGATCGATCTGGCGCGACCGGCGGGCGACTGGCTTTACCGCGCGGCGGGGCCGATCTTGGGGGCGGGTATGCTGGTGGCCCCCGTACCGCTGCATTGGCGGCGGTTGTTCACGCGGCGCTACAACCAGTCGGCGTTGATCGCGGCGCGGGTGGCAAAGCTGGCGGGGTTGGCGCATGTTCCTGACCTTTTGCAGCGCATCCGCCCCACCGGCACGCAGGAAGGCCGGAACCGGGCGGAACGCTTTGGCAACCTTTCGGGGGCGATACGGGTTCATCGGGCACGAGTGAACCGGATGAAGGGGGCGCATGTCTTGCTGGTCGATGATGTGATGACGAGCGGAGCCACGCTTGCCGCCTGTGCCGAGGCCTGTCTGGCGGCAGGCGCGGCGCGGGTTTCGGTATCGGTGCTCGCCCGCGTTGCGAAGGATGCCTAAATCCTTATAGTTCGCTGCAACTGCAAAGGATGCTGCCCATGAAAACCGTGGAAATCTACACCACTCCGCTATGTGGCTTTTGCCATGCGGCCAAGCGCCTGCTGACGAAAAAGGGCGTGGCTTACGACGAAACCGATGTCAGCACCGATCCGGCCTTGCGGGCGCGGATGATGGAGCGGGCGGGCGGGCGGCGGACCGTGCCGCAGATATTCATCGGCGGGGCGCATGTCGGCGGATGCGATGACCTGCACGCGCTGGATGCGGACGGCAAGCTTGATCCGATGTTGGCGGATTGATGCGCGCGGGTCTGGTGCAACTGACGGTGGGCGACGACCCGGCGGAGAACCTGCCGGAAACCGTGGCGCGCGTGCGTGCGGCGGTCGCGGGCGGGGCCGGCTTTGTGCTGACGCCGGAATGCACCAACGGGCTGTCGTCGAACCGCGCGCGGCAACGCGAGGTGTTCGCGCACGAGGCAGACGATCCCACGCTTGCCGCCCTGCGGGACGAGGCGGCGCGGGCGGGGGTGTGGCTGCTGATCGGATCTCTGGGCGTCTTGACCGAGGATGCGGACGGGCGCTTTGCCAACCGGTCGTTTCTGGTCGGGCCGGACGGGGCGATTGCGGCGCGCTATGACAAGATTCACATGTTCGACGTGAACGTGTCCGAGACCGAGGTTTACCGCGAATCGGCAGGCTACCGGCCCGGGGATCGGGCGGTCGTGGCGCAAACTCCCTTCGGGCGGGTTGGCATGACGGTGTGTTATGATGTGCGGTTTTCGCAGCTTTACCGCCGCTTGGCGCAGGCGGGGGCCGATATCATCACGGTTCCGGCGGCGTTCAACCACATCACGGGGGCAGCGCATTGGGAGGTGCTGCTGCGGGCAAGGGCCATCGAGACGGGCTGTTTCGTGCTGGCCCCGGCGCAGACGGGGTTTCACCCCGAACGTGACGGCAAGGGACGGCGGACGCATGGTCATTCGTTGGTGATCGCCCCGTGGGGCGAGGTTCTGGCCGATGCCGGAACAGAACCCGGCGTGACGTTCGCCGACATCGATCTGGCCGAGGTGGCGCGGGCGCGGGCGCGGGTGCCTTCGCTGTCGCATGACAGGGCGTTTGATCTGCCATGACCGAACGGCCCGCGAGCGAACGGAACGAGGATATCGCCGTCGCGTTGTTCGGCGAGTTGTTCATGGCGGACCAACTGGCCCGCAACCGCATATCCAAGGTTTTGCCGAAAGGGATGGAGTTGTCGCATTTCGGCGTGCTGAACCATCTGGCGCGGGTGGGGGACGAGCGGTCTCCGGCGCAACTGGCTCGGGCGTTTCACGTGACGCGGGGGGCGATGACCAACACGCTGACGCGGCTGGAATGGGCGGGGCATGTGCATATCCGGCCCGATTGGGACGATGCGCGGCGCAAGTTCGTGGCGATCAGTCCTTCGGGGCGGGCGGCGCGGGATGCGGCGGTACAGGCGGTCGCGCCGCTGATCGCCGAAGTGGTGCAGGCGCTGGGCGCCGACCGCGTGCGCGCACTTATCCCCGTGCTTCGCGAAATGCGGACACGGCTGGAAGATGACGGATGAAAATTCGTTGGGGGATTCTGGGCGAGCTTTGGACGCTGAGCGACGAGCGCGAGCTTGATCTGATTGCCGCCGGTATAGCGTTCTACGGGTTTCTGGCGCTGTTCCCCTCGGCCGCGGCGGTGATCGCGATCTGGAGTTTCTTTGCCGATGCCGGCGTGATCCGCGAAGAGTTGGAGTTGGCGCGGGCCTATCTGCCGGATGACGCGTGGTCGTTGATTGCAAATCAGGTGGAATCGCTGCTGTCGCTGAACAGTGATAATCTGGGAATCGCGACCGGCTTGTCGCTTTTGCTGGCGTTGTGGACTTCGCGGGCGGGGGTGGCTGCGCTGATGCGGGGGCTGAACGCAATTCACGGTTTGCCGAACAGGGCCGGGCATTGGCACCATTTGCGGGCGCTGGTGCTGACTCTGGTGATGATCGGGCTGGTGATCTGCGCGATGTTTGCCGCCGTCGTCGGGCCGCTCGTGCTGGCGCTGGTGCCGCTGGGGCGGTTCGCGGCACTGGCGCTCGAGGCGTTGAACCTTGGGCTTAGCTTGTTGCTGGTCGTGGTGGGCGTGGCGCTGATCTACCGCTTGGGGCTGAACCGCAACCTGCGCCATCCGCTGTTCACGCGGGGGATTTTTGTCGCCGTGGTCATCTGGATCGCAGCATCGCGGGGGTTCGTGATCTATCTGGCGAATTTCGACACCTACAACCGGATTTACGGGTCGATCGGGGCTGTCGTTGCCTTGCTGATGTGGCTGTATTTCAGCGGCTACGCCATTCTGCTTGGCGCTGCGGTCGATGCGGCGCGGGCCGAACGCAAGCGGCTTTTGGCGCAGGGTTAATAGTCGCGCTCCCAGAACAGGCCGATGCCGGTTTGACCGCCGCTGCCCGCGCTGCCCCGAACCGTCAGGCTTCTCGAGACGTCGAGATTCAGGTTGATCTGGCTTTGGCCGTCTTGGCCCACCTCGACCTCGGTGTAGACATTTTTCGCGAGGTATTTGCCCAAGGTAAGGCTGGTCGCGCCCGTGGCATCGGTCTGCACATCGAAATCATCGAGGCCGAAGCCCTGACGCAGGCGGCCGATGATCCCGATCCCGCCGCGTCCGGCGAGGGTGGCGACGGCGTTGGCTAGCTGGGCTGCCTGAAGCGGCGACAGGTTTTCAAGGCCACGCCCGAAAAGCAGTCGCGAGAGCACTTCTTCCTCGGGGAGTTCGGGGTTCGAGGTAAAGGTGATGTCGGGGCTGGTGGCGGGGCCGTCGATGCGGACGATGCTGGTGACGCCTTCGCTTTCCGTCGATGCCGCGATGGCGAGGGTGGGGACGAAATCGCCCTCGAGCAGCATGGTCGCTTCGGTCAGCACAAGCCGGCGGCCGAGGATGTCGAGCCGCCCGCGGATCAGGCTGAAGGCTCCGGCGGGTTGGATGTTGTCGGTGGTGCCGCGCAGCGTCAGTTCACCCCCGAGTTCGGCATCGAGACCGCGGCCACGGATGAAGACCTGCGACGGGGCCGAGATCGTCAGGTTCAGGGTGAGCGGGCGGGTTTGTGCGCCGCTGCCGGTACCGCTGACGCCCAGAAGGCCAGCGCGGCCCCGCGTGGCGCGGACGGCGGCGGATTCGTTGACATGGCGCAGGTCGGTCAGGTCGGCGGTGCCGCCAAGGCCGGTCGAGGGGATGCGGATTTCGGTTTCGCCAAGCGCGATGCGTCCGGCGACCAGCCCGCCTGCCGTCAGCGGGCCTGTCAGGGTAAGGTTGCCGTTGGCCACGGTCTGGAACAGGCGCGGGTCGCGCAGGATGGCGCCTTGCAAGGCGATTTGCAGGTTTGCATCGAAGGGGGCCGCCAACGCCACGCTGCCGCTGGCCGTGATGCGCCCGCCGCTGGTCAGGTTGGTTGCGGCATCGACGCGGGCGCGGCCTGCGTTCAGGTTGGCGTTCAGCGACACGGATTCGAAGCCAAAGGCGAGGCGGGGGTCGGCGATGCGGCCGCCCGACAGTGACGCCGTGCCGGACAGTGACGACAGCGCAAGCGGGCCGTTCAGGCCAAGGTCGAAGCGGATAGGGCCGGAAATGACGCGGCCCGACAGGAAGGGCGAGATCAGCCCCGATTGCAGGCTGCCCCTGATGGCAAGATTGGCGCTGGCGAAATCTTGCGCCATGCGGCCGGTCACGGTGGTGTCGATCTGGCCCGGACCGGTGGCGCGCAGGTTCAGGTCATAGCCCGTGCCATCGTCGCTCGCGCTGCCCGATACGGTGACGGGGCCGGGGAATTGGGGCAGGAACAGGCCAAGGTTGGCAAGGCGGGCGTCGATGTCGATATCGCGCCGTTCTGCGCTGGCGGTGCCCGTGGCGCTGGCGGTCAGTTGCGGTGTCGTCAATCTGGCCGCGTTGATGGTGATGCGCCCGTCGGTCAGCCCGAGGTCGAGCGAAAGGTCAGAGGTTCCGGCGATCAGGCGATCGGCCTGTGCTTGGCCGACACGCAGGTTGGTGCCGGTGGCGGTGGCGGTGATGCGGCCCGTGGCGGGAACGCCCTGAAAGCCGACCTTTCCGGTCAGGCTGCCGCCCCATGACGGGTCGAGCGCCGCAAGGTCGCCAAGCGTGACATCCGCCACAAGATCGGTTCCCGCCGAGGTGATGCTGCCTGTGGCCGATGCGGAAAGCGCGCCCGCCGCGACTGTCAGGGTTTTGAGCTGCGTGCCAGCGGTGCTGCGCGCTGCGGCCATGACGATGCGCGAGGGGCCGGACAGCAGGCGGTCGGCCTGCGGCTGGTTCAGCGTGACATCCTGCCCGTTCAGGGTGGCGAGGATGTCGAAGGTTCCGGCAAGGGGGCTGCCCTCGCCTTCGAATTCTAGCGTTGCGGCACCCGACAGCGGGCGACCGGCAAGAGCCGAGACGCGCGACAGGTCTTGCATCGTCGCCGTGGCTTTGCCTGCGACCTTAAAGCCGGTGTCGAGTCCGTCGAGCAGGCCGTTTGCCGTCAGCGCGTAGTCCGCGCCTTGCAGAGACAGGCGGTTGATGGTCAGGCCGTTTGCGCCCTGTTCTGCTTGCAGGCGGGCGTTTCCGGAAAGGACGGGGCCGAGAGCTGCGGCAAGGGCGGGGTCGTCGGGGGTGATGCCTTCGCCGGAAAAGCGGAAATCGGCGTCAAAGGTGGCCGGTCTGCCGTTTGATTGGGTGATGCTGCCCGCGCCGTTCAGGGTGAATCGGTCGGCGCGCAGGCCCTTGCGGTCAAGCCCCTCGACGCTGATGCGGCCCCGCCAGCCGGTGCCAACCGTAGCGTTGTAGCCGACCGAGATGTCGGCGGAACGGACGCGGGTTTCATTCTCGCCGGAAAGTGGCAGCAAGACGGGCGACCCGTCAGGCAGGCCAAGCCGCCCCTGCACGTTCAGGCGCAGTGGTACGGCATCGGGACCGAGTTGCACCGCGCCCGACAGCCGGATCGCCTGCGCGGTCAGGTCAAAGGCCTGCAGGTCGAGCACCCCGTCGGCGCGGGATTCGCCCCGTGCGGTCAGGCTGATTTCGGGGCCAAAGAATTCGGCATATTGCGGCAGGAACAGGGGGGCAAGGTCGCCTGACAGATCGGCGTCAAACCCGCGCCCGCCATTTTCGGTCGCGTTGACGGTGACGCTGCCCGAAAGCCGGTCTGCCCCGTCGCTGCGAAGGCCGATATCGGCGGCGAAGGCATCGAGCGGGCCTGTGCCCTTTATCGAAAGTTCGGTCGCGGGCGCACCGGGAAGGCCGAGTTTGCGGACGGCGATGCCGCCTGCGGCTTCGGCTGCCTGCAGGTTCAGGACAAGCTGGTTGGTTTCGTTGGAATAGGCGGCGTCGAGTGTCAGCTTGCCTTGTGGCCCGCTGTCGGTGCGTTCTAGGACGAGCGCGGCCTGCCCCTCGCCGCCCGAAAGCGACATCGAGGCTTCGAGACGTGCTTCCAGCGCCTCGCCCAGGACGGTTTGGCCCAAGACGATGCGGTCGGCGGCGATGCGGCCGATTTCGATGGAAACCGGCAGATCGGGCAGGGAAAAGCCGCTCGCTTCAGGCGAGGGGGCGGTTTCGCTGACAGGGGGGCGGGTCAGGATGATTTCGCGCGCGGAAAGTTCGGTCACGTCGACCACGCCGCGCAGCAGGGCCGAACGGCTCCAGTCCAGCGTGACGCCGTTCAAGGTGATCCAGACGCCGGTGGCATCTGCGATGGCGAGGCTTTGGATCGTGGCACGCGACGAAAGCGCGCCGGAAAAGCCGGTGATGGTGACCTGACGGCCCGCGCCGGACAGGTTTTCTTCCAGAAGCGCCGCAAGATAGCTTTTGTCGGCCTCGGCCGTGTCTTGCGCGGGCGAGGCGAGGGGGAGCAGGGCGAACGCCGCCGCGATAAGCCATTTCCGCATCAAAAGGCCTGCCCCAGACCGACGTAGATCTGCACGCCCTCGCCCGTGGTGCCGCCGACGGGTTGGGCAACGTCAAGACGGATCGGGCCAAAGCCCGTATCGTAGCGCAGGCCAAGGCCCGCGCCGGCGTGGCTGTTCGTCTGGTCGTCGAAAAAGCCATTTATGCCGACCTGACCGAAATCGTAAAAGCCGACGATGCCGATTTTTTCGGTGACGCGGACGCGGGCTTCGAGTTGCGAGCCGAGATAGAAGGTGCCGCCGATGCGCGAGGTTTCGTTGTTGATGCGAAGGACATCGATGCCCAGCGAATTATAGGGCTGGCCGCGCACCGAACCGCCGCCGCCGGAGTGGAACAACTCGCCCCGCGGGGTGCCGAGCAGCGACGCGCCATAGATCGCGCCGCCTTGCAGGCGGGCGGCCAGAACGAAGCGGTCCGACCCGAAGCCGCGATAGGCGCGGGCATCCCATGACAGGCGCACCCCGCTGTCGGTGGTGTCGAACCCGAGGAAGGGCTTGGCTTCGGCTTCGAGGTAGAACCCGCGCGTCGCGCTGACCGGATCGTCGCGGCGGTCCCATGTAAGCCCAAGCGGGACCGAGATGTTGCGGAATTCGAAATCGGACACGCCGTCGCGGCCCTTGGAATAGTCGTATGTCAGGCCGGTTCGGGCGGTGAGTTCGGTCGAGAAGATCTGCGTCGCTGTCAGGCCGACCGAGGCGGTGTCGGCGCTGTAGTCAAGGTCATCGACATGACCAATTTCGGCGATGATCCCCACGGTCGTATCGGGGGTAAAGGTCGCGGGGCGGTCGAGCGTGACGCCAAGCGTATAGTCGGTGCCGCTGGCCTGTGCGCCGAGGTTGGCGACTTCGCCGTAAACCCGCAGCCGTTCGGCCCCGCCCAGAAGGTTGCGGTGCAGCCAGTAGCCCGACAGGGTGACGCCGTCGAAGCTGGCGACTTCGGCCCCAAGGCTGTAGCGGCGGGTCTTGTCTTCGACCACGGTGGCGGTGATGGGCAGCAGGTCTGGCGCGGTGATCGTGTCGGCTTCGGCCAGCGTCACCGATTTGAACACGCCGGTGCGGCGCAGGCGGGTGGCGGCGAGGTCCAATTCCCCGGGGCTGAACGTCTGGCCCGTGGGCAGGCCCGCGATGGCGCGGATGCGGTCAAGGCGCATCCGTTCCTGTCCTTCGACGATCAACGGCCCGAAGCGCAATTTCGGGCCGGGGGTCAGCACAAGGCGGGCGGACAGGGTTGCGCTGCGGTGATCGGCGGTGATGTCCTGACCCGTGGCGGCGGCTTTGGCATGGCCACGGTCGCGCCAGCCGTCGATGCCCGCCGTGGCTGCGGACCGGATCGCGCCGCTTTCGGCGACCTGACCGACCGCGAATTCCTCGGGCAGGTCGGTGCCCCGCGCCAAGGGCGCGATGTCAGCACGTGAAAAGCGGAAGGCGGGGCCGGGGTCAATTGCCACGGCGATGACGCCGATCTTGCGGGGTGCATCGAGCGGCGCGATGCCCGCAGCCTCGCGCCCGTCGATCTTGATGGTGATGATGCCCGAATAGTGGCCCGCTGCGTAAAGCGTGCCGAGGAGTTGGGCGTAATCGGCCTGTGCTGCGGCGAACAGGTCTTGCGGGTCGGTCTGGTCGTCACGTTCGGCTGCGACCAGAAGCGAGGCGTTTCGCAAGGCCTCGGTCAGGGTGCCATCGCCCTGGGCCACGGAAAAGTCGATCCGGTCAAGCGCCTGCACCTGCGATGCCGCAAGCACAGCGCCAAGGGCGGCCATGCCTGTAAGGCGGCGCAGGTCTTGGAGCAGGGTTTGCAGCAAATCAAC
The DNA here is from genome assembly GCF_003060865.1 of Gemmobacter aquarius. NCBI lineage: Bacteria > Pseudomonadati > Pseudomonadota > Alphaproteobacteria > Rhodobacterales > Paracoccaceae > Paragemmobacter > Paragemmobacter aquarius. The sequence continues at coordinate 3,648,630 of NZ_CP028918.1, forward strand.
CTCGGGTCCACGAAGGGTCAAGTATTACAACTAGGCCAATCCGGCACAATGCAACACGGTTCCCCCGTGGCGTGATCTTGCCTGTTATTGTGCGGCGATGTCGCGCACCGGCAGCAGCAAGCCTTCGCTGACGAAGGACAGCGCCAAGGCCGCCGCGCCATGCGCCCAGAGCAGATCGCCCCATGCGTGAATTTCGATGGGGGGCTTCGGGCGGCCGGTCTGGATGGCGAGGTTTTCCATCTCGGCCAGCGTTTCCTGCGCGTAAAGGTAGTCATAGCGCATCCGTTCGCCCGACAGGATGATCAGCGCCGGGTCGAACAGGTTGATGACATTGGACAGGCCCACGGCAAGGTAGCGGCCCGCGCGGCGAAAGATGGAACGGGCAGCGGTGTTGCCCGCCTTGGCGTGGTCATACAGGCTTTCGAGCAGGACGGCGATGGATTGGCCTTCGCGGTGGGTCCAGTTGAGGGCGGTGGTAGCTTCGCGGGCAAGGGCGTAGTCGGCGATATAGGCTTCAAGACAGCCGCGTTGGCCGCAGCGGCAAAGCGCCCCGTCAAGCTGCACCTTGGTGTGGCCAAGCTCCATGCCGAGGCCGTGGGCACCGCGATAGATGCGGTGGTTGATCACGTAGCCCATGCCGACGCCATGTTCGATGGTGACGACGGCGAAATCGGCCAGACCGCGCCCCGCGCCGAACCAAAGCTCGGCCAGTGTGACGAGGTTGGCGTCGTTGTCGATGGTGACGGGCAGGCCCACGCGGGCGGCGGCGACTGCGGCAAGCGGGACCGAGCGGTCGGACAGCACCGATGACCACATGACGGTTCCGGTCGTGGTGTCGACAAAACCGGGCACGCCGACGCCAAGCGCCGACAGATCACTGCGCGACAGGCCCGCCTTGGCGCAGACGCGGGCCAGCAGGGTTTCGATGGCGTCGAGCATTTCGGGCACGGTCATCGGGCCGGGGCGGCGCGGGATCACATCATCCGCGATCAGATTTCCGGCGAAGTCGACGATCACGGCGGTATGTTCGCGGTCGGACAGTTTCATTCCCGCAACGCGGTGGGCCGAGGCGCGCACGCCAAGCGCAACGGCGGGGCGGCCACGGCCCTGATCGCCTTCACGCGGGGCGGCGATTTCCTCGATCAGGCCGGCCTCGATCAGTTCTTGCGTTATCGTGGTCACCGAGGCGGGGCTGACGCCAAGGTCTTTGGCGACCTGCACACGGGGTATGAGGCCTGCAGCACGGACGCGTTCGAACACCTGCTGGCGCATCGGGCGAAGCGTGTCGGAAAGCGGGGGAATCAGTGGCCCGCAACCCCTGCGCCCCTCGGTCGCCTCGCCGTGACCTGAAACCAGCATTTTTTCGGTCTCCAAAGTAAAAATTGCCAGAGCAGGACCGGATTTCTGCGCGTTACGCCGCGAAATTGCTGCAGAGCAGCATAGAACTGCCCGTTTTCGCGGCGCCTTTAGCTTTGCCGATCATTTTTATTTTGACAACTGAAATTATTAGCGGCAATTTTCCCCGCGTGCCGACGAATCTGTCGGACCGGCCATTCGCTGGCCGCATCTGTGGGAGGATAACAATGCGTAACGCAATTCTGATCGCCGTTCTGGCGGTCACAGGTTTCTCGTCGGCAGCGCTGGCAGAGGGCAAGAAAATCGGTGTGTCCTGGGCCCAGTTCCAGGAAGAGCGCTGGAAGATCGACGAAGCGGCGATGAAAGCTGCGATCGAAGCTGCCGGCAACGAATATGTCTCGGCTGACGCTCAGTCGTCGGCTGAAAAGCAGCTTTCGGACGTTGACGCGCTGATCGCACAGGGCGTCGATGCGCTGATCATCAACGCTTGGGACAAAGATGCCATCGGGCCGGCCATCGAGAAAGCCGCCGCCGAAGGTATTCCGGTCGTCGGTTACGACCGCCTGATCGAAGACGACCGCACCTTCTATCTGACGTTCGACAACGTCGGCGTGGGCCGGATCATCGCGGAATCGGTGTTCGCCGTTGCCCCCAAGGGCAACTATGCGATCATCAAGGGCGACCCGGGTGACCCGAACGTCGGCTTCCTGCGTCAGGGCATGGAAGAAGTGATCGGCGCTGCTGTCGCTTCGGGCGACATCAAGATCGTCGGCGAAGCGAACTCGGACGGCTGGAAGCCCGAGAACGCCCAGAAGAACATGGAACAGATCCTGACCGCCAACAACAACGCGGTCGACGCTGTTCTGGCACAGAACGACGGCATGGCCGGTGGCGCTGCCGCTGCGCTGGCCGCTCAGGGCCTGAACGTTCCGCTGGGTGGTCAGGACGGCGACCTTGCCGCGATCAACCGTGTGGCCCGTGGCACCCAGACCGTTTCGGTTTGGAAAGATGCGCGTCAACTGGGCAAGGCCGCTGGCGAAATCGCCTCGGCTCTGGCTGGCGGTGCGGCGCTTGACTCGATCGAAGGCGCGACCAAGTTCTCGGGCGGCGAGAAGGGCATCGAGATGAATGCGATCCTTCTGAACCCGACCGCGATCACCAAGGACACCGTCGCTTTGGCAATCGACGCCGGCCACATCACCAAGGAAGCCGCTTGCGAAGGCGCGGTTGCCGGTGTTGCGGGCTGCGAATAATCGCTTGAGCTAACGGGGCGCCGACCTGTCAGGGTCGGCGCCCTTTCTTCTTTGATGGGCGTGGCGCGCTGTCCGTCCGTGCGTCCTTTACTCGGTGTGCTGCCGCCCGATGTGGCCGGTGCCGCCCTTTCATCTTCATGGACGAGATATGACCGATACAACCCACCGACCCCAAGCCCCCGCCGAAGAAGGCCTGATCGGCCGTTTCCTGCGGGCGACAGAGCTTGACCCGCGACTGATCGGCATGGTCGGCGCGCTGCTGCTGATCTGGGTAGGCTTTCACGCCTATGGCGCGTTGGTGCTGGGAGACGGGACGTTCCTCACTCCGCGCAACCTGTGGAACCTGAGCGTGCAGACCGCAACCATCGGGATCATGGCGACGGGCATGGTGCTGGTCATCATCACACGCAACATCGATCTTTCGGTCGGGTCCATCGTCGGCGTGACGGGCATGTACATGGGCCTGTTGCAGGTCGAATGGCTGCCGCAATACCTCGGCCTCGGGCATCCGGCGATCTGGATCGTGACGGTGATCTTCGGGATCATCCTTGGCGCGCTGATCGGGGCGTTGCAGGGCAGCCTGATCGCGTTTCTGAGCATTCCTTCGTTTATCGTCACGCTGGGCGGTTTGCTGATCTGGCGTGGCGTGGCCTTTCTGGCGGCGGACGGACGCACGATTTCTCCGGTCGATCCGACATTCGCGCTGATCGGTGGCGGGCCTTATGGGTCTATCGGGGCGACGGGAAGCTGGATCATCGCGGCGATCACCTGTGTCGGGGTGATCTGGCTGGTGGCGCGGGGCCGGGCGAACCGGACCCTGCACGGATTTCCGCTGCGTCCGATCTGGGCCGAGGTGTTCATGGCCGTGCTGGGCTGCGCCGTGATCCTGATCGCGACGATGGTGGTCAATTCCTATCCATGGCCCAAGGGCATTCTGAAGGATTACTACGCGACGCTGGGGCAAGAGGTGCCGGAAGGCGCGTTCATCGCGCATGGCTTTGCCTATCCGGTGATCATTCTGGGCGTGGTCGCCATCCTGATGACGATCCTGATGACCCGTACGCGCTTTGGCCGCTATGTGTTTGCCATCGGCGGCAACCCCGAAGCGGCTGCGCTGTCGGGCATCAATACCCGTGCGATGACGGTGAAGATCTTTACGCTGATGGGCGCGCTGGCCGGTCTGGCCGGTGTGATCGGGTCGGCGCGTCTGAACAGCGCAACGAACGCGCTGGGCGATCTGGACGAACTTTACGTGATCGCTGCGGCGGTTGTCGGCGGCACCTCGCTGGCGGGTGGCGTGGGAACGATCTATGGCGCGATCATCGGGGCCTTGGTGCTGGTTTCGTTGCAGACAGGCATGGTGCTGATCGGTTTCGGCGACGGGTCATACCGCAAGATCGTGATCGGTGCGGCGCTCGTGCTCGCCGTCTATCTCGACATCGTTTACCGCAAGCGCATCAAGTAAGGGGATCACCATGAGCAACAATCGCGGCACACCCCTTGTCGAGATGCGCGACATCTCGATTTCCTTCGGCGGGATCAAGGCGGTCGACCATGTGACGGTCGATCTGTATCCGGGCGAGGTTGTCGGTCTGCTGGGCCACAACGGGGCCGGAAAATCGACGCTGATCAAATGCCTGTCGGGGGCCTACAAGGCCGATGTCGGCGAAATCCGCATCAATGGCGAGTTGGTCGACATCAACAGCCCGCGCGATGCGCGTGCGCTGAACATCGAGACGATCTACCAGACGCTGGCCTTGGCAGACAACCTCGACGCCGCGTCGAACCTGTTTCTGGGGCGCGAGATCGTCAACGGCTTCGGTTTCGTGGACGAGACGAAGATGGAGGCCGAGACGCGCAAGATCATGGCGCGGCTGAACCCCAACTTCCGCAAGTTCAACGTGCCGGTCAGCGCGCTTTCGGGCGGTCAGCGCCAGTCGGTCGCCATTGCGCGGGCGGTGTATTTCAACGCCAAGATCCTGATCATGGACGAACCCACCGCCGCCCTTGGCCCGCACGAGACGCAGATGGTGGCCGAGCTTATCGAAGAGCTGAAAAAGCAGGGTCTGGGTATCTTCCTGATCGAGCATGACATCCACAACGTCATGAAGCTGTGCGATCGGGCGAGCGTGATGAAGAACGGGCAGCTTGTCGGCACGGTGGATGTGAACGAGGTCACCGATGACGACATTCTGGGCATGATCATCATGGGTAAGAAACCCGCAAAGGCTGCGTGATGTTTATCGGACTGGACTTGGGCACCTCGGGTTTGAAGGGGGTGCTGATCGACGGGTCGCAGAAGGTGGTGGCGGAAGCATCGGCGCCGTTGACGGTGCAAAGGCCGCATGACGGGTGGAGCGAGCAGTCGCCCGCCGACTGGATTTCGGCCGCCGAGCAGGTGCTGCAACAGCTTTCGGTGCAGAGTCTGGACAAGGTGCAGGGCATTGGCCTGTCGGGCCATATGCACGGCGCGACCCTGCTGGACGCCAGTGACGAGGTGCTGCGCCCCTGCATCCTGTGGAACGACACCCGCAGCCACGAAGAGGCCGCAGAACTGGACGGCGACCCGCTGTTCCGGCGCGTGACGGGCAACATCGTATTTCCCGGTTTTACTGCGCCCAAGTTGATGTGGGTGCAGCGCCATGAACCGCGGGTCTGGGAGCGTGTGGCAAAGGTGCTGCTGCCCAAGGATTACCTGCGGCTCTGGCTGACGGGCGAACATGTGGCCGAGATGTCGGATGCGGCGGGGACAAGCTGGCTTGATACGGGCAAGCGCGACTGGTCCGATGACTGTCTGGCCGCGACGGGGCTTTCCCGCGCGCAGATGCCGCGTCTGGTCGAGGGATCGCAGGTTTCGGGGTCGCTTCGCGATGCGCTGGCGTCGCGCTGGGGCCTGCCGAAAGGTGTGGTCGTGGCCGGTGGCGGTGGCGACAATGCCGCGTCAGGGGTTGGCGTGGGTGTCGTGCGGGCTGGCGATGCTTTCGTGTCGCTGGGCACGAGCGGAGTGCTCTTTGCGGCGAATGACGGCTATCAGCCAGCGCCTGAAACGGCGGTGCACACGTTCTGCCACGCCTTGCCGGATACGTGGCACCAGATGGGCGTGATCCTCGCCGCGACCGATGCGCTCAACTGGTATGCGGAGCTGGTGGGCGAGACGGCGGGATCGCTTACCGGATCGCTTGGTGCGCTGCAGGGTCCGGGCAAGGGCTTGTTCCTGCCCTATTTGGGCGGAGAGCGGACTCCGCTGAACGATGCGGCGATTCGGGGGGCTTTCCTCGGGCTGGAGCACGCGACAGACCGCGCTGCGGGCACGCGGGCGGTGCTGGAGGGCGTGACATTCGCCATCCGCGACAGCCGCGATGCGCTGGCGGCGACGGGGACAAAGCTGGAGCGGCTGCTCGCCGTGGGCGGCGGGTCGCGGTCGGATTATTGGCTGCGGGCGATTGCGACCGCGCTGGATATTCCGGTGCATTTGCCGGTGGCAGGCGATTTCGGCGGTGCCTTTGGCGCGGCACGCCTGGCGCTTATGGCCGCGACAGGCGCGGGGGCCGAGATTGCCACGCTGCCGCCGATCGCGCGGACCATCGACCCCGACCGTTCCCTGACAGCCGCATTCGACGCGGGCCATGCACGTTACCGCGCTGCACAATCTGCCATCAGGGCGCTTGCCCACTAAGGACCGACGACATGACCGATTTCTTCAAAGGTATCCCGCAGATCAAGTTCGAGGGAGAGGGCAGCAGCAACGAATTCGCCTTCCGGCATTACAATCCGGACGAAATCATCATGGGCAAGCGCATGGAGGATCACATGCGCTTTGCGGTCGCTTATTGGCACAGCTTTGCTTGGCCGGGTGGCGACCCGTTCGGCGGGCAGACCTTCGACCGCCCGTGGTTCGGCGATACCATGGCGCTGGCCAAGCTCAAGGCCGATGTGGCCTTTGACATGTTCGATATTCTGGGCGCGCCGTTCTATTGCTTTCACGATGCAGATGCGCGGCCCGAGGGGGCGACGTTTGCGGAATCGAAGCGCAATCTGGAAGAGATCGTCGATTATCTTGGCGAAAAGCAGGCGAGCCACAAGACCCAGCTCTTGTGGGGCACGGCCAACATGTTCAGCCATAAGCGCTGGATGTCGGGCGCGGCGACCAACCCCGACCCCGATGTTTACGCCTATGCGGCGGCGACCGTGAAAGCCAACATGGACGCCACGCACAAGCTGGGCGGGGCGAACTATGTGCTGTGGGGCGGACGCGAGGGGTATGAGACGCTGCTCAATACAGACCTGAAGGCCGAGCGCGAACATGCGGGGCGGTTCCTGCAACAGGTCGTGGAATACAAGCACAAGATCGGCTTCAAGGGTGCGATCCTGATCGAGCCGAAGCCGCAAGAGCCGAGCAAGCACCAGTATGATTACGACGTGGCCACGGTTTACGGCTTCCTCGTGCAGTTCGGGCTGGAAAAGGAAGTAAAGGTCAACATCGAGCAGGGCCACGCCATCCTCGCGGGGCATTCGTTCGAGCATGAAATCGCGCTGGCCTCGGCTTTGGGGATTTTCGGGTCGATCGACATGAACCGGAACGATTACCAATCGGGCTGGGATACGGACCAGTTTCCGAACAACCACGCCGAAAAGGCGCTGGCATTCTATGAAATCCTGCGGGCGGGTGGCTATACCACCGGCGGCACCAACTTTGACGCCAAGGTGCGGCGGCAGTCGCTGGATGCGGATGACCTGATCCTTGCCCATGTCGGCGGAATGGACACCTGCGCCCGTGCGCTGAAGGCAGCGGCGGCCCTGTTGCAGGACGGTGCGTTGGAAGCGGCGCGGGACGAGCGGTATGCCGGTTGGAACAAACCCGAAGCCAAGGCGCTGCTGACAGGCAGCCTTGAGGATGCGGCGGCGGTCGTGACGGCTAAGGGGCTGAACCCCGAACCGCGCTCGGGTCGGCAGGAGCGGCTGGAAAACCTGTGGAACCGCTTCATCTGACGTGATGAAATAGACGGCAAAGGGGCGGCGGTGCACAGGCTTCCGCCGCCCTTCGCATGAATGGAGGACGTGATGACCTATACCCCCGCCGCCGACCGCTATGAAAAGATGGTTTACCGCCGTTGCGGCAAAAGCGGCCTGCAACTGCCCGCGATCAGCCTTGGGCTGTGGCACAACTTTGGCCACGACACGCCGCATCAGGTGAAGCGCGACATTTGCCGCACTGCGTTCGACCTTGGCATCACGCATTTCGATCTGGCCAACAACTACGGCCCGCCCCCCGGCAGCGCCGAAGAGGCGTTCGGCGATATCCTGAAAACCGATTTCGCAGGGTACAGGGACGAGCTGATCATCAGCTCGAAGGCCGGTTACAACATGTGGGACGGCCCTTATGGCGAATGGGGAAGCCGCAAGTATCTGGTGGCATCCTGTGACCAAAGCCTGAAGCGGATGGGGCTGGATTACGTCGACATCTTCTATTCGCACCGCTTCGACCCCGACACACCGCTGGAAGAGACGATGATGGCGCTTGACCATATCGTGCGGTCGGGGCGGGCGCTTTATGTGGGGATTTCCAGCTACAACAGCCAGCGCACGCGCGAGGCTTACGCGATCCTGAAAGAGCTTGGCACGCCGCTGGTCATTCACCAGCCCAGCTACAACATCCTGAACCGTTGGGTGGAACATGACGGGTTGAAGGACACGCTGGCCGATCTGGGCGTGGGGTCCATCGCCTTTACGCCGCTGGCGCAGGGGATATTGACCAAGAAATACCTTGGCGGCATTCCCCAAGGCAGCCGTGCGGCGCAGGGCAAAAGCCTCGACCCCGCGACGATAACCGAAAGCGCGATTGCTTCGGTCAAAGCACTGGACGCAATGGCGCAGCAGCGCGGGCAGACGCTGGCGCAGATGGCGATTGCATGGGTGCTGCGCAATGGCGGGATCACCACGGCGCTGATCGGGGCATCGAAACCCGAACAGGTGGTCGATTGCGCCGGAGCGATCGGAAACCTCGATTTCAGCGCCGCCGAACTGGATGAAATCGACCGGATCGCGGCCGAAGAAGATATCAACCTTTGGGCGAAATCCTCGGCCGAGTGATCTGACAGAGGGCGAGCGGCGCGTTCCCTGTCGGGCACGCGCCGTTTTGCTTTCCGGCATGAAACACCCAAACGCGCGCCAAATCTGCCGCGCATCGCACAAAATTTACGTTCGCGAATGATGTTAGGCCGTTTTCTTTTATCAAAAGGTCAATTTCATGCCACGTTAAGCAGAGGCTTGATCACGGCAGCGGCACAGGACATGGCGACCAATCTTTCCTCATCCTCCAGCGTGCGGTTGGTGCTGGTTTCGACCGGACCGAACGCACATCTGGCTGCGGGCCTGCTTGCCCGGCATCTGGGGGAAGCTCCGGAAGCGGCGCTTGCCCGTCTGGCGCATGCGCCGTCGGTGCTGGCCGAAGCCGTCGAGCCGCACTTGGCGCAGAATCTGGCTGGTCTGTTGCGGTCGTTCGGGCTGCGCGTGCGGCTCGATGCCTTGCACGGCCCCGAGACGCCGGTGAACCTGTCGATCCAGATTTCGATCCCGGTCAGGATGCAGCGGACCATCCGCATCGTGGCCGAACAGACCGGGCTGTCCGAGACCGAGACCACGCAGACGCTGCAACGCCCTGGCGGGGTGGTCCTGACCGGCTTAAGCCGCGCCGAGGCTGCGCGGATTCGTGCGAAACTTGACCGCGTGGGCACGCTGATCGTCATCGAATCCGATCCGGCAAGTACGGTATACGATGTGTTCCTGCCCGACCGCGACCCCAGCGAAGCGCTGACCGACCGGTTGCGGATGATGGGGGCCGAGCCAGACCCGATCACCAACGCTATCGCGGCGGGTCTGGATGGTGCCCTGTGCGACCACCTGCTGCGCCGTTTGCCCGACGCGGGGATACTTGTGCTCGACCGGGCATTCCAGCGGTATGATCTTTATCTGTCGCGGGCGACCGGCTGGGTCACGCAGGATCTGGCCGATTTTCTGGTGGCCCGCACCGGCCTGCCGCGCAGCCGGTTCGAGGTTCTGTCCGAACGGCTTCCGTTGCGGATCGAGCTTGGGCTGGCCCCTGCGGCGGCACGTCAATTCCGGGCGGATTACGCCTCGATCGGGTTGCACACGTTCCTTGTGCTGTCGGGTCTGGCGCAAACTTTGGACAATCCGAATCTTTAACCGCCGCTTCACGCTTTGGCCGCAGGCTTGCCCGTGGGTGTGAAGTGTATCGGGGAATAGGATGGCCGCGCAGGGCAATGCCGCGCCGGTTATCATCAAGCGTAAGAAGGTCATCGTTGCGGGTGGTCATCATGGGGGGCCTGGAAGGTCGCCTATGCTGACTTTGTGACCGCGATGATGGCGTTCTTCATGCTGATGTGGCTGTTGAACGCGACGACGGAAAAGCAACGCAAGGGGATCGCGGATTATTTCAATCCGACGATTCCGGTGAACCGCATCTCGGGCGGGGGGGATGGGTCGTTCGGCGGCGACTCGGTGCTGTCTGACCAGACGCTTGCACAGAACGGAACGGGGGCTTCGGCCACCTCGCCGACCGAGGAAAACAAGGCGCGGGGCGAGATGGGCCCAGCCGATGCCGCAGCCGAGGCAGCGGCTTTGGCCGATGTGGAACAGGCGCTGACCGCGCGCACCGGCGAAAGCATGACGATGGAGCGGCTTATGCGCCATGTCGTGACCCGCGTGACCGACGAAGGGCTGGTGATCGACATTTTCGATGTCGAGGATCAGGCCCTGTTCCTGCCCGACAGCGCCATGCCCGACCGCGAGCTTGCCGATATCGCAACGCTGCTGGTCGAGGTGCTGAACCTTGCCAGCAACGCGGTTGCGGTGAACGGGCATGTCCGCAGCTATCCTTTGCCGATGATCGACAACCCATCGTGGCGCCTGTCGGCGGATCGGGCGCAGGCGATGCGCGGGTTGCTGGAAAAGGCAGGCCTGGACGCAGGCCGCGTGCAGCGCGTCACAGGGTTTGCCGACCGCAAGCCGGTGACATCGGACCCGACGGCGATACGCAACAACCGGCTGGAAATCATCCTGCTGCGACGAAGCAGGTGAAACTATCGCGCATTTTACGCATTAGCGGGCTGTTAAGACCAAATGGCGCAAGGTCGGGCTGACCCAAAAGGGATCAGGCTGCAGAAAGGCGCTGTTACATGTCCATATCTTCGTCGCTGAATGCCGGAGTTGCCGGTCTGAACGCAAACGCGACCCGGCTCGCCTCGATTTCCGACAATATCGCGAACTCGGGCACCTATGGTTACAAGCGTGCGGCTTCGGATTTCGAAAGCATGGTCATCACCTCGTCCAGCGGGGCGGGCACCTATTCGGCGGGCGGGGTGCGGGCCTCGACCACACGGTTGATCGATGAACGGGGCGCGCTGGTCGGCACGGCGAATGCGCTCGACATCGCGGTATCGGGGCGCGGGATGCTGCCGGTGATGCCAGCGGCTTCGATGGGGTCCAATTTTGCCGACCAGCCGCTGGTGATGACCACGACGGGCGCGTTCCGCACCGATGCGACGGGGATGCTGCGAACCGATTCGGGTTTGGTGCTGCTGGGTTGGCCCGCAAATGCCGATGGCACTGTGCCGGTGAATGCCCGCGACACGATACAGGGGCTGCAACCTATCGTCATCAACTCGAACCAGACGGCGGGCGATCCGACGACCAAGATGGGGCTGGGGGTCAATCTGCCCGCCGTGCAGACGGCGGCCGGATCAGCGGGTGGCTCATTGCCCCTGTCGGTCGAATATTTCGGCAACCTCGGGACATCGGAAAAGCTGGACATCACGTTCGAGCCTGTCATTCCGGCAAGCGGCGTGTCGAACCAGTGGAGCATGGTAATCCGCGATTCGGCGCAGAACGGGGCCGTGATCGGCCAATATGCGCTAGAGTTCGACGACAGCCGTGGCAGTGGCGGCACGCTGGCTTCGGTCACCGCTGTGTCGGGCGGTGCCTATAACGCCGCAGCAGGAACCCTCGCGCTGACTGTGATGGGCGGCCCGCTGACAGTGACGATCGGGCGGCTGGGCGATCCGAACGGGCTGACGCAACTGTCGGACAATTTCGCCCCCGTCGCCATCACCAAAGATGGCTCGCCAGTCGGGAACCTGACTGCGGTCGAGGTGGACGAGAACGGGTTCCTGACCGCGAGCTATGACACCGGATTCGTGCGGCGCATCTACCAGATCCCGCTGGTCGACGTGCCCAACCCCAACGGGCTGCGGACGATGTCGAACCAGACTTATCAGGTCTCGCCGCAGTCGGGGTCGTTCTTCCTGTGGGATGCCGGAACCGGACCGACGGGCAAGGTGGTTGGCTATGCGCGCGAAGGGTCTACCACCGATGTCGCGGCGGAATTGACCGCGCTGATCCAGACCCAGCGCGCCTATTCATCCAACGCCAAGGTGATCCAGACGGTGGACGAGATGTTGCAGGAAACCACGAACATAAAGCGGTAACGCCATGAGCGTGTCAGCCGCCCTGTCATCGGCCCTGTCGGGGCTAACCGCAAGCGCGCGGCGGGCCGAGGTCATCTCGTCCAACGTCGCCAATGCGGCCACCCCGGGTTACGTACGGCGCGAAGTGGTGCTGGGCGCGCGGATGGTGGGCGACCAGGGGCAGGGCGTTGCGACCGGCGGGCTGCGGCGCGATCAGGACAGCTTCCTTTTGAACGACCGCCGCCGCGCCGGGGCCGATGCCGGCGGGCGCAATCTGCTGGCCGATGCGATGAAGCGGATCGAGGCGGCGGTGGGCACGCCCGAGGATGCGACCTCGGTCACCGCGCATATCGCAGGGGTTGAAAAGGCGCTGATCGCCGCCACGGCCGACCCCGCTTCGGAAAGCAGGCTGGCTGCGGTGGCCGATGCGTTGGGCGGGCTGACGCGGCATATGGCGCGGGCGACGGCGGTAATCCAGCTTCAGCGCAGCGATGCCGATGCGAGGATTGCGGAACAGGTGGGTGTGCTGAACACCAACCTTGGCAAGGTGCAAGAGCTGAACGCGCAGATCCTCGCCTATGGCAATTCGGGGCGCGAGACGGCGGCCCTGATGGACCAGCGGCAGGTACTGATCGACGGAATCGCCGCCATCGTTCCGGTGCGCGAACAGTTGCGGACCGATGGCATGGTGGCGCTTTACACCCCCAACGGCGCGGCGTTGCTCGAGGGCGCGGCGGCCAAGGTGGGCTTTGATGCGACGGGGGTAATTACCGCCGATATGACCCAAGCATCGGGCGCTTTGTCGGGGCTGACGGTGAACGGGCGGGCGGTGCTTACGGCGGCGACCGGCCCGCTTTCGGGGGGCACGCTGGGGGCGTTGTTGCGCCTGCGCGACGAAACCGCCCCGCAGGCGCAGGCGCAGCTTGACGCCGTGGCGCGCGATCTGGTCGAACGGTTGGCCGATCCCGCACTCGATGCGACCCGTGCCCAGGGGGCTGCCGGATTGCTGACCGATGGCGGGGCACCCTTTGATCCGGCGGACGAGGTTGGTCTTGCCGGGCGCTTGCGCCTGAACGCGGCGGCCGACCCCGATCAGGGCGGGGCGCTATGGCGCTTGCGCGACGGTCTGGGTGCCGCGACCCCCGGTCCGCAAGGCAAGACCGCGCTGCTCGATGGTTGGCGGCTGGCGCTTGCCTCGGCGCGGCAACCGGCCTCGGGCGGGTTCATGGCCGGTGCGCGCAGTGCGGTTTCGTTGGCAGGGGATGCGTTGTCGCGCATCGCCACCGCCCGCGTCGATGCCGACAGCGAGGCGGGCTATGCCACGGCCTTTGCCGCCGCGCTGGAAAAGCTGGAAGCCGATGGCGGGGTCGATACCGACCGCGAATTGCAAGACCTGATGCAGGTCGAGCAGGCCTATGCGGCCAATGCCCGCGTGGTCAAGGTGGTGGACGACATGCTGCAACAATTGCTGGGGTTGTAAGATGGGCCTGACCTCGATCGGCGATCTGGCGCAGAGTCTGGTGCTGAAACGGCAGAACACCGCCGCCAAGGCCGATCTGCAACGCCTGAGCACAATGTTGACGACCGGAAAGGTCACCGACGCCAGCACGCATCTGCGCGGCAATCTGGCCCCGCTTGCGGCGCTGGATGCCACGCTTTCGCGGCTGGAGGGTTACGCGCAGGTCACCGCCGAGGCATCGCGCAATGCGGCGGCGGTGCAGGATATTTTGGGTCTGGTCGACAAGGCGACCGCGGGCCTTGGTCCGGCCTTGCTGACGGCGGGGCAGGGCGGTGCGGGGTCTATCCTGACCGGAGCGGCCTTGCAGGCCGATCAGGTGCTCGACCAGATCGTGAGCGCCCTGAACACGCGGGTTGCCGACCGGTCGCTGCTGGCCGGTGTGGCCGATGACCGGCCCGCCCTGGTGGATACGGAAAGCTTGCTGGCGCAGGCCGCAGCGGCGGTGGCCGGTGCGGTAGGTGCGGCGGGTGTCGATGCGGCGTTGCAGGACTGGCTGGACGATCCGGCGGGGTTCGTGGCGCAGGCTTACAGGGGCGATGCGCCCCGCGCGCCCCTGCCCGTGGCCGAGGGCGAGGTGGCGCGGCTTGATGTGACAGCGGCGGACCCTGCGCTGCGCGGCACGCTCAAGGGCGTGCTGATGGGGGCGCTTTTGAACCGCGGGGTGCTTGCCGGCCAACCGCAGGCGCGGGCCGATCTGGCGCGGCGGGCGGGCGAGACGCTGGCCGAATCTGCGCCCGACCGCGCCCATCTTGCGGCACGGGTGGGTATTGCCCAACAGCGGATCGAGGCAGCGGCGGCGCGCAATTCGGCCGAGGCCACGACTTTAGCCATGGCGCGGGGCGGCATGGTCGGGGTTGACGGATATGACACGGCCACCGCCCTACAAGAGGCGCAGACAAGGCTCGAGACGCTTTACACCCTTACCGCGCGACTTTCGCGCCTGAACCTGTCGGATTATCTGTGATGCGGACCGCGCTTTTGCTGCTTTTGCTGGCCTCTCCGGCCTTTGCCGATCCGGTCAGGATCAAGGATCTGGTCGAATTCGACGGGGTCAGGGGCAATGACCTTGTGGGATACGGCCTTGTCGTCGGCCTGAACGGCACGGGCGACGGGCTGCGAAACAGCCCCTTTACCGAAGAGATCATGGCCAACCTGCTGGAACGGCTGGGTGCCAATGTCACGGGCGAGGAGTTTCGCCCCAAGAACGTGGCGGCGGTCTTCGTGACCGCGACCCTGCCCGCCTTTGCCCGCGCCGGATCGAAGCTCGACGTGACGGTTTCGGCGATCGGTGATGCCAAAAGCCTGCAAGGCGGAACGCTGGTGATGACGCCGTTGAACGGGGCAGACGGGCAGATTTACGCGGTGGCGCAGGGCGGGCTGATTGCGGGGGGCATTTCCGCCGAAGGGCAGGCGGCGCGGGTGGTCCAAGGGGTGCCCACGTCGGGCAACATCCCGTCGGGCGCGCGGGTCGAACGCGAGGTGGCCTTTGACTTCGCGGGGCTCGATTCTGTGCGCCTTGCGCTGCGAAGCCCCGATTTCACCACGGCCGAGCGGATCGAGACGGTGATCAACGCCGAATTCGGCCGCCCGGTTGCGGCAATGCTGGATGCCGGAACGGTGACGGTCAGCATTTCCGGCGGGTCGCCCGCGCATGTGCTGGCGCGGCTGGAAGGGCTGACGGTCAACCCCGAAAGCCGGGCGCGCGTGGTGGTCGACCAGCGGTCGGGCACCATCGTGATGGGCGAGGATGTGCGGATCAGCCCCGTTGCCGTGGCCCAGGGCGGGCTGACGCTGCGGGTGACCGAAGCGCCGATGGCGTCGCAGCCGAACCCGTTTTCCCAAGGCGAGACGATCCTTGTTCCGCGCAGCGATGCCAGCATCGAGCAGCGGCCCGGAACTGGGCTGGCGCAGGTCGACGGTGGCACCAGCCTGAGCCAGGTGGTCGCCGGGCTGAACGCGCTGGGCGTGGCGCCGAACGACATGATCGACATCCTGAAAAGCATCAGCGCGGCGGGCGCCCTGCATGCCGAATTCGTGGTGAACTAGCAGCTACATATAGCTGCGAACCAGCGCCGCCGAGATCAGCGTCCAGCCGTTCGCCACCACAAAGAAGGCCAGCTTGAACGGCAGCGCCAC
The DNA here is from genome assembly GCF_003060865.1 of Gemmobacter aquarius. Lineage (NCBI taxonomy): Bacteria > Pseudomonadati > Pseudomonadota > Alphaproteobacteria > Rhodobacterales > Paracoccaceae > Paragemmobacter > Paragemmobacter aquarius. The sequence continues at coordinate 3,664,376 of NZ_CP028918.1, forward strand.
CACGGCGGGCGGCACCATCATCATGCCCATCGACATCAGCACCGCCGAAACGACGAGGTCGATGATGAGAAAGGGCAGAAAGATCATGAACCCGATCTCGAAGGCGCGGGTGATTTCCGACAGCATGAAAGACGGGATCAGCAGCGACAGCGGCGCGCCCGCAGCAGGGCCAGCCTCGCCGGGGCGCAGTGCTTGAAGCGCGGTAAACGTTTCGGGGTCCATGCGGGCGATCATGAAGGCACGAAAGGGTTTTTGCACCTCGTCAAAGGCTTGGACGGCGGTGATCTGGCCCGCGTTCAACGGCTCGATCCCCTTGGTCCAGGCTTCGGTAAAGACCGGGTCCATGATGAACCACGTCAGAAATATCGCAAGGCTGACCATCAGCATGTTGGGCGGCGCCTGTTGCAGCCCGATGGCCTGACGCAATATCGACAGCACGGTGACGATGAAGGGAAAGCAGGTGACCGTGACCGCCAGCCCCGGCGCAAGGCCGAGCACGGTGATCAGCACCAGCAACTGCACCGTCCGCGTCGACAAAAGCGGTCCGTCGCCAAGGTTCAGCGACAGCTCTTGCGCGGCGGCAGGGGCGGCGCAAAGGGCCAGCGCACAGGCCATCGCCAGAAAGAGCCAGCGGGTCACAGCGCCTCACCGGGAGCTGCAACTTCGGTCAGGCGCACGGCAAGCTGGCCTGACGGATCGCCCTCGACCTCGTGCAACTCGCCCCGCGCGATCAGGCGGTCGCCTACGTAAAGCTCGACCGGGTCTTCGACGCGGCGGTCAAGCACCAGCACCGCATCGCGGCCAAGGCGCAAGAGGTCGCGCACCAGCGGGCGGGCGCGACCCACCGAGACGGTGATTTCGATCGGAACCAGCGAGAAGGGGGTGGTGTCATCCTGCATGGGACGTGGCCTTTGTTTCCAGCGTGAAGTAATCGGCAATGGCGGTGGCGATGGTTTCGACCGCGCCGTCGAGGTCGACCCGCGCTTCGGCAGCATCGAGGGTCAGGCGGATATCGCCGGGGGTCAGCGTGGCATCTTCGACGATCACCACGGGCAGGCCGAGGGCGGGGACGCAGAGCCGTTCGATCGCGGCGCGGCTTTCAGGATTCAGCCGCAGGGTGACCGGCGGTTCGGCCAGCTTTTCGGCGAGCGGAAGAATGGTTTCGACCACCAGCGCGGGCAGGGCCGCCTGCGCCATGCGGGGCAGCAGCTTTTCGGCGATGTCGGTCAGCAGGGGGGCCAGCGCCATCAGCACATGGCTGCGCGCTTCGTGATAGGTGAAGCCAAGCGCCTGCAACGCCTCGGCGGTGCGGGCCTCGGCATGGCCGCGGTCTTGCGCGTGGGCGGCGGCGGCGTCGTCCCATCCGGCGGCATAGCCCGCGTCAAAGCCCGCAAGGCGCGCTTCGTCGGCCGCGGTGGCTTCGGCAGCGGTCGCCTCGGCTTCGGGTCGGTCGGTGAAGGTTTCAAGCGTCAGGGGCGGCATCAGGTTTTCTCCGGTTCGGCTTCCATCCAGCCGCGCAGGATCTCGACCGATTCGGCCTGACGCTCTTCGATCAGGCGGCGCAGGCGGGTGACGGGGTCGGCATCGGGGTCAAGCGTGACATCGATCAACTGGCCCGTCTGGCCCGGATCTGGGCCGATCTCGCCGGTCAGGGCCGGGGGGCCACATCGGGCAGGGCGAGCGGTTCGGCAGCGGTCCGGCCCGCCAGCGCGGGGCGGAGCACGAAAAGGCCAAGCAGCGTGGCGACCAGCGCCAGCAGCGCCAGCTTGACCAGCGTCATCAGGTCGATGCTGCCCGACAGCAGCCCCGACGATGCGGTCGCAAGGGTGCCAAGCTCGGCGGGCGGCGAAAATTCGAGCGTTTTCAGCGTCAGCACATCGCCACGGTCGGAGTTGATGCCTACGGCTGCAGTGACAAGCTCTTGCAGGGTGGCAAGCTCTTCGTCGCTGCGGGGTTGCCACGTCTCGGTGCCGTCTTCGGCCACTGTGCGTGTGCCGTCGACCAGAACGGCCAAGGTCATGCGGCGGATATCGCCCGGCACGCGCGTTATGGCGCGCTGGGTTTCGGAAACGTCAAAACTGGTGCGTTCGTTGCTTTCGGCGGTTTCCGATTTGGTGCCGCCTTGCCCCCCGCCCTCGGGCAGGTTCGAGGCGACCGTGACTGCCCCGCCCGCCCCGCTGTCGCTGCCGCTTTTCGAGGTCGATTCGGTGGTTAGCGCAACGCGGCCCTGCGGGTCGAGCACGCGTTCGGTGATTTGTTCGGCCTGGGTTTCAAGCTCGATCGCCACCTGCACCACGGCCTTGCCCGTCCCTACGCGGGCGGCAAGCAGCCGTTCGACATTGGCGCGGATGGCATCAGCCCGGCTTTCTGCCGAAGCCTGCGTCGGGCCTGCTTCATCCAGCGGTACAAGCCCCGACACGCTGTCGATCACCTCGACCCCGTCGGGCAGCAGGTTCGGCACGGCGGCTGCGACCAGATGGCGCAGCGCCCGCGCCTCGGCCTGCGAGGTAAGGCCCGCCAGCGATGTGACCACGACCGAGGCGGTGGGTATGGGTTTGGCGCCGAATGCCTGCGATTCGGGGCGTGCGATATGCACGCGGGCGGCGCGGAAGGACGGGTTGGCAAGGATGGTGCGGGCAAGTTCCCCCTCGATCGCGCGGCCCCAAGCGGCGTCGAACATCTGCGCCGTGGTGCCGAACCCCGACAGGCTGTCGAGCAGTTCATATCCGGCACCGGCCTGCGCGGGCAGCCCTTCGGCAGCAAGCTCCATCCGCAGGCTGTCGCGCTGTGTGGCATCGACCATGATGGCCTGCCCGCGCACGTTATAGGCCACGTTGCGCGATTCGAGTGCGGCCACCACCTCGCCGGAACGGGCCGGGTCGAGACCCGAATACAGCAGCGCCATGTCGGGCGTCGCAGCCAGCCGCCCCAAAGCCAAAACAGTGACGAACATGGCCAAACTGGCCCCGATCACGGCAAAGCGGCGGCGCGGCGTAAGGGTGGACCAAAGCGAAAGCAGCGGATTCAAAAGGGGCCTCCGTCCCGGGCGTTCTGCCCTGTGCATCCCCAAGATGCCGCCAGCGTCTTAACAATCGGTTAGGCGGAAGCGGATAATCTGACCCCGATCGAAAAGGAGGATGGAATGGCCGAAGCCGAGACAGCGCCCGAAAGCCCACCCAAGCGGCGGGGCAAGCTGCCGCTGGTTCTGGGCGCGGTAATGCTGCTGGTTCTGGGTGGCGGCGGTTTCTATGCAACCTGGTCCGGGATGGTGCTGGGCAGCCACGAGGAGGCCGAGGGGGAAGATGCAGCGCCCCTGCCCGACATCGCCTTTGTGCCGGTCGAACCGGTGGTGATCTCGTTGCCGAAAACGGCCAACAGCAGCCATTTGCGCTTTTCCTCGCAGCTTGAGGTGACGGGGAAATACACCGCCGACGTCACGCTTTTGCTGCCGCGTATCGCCGATATCCTGAACGGTTATCTGCGGGCGATCGACGTGGCCGAATTGGAAGACCCGACCGCGCTGGTGCGAATCAGGGCGCAGCTGTTGCGCCGGATCCAGCTTGTTACCGGAGAGGGGCGCGTGCGCGATCTCCTCGTCACCGAATTTGTCTTGAACTAAAGGGAGCGCGCAATGCCGCCGATGGAAATCCTGTCTGACCTGATGCTTGGGCTGGGGGCGTTCGGCGCGATGGCCTACTGCCATATTCTGTCAGGAAGGCTGAAGCGATTCAATGCGTTGGAAAGCGGGATGGGCGGTGCGATTGCCGTGCTGTCGGCGCAGGTGGACGATATGACCCGGGCGTTGAACGCGGCGCAGAGGCAGGCGCAACAGTCGTCCGAGGGGCTGTCGGCGCTGGTTGCGCGGGGTGATGCGGCAGCGGCGCGGCTAGAGCTTTTGATGGCCTCGATGCATGATCTGCCGGACGAGGAGCCTGGCAAACGCCTGCGCGTGGTGCGCCGTCGCGGGGCTTTTGCCGAGGCTGCAGAATGAAGCGGTGGCAGGGCAGGGGCGCCTTGGCGATGATCGCGCTTTTGTGTGCCGGATCGGGCGCCTTACGTCTGGGCTTTGGCGCGGGGGCCGCGCTGGCGCTGGTGCCGGACCAGGGCGCTACCGAAGCGGCAGGCCTGTGCAGCCCGCCGCCCGCTGCGGTGGCACAGGCCCTGACCGAACGCGAAGCGCTGCTTGCCGACCGCGAGGCGGCCTTGGCCGATCGCATGGCCGCGCTGGCGTTGGCGGAAAAAGCCGTCCAGACGCGCATGGCCGAAATGGCCGAGGCGCGCGACAGCCTGATGCAGGTGGTCGCCGTGGCGGACGGGGCGGCTGAAAAAGACCTCTCGCGCCTGACTGCCGTGTACGAGGCGATGAAACCGGCTGATGCCGCGCGGCTGTTCGCGGCCATGTCACCCGATTTCGCGGCGGGCTTTCTGGGCCGGATGCGCCCCGAAACGGCGGCCGCGGTGATGGCCGCGCTCGACCCGAAGGCCGCCTATGGCATCAGTGCCCTCATCGCGGGCCGGAACGCGAATGCGCCGACCGACTAAGGGCTTTGTTAATCGCAACAGGCGAGACTGCCGGTAACTAGAGTTGGGGGTTGGGTCATGTTCGGCATCATCGGCATCGTCGTGATCATGGTGATGGTCTTTGGCGGCTATGTCGCCGCGGGCGGCAAGATGGCTATCATCTTGCACGCGCTGCCCTTCGAGATGGTGATGATCGGCGGCGCGGCGGTCGGGGCCTTCATCATCTCGAACGACCCTGCCACCGTGAAGCACACGATGAAGGATATTCCGCGCGTCTTCAAAGGCACCAAGTGGAAGACCGGCGACTATCGTGATCTTTTGTGCCTGCTGTTCGAACTGATCCGCCTTGCGCGCACCAATCCCGTCGGACTTGAGGAACATATCGAGGCGCCGCAATCTTCCGCCATCTTCGGGCGCTATCCGCGCGTTCTGGCCGACCATGACGCGACCGACCTGATTTGCGATACGTTCCGCGCCGCTTCGATGAATTACGACGATCCGCATCAGGTCGAAGAGGTGCTCGACAAGCGCACCGAATCGGCCACGCATCACGCCATGCATTCCAGCCATGCCTTGCAGAACATGGCCGATGCCCTGCCCGCGCTGGGCATTGTCGCCGCCGTTCTGGGGGTCATCAAGACCATGGGGTCGATCGACCAGCCGCCGGAAATTCTGGGCAAGATGATCGGCGGCGCGCTGGTCGGCACCTTTCTGGGTGTGTTCATCGCCTATGGTCTGGTCGGGCCCTTCGCGGCGCGGCTGAAATCCGTGGTCGAAGAAGACGCGCAATTCTATCGCCTGATCCGCGAGGTTCTGGTGGCCAACTTGCACAGCCATCCGGCCAATATCTGCATCGAGGTCGGGCGCCAAAACACGCCGCACAGCGCAAGGCCCAGTTTCGCCGAGTTGGAACAGGCGCTTCGCAACCTGAAGGCCGAAGCAGCATGATCCGGCTTTTCCTGCTGTTCCTTCTGCTGGCCACACCTGCCGCCGCGCAGGCCGTCCGTGTTAGCTCGGGCGAGCATGAGGGGTTTACCCGTGTCGTTCTGCAATATGGCCAGCCGGTCGACTGGCAGGTTGGCCGCACCGCCGACGGCTACGAATTGCGGCTGACCGGAAATGCGCCACGCTATGACCTGTCGCGCGCGTTCGACATCATCGGGCGCGACAGGCTGTCGGGTCTTTGGGTCGATCCCGATACGGGCGGGCTGCGAATCGGTGTGGCTTGTGCCTGCCATGCCTTGCCCTTTGCGCTGCGCCCCGACACCGTGGTGATCGACTTGCGCGACGGACCAGCGCCGACGGGCTGGAGCTTCGAGGCGGCGCTTGACGGTACCGACGTTCCCTCGCTTGGCACAAAAGCGCCCGGTCCGGTCGGCCCCGTGCCGTGGAACTGGCGCGACATGGCGCTGGGGGGCCGGTGGAGCGGTTCTGAACCGTCGGTAGTGCCGCAGCCGCTTTTGCCCGAAACGCCAAGCCCGCGGAACATCGTGCTGGAAACCGCGCTTGCCGAAGGCTTCGCCCGTGCCGCGACGCAGGGTCTTGTCGATCCGGTAGGAAAGCCCCCGCCTGTGAAAGAGCCAGCGGCCGAAGCCCCGGAAATGGCGCAGATCAGCCTTGGGATTCAGGCGCGACCAGCCTCGCAACAAGCGGTGGCCCTGTCGGCCCAGGGTGTGCAATGCCCCGGAGAGACGCGTCTTGCCCTGCAAGACTGGGGCGATGACCGCCCGATCCGGGAACAGATGGCCGATGCCACGACCAGCCTTGCCGGAGAATTCGACCGAACAGAGTCAGAGGCGCTGTTCCGTGCCATCCGCTTCCAGCTTTTTCTGGGGTTCGGCGCCGAGGCACGCGCCCTGATGCGTGCCTTTGACGGCCCCAAGCCGGATGCGCCCTTGTGGACTACGCTGTCGCTCATAGTGGATGGCGGCACCGATCCGGATGGCGCGCTGCGGGGCCTTGCCGGATGCGATGATCCGGCGGCGCTTTGGGCCACGCTTGCCGATCCGGCCCTATCACTGGCCGAGGTGAACACGACCGCGTTGTTGCGGACGTTTTCGGCACTTCCGCCGCATCTGCGCTTGCAGGTCGGTCCCGGTCTGGCGGAACGGTTCATGTCGGCGGGTGACACCACCACAGCGCAGGGCCTGTCCGACGCGATCCTGCGACCGCTCGCATCCGACGATGACCGGCGGGCCACGCTTATGCAGGTGCGTCTGGCGCTCGAGGCGGGCGATGCCGCCACCGCGGACCGGTTCTTGACGCAGCTTCTGCAAGACCCTGGCCCGCTTTCGGCGCAGGCAACGGTGGCGCAGATCGACCTTGCCGCCTTGACGGGCGCGCCGGTTGCACAGGCTACGGTCACGTCGGTACAAGCCATCTTGCGCGAGGCTGACGCGACACAGGCACCCGTGCTGGCGCGGGCGCTCGTGCTGTCTCTCGCCCTGTCTGGCGATTTCGACGCGGCGTTTCGGGCGCTGCCTGACAGCCCGGAAACGCTTGGGGCATTGTGGCGGATACTTGCGGAAAAGGGGCCCGATGATGCGCTGGTCACACAGTCCCTGTCGCTTGACGTGTCGACACAATCCGCACTGTCGGCCGAAACCCGGCGCGTGCTGGCGGATCGTCTGCTGACGCTCGGCTTTCCCGATGCGGCGCGGTTCTGGGTGGGTGGCGACGATCCGCTTCTTTCGGCCCGGGCGGCGCTTGCGTCCGGTCAACCGGCCGAGGTGCTGCGTCTGCTGGGTCCCGCCGATGGCGAGGAGGCCCGCACGCTAAAGGCCCGGGCGTTGGTTAAGCTTGATGCAGCAGCGGCCGTTCCGGCCTTTGCCGCCTTGGGCGATGCCGCTTCTGCCGAGCGCGCCGCGCGGCTGGCCGAGGCATGGCCCGAACTCGCTGCGAACGGGCAAGAACCGTGGCGCCGCGTGGCGGAAAGCCTTGCCGCGCCTGCCACGCCCGAAACCGCGCTGGCCCGCAGCCGTGCGCTGGCCGACAGTTCGACCCGGACCGGGGCCGCAATCGACGCTCTGCTTGCCACGGTTCCGGCCCCCGACGCGCCCTAACGGTTCGGAAAGATTCGCCTGCTAGTCTGGCAAGACACAGCCTAGAAAGGGCATAGGGTGAGAACAGTGTTCCTGCTTCTGATGACGGCCGCACCACCCGTCTGGGCTGCCGAAACCTGTGATATCGCGGCCGAGCAGGCGGCGCAGGAAAGTGGCGTGCCGCTGGCCATCCTGTCCGCGATCACCCGCGCCGAAACCCGCAACGGCAGCGGCGCGCCTTGGCCGTGGACTATCAACCACGCAGGAACCGGCGAATGGTTCGATACGCCCGATCAGGCCTTGGCCCGGATCGACGCTTTGGTGGCGGCGGGCGAAAGCCTTGATATAGGCTGCTTCCAGATCAACACGCGCTGGCACGGCAATGCCTTCGGATCGTCGGCAGATATGCTCGACCCGCTGACGAATGCCCGCTATGCCGCGCGCTATCTGCTTGAGCTTTATGGCGAGAGCGCGGATTGGAAAGCGGCTGTCGCTTCGTATCATTCGCGCGATCCCGACCGTGGCGATCGATATGCCGACCGAGTGGCGCTGATCATGCGCGAGGCGGGTGCACCGGTCGAACCGGTCGCCGATCCGATGCCGCGCGAAAACGGCTTTCCGCTGTTGCTGGCGGGCGATCCGGTCAGTCACGGGTCATTGTTCGGGGCGGCGGGGCTGCTTGGCCCGCTGGTCGGACCATGACCATGCCCGCGCTTGCTGCGCTGTTTCGCCCGACGATCCTGCTTGCCTTGGCCTTGATGTCGGTCATCGCCATGATGGTGCTGCCGGTTCCGGCATGGCTGCTCGACCTCGGGCTTGCGCTGTCCTTCGCTTTGGCGATCCTGATGCTGACGATCACGCTGTTCATCGAGCGTCCGCTAGATTTTTCAGCCTTTCCGACGATCCTTCTGGCCTCGCTGCTGCTGCGGCTGGCGCTGAACGTTTCGTCGACCAAGCTGATCATCTCGCAGGGGCATACCGGAACCGATGCAGCGGGCCATGTGATCGAAGGCTTCGCGAATTTCGTAATGGGCGGCGATGTGGTGCTGGGTCTGGTGATCTTTGTCGTGATCCTGATCGTCAATTTCATCGTCATCACGAAAGGCGCCGGCCGCATGGCCGAAGTGGGCGCCCGCTTCGCGCTTGACGGGATGCCGGGGCGGCAGTTGGCGATCGATGCCGATGTGGCGGCAGGCGCGATCGACCACGCCGAGGCAAAGACGCGGCGCGAACGGGAACTGGCCGAGACGACCTTTTTCGGCTCGCTCGACGGCGCGTCGAAATTCGTCAAGGGCGATGCGGTCGCGGGGCTTTTGATCACGCTGCTCAATCTGGTCGTCGGGTTGATCGTGGGCACGCTGGTGCACGGGTTGCCGCTGGGCGAAGCCTTTGAAACCTATACGATCCTTACGGTTGGTGACGGGCTGGTCACGCAGATCCCGGCGGTGGTCATCTCGGTCGCCACGGCGCTGTTGCTGGCGCGGGGTGGTGGCTCGGGTGCGGCGGACGTGTCGTTCTTTGCACAGTTGGGAAGGTATCCTTCGGCGCTGGCGACCGTGGCGGGGCTGCTTGCGCTGTTCGCTCTGGTGCCCGGCCTGCCGATGCTGCCGTTTCTTGCGGGTGCGGCGGGTCTGGGCGCGCTGGCCTGGCGCGGGTCGCGCCCGGTCGAGGTGGCGATGGTCGCCAAGGTCGAACCCGTCCGCCCTCGACCCATCGGCGACATGCTCGATTTCGACGAATTGCATATCGAATTCGCGACCGATCTGGTGGCGATGGCGCTCGATCCGGCCACCGGGCTTGAGGCACGGGTGGGCAACATGCGGGCGCATGTGGCTGCGAATTACGGCTTTATCCTGCCGGAAATCCGGCTGACCGATGAGGCATCGTTGCAGCCCGGAACCTACCGGATCCGGATACAGGGGGTCGAGCGGGTGCGGGACCGGCTTTTTCCGGATCAGGTGCTGGTTCTTTTGGCCGACGGCATCCCCGCGCCGCCCGGGCTGGATGTGCGCGAACCGGTGTTCGGCGCGCCCGCCCGCTGGATCGCGACTGACCGGCAGGAAGACGCGGCGCTGGCGGGGCTGACGGTCGTCTCACCGCCCGAGGTGCTGGCCACGCATCTGCTGGAGACGATCCGCGCCAACCTGTCGCGGCTGCTATCGCTGCGCGGGCTGCGCCGCCTGCTCGATGAATTCGTGAACGTGTCCGATCCCGACCGCGCAACGGCGAACCGGCGGCTTCTGGACGAGATGATGCCCGACAAGGTGCCGAACGATCTGCTTCTGGCCACGCTGCGGCTGTTGCTCGAAGAGCGGGTTTCGGTGCGTAATCTGCCGCTGATTTTGGAAGCCATCGCCGAATCGCGCAGCCTCGGGCGGGCCGAAGCGGTGGCCGACCATGTGCGCCAACGCCTCGGTTTCCAGATCGTGGCCGAGCTGCGACGCGAGGACGGGACGGTGCCGCTGGTGCAGCTTGCGCCTGAATGGGAAAAGATTTTCAATCAATATCAGATAGATGCGCCCGGTGGGGCGAGGGATGTCGCCCTGCCGCCCGATGTCTTTGCCCGTCTTGCCAACGGCTTTGCCGACCGCATCGCGCGGCTGGCCGAAGGCGGAACCCATGCGGCAGTCGTGACCACGGCCCAGCGCCGACGCTTCTTGCGGACGGTCGCCGTGGCCAAGGGGCTTGCCACGCCGGTGCTGGCCTATGAGGAGATCAGCGCCGATGCCAAACCGGCCCTGATGGGGCAGATCGCGGCATGATGCAGGATCTGGCGCAGCTTATGGTCCTGCTCGACGCCGCGCTGCGGCCCTTGGTGATGACGTTCCTGCGTGTCGGCGCGGTCATGGCGCTTTTGCCCGCCTTTGGCGAGCAATCGGTTCCGGCGCGGTTGCGGCTGGTGATCGCCCTGGCCTTTACCGCCGTGGTCGCGCCCGCCGTGATGGACCGGCACACGGGCGATGCGGTTTTGCTGCCCGCCTTGGCCGAGGTGCTTTCGGGCCTGCTGATCGGGCTGTCGCTGCGGCTGTTGGTGCTAGCCTTGCAAACGGCGGGTGCGATTGCGGCGCAGTCGGCCTCGCTTTCGCAATTGTTCGCCACGGCAGGTGCCGAGCCGCAACCGGCCTTTGGCACGCTGTTCACGCTGGGCGGGTTGGCGCTGGCGGTGCAGGCGGGGCTGCATGTGCGGGCGGCCGAGTTGATGATCCTGTCCTACGACCTTTTGCCCGCGGGCCGCATACCCGCCGCATCCGATGTGGCGACATGGGGCACGGCGCAGGGTGCGCGGGCGCTTTCGCTTGCGTTGTCGCTTTCGGCACCCTTCGTTATCGCCGCTGTCTTGTGGAACGTTGCGCTGGGCGTGCTGAACCGTGCGATGCCGCAACTGATGGTGTCGTTCATCGGGGCTCCTGCGCTGTCGCTCGGGGCGCTGGTCCTGTTGGCGCTGGTCACACCGCTTTTGCTGCCCGTCTGGCTGGCGGCGCTGCATGCCACCCTGCAAAACCCGTTTGCGCCATGAGCGAGACTGACGACAAGCCGCACGACCCGTCGCAAAAGCGGCTCGACGATGCGCGCAAGCGGGGCGAAATTCCGCGTTCGCAAGATGTGCTGACGGCGGCGACCTATGCGGGATTTCTGGCCGCAGGGTTCGCCTTTGGTCCGGTGGCGCTGTTGGCGGCGGCGGATGTGGCGACACGCATGCTGGCGCAGGCCGACCGGCTTTCGCCACAGGCGATGTCAAGCGGCGCGCATGCCTTGCAAACGCTGGTCGGCCCGCTGATCCTGCCCTTGTTGCCGTTTTTCCTGATGCCCGCGCTTGTGGTCTGCGTCGTGCTTGCGGCCGAGCGCGGGGTGATCTTTGCACCCGAAAAGCTGATGCCCAAACTGTCGCGCATCGATCCTGTGGCGGCGTTGGGGCATAAGTTCGGGCCTGACGGGATGGTCGAGTTCGCCAAGAGCACGGCCAAGATCGTGCTGACCGGCTGGCTTTTGTTCTGGTTTCTGGGCCGGCACGCAGCCGATCTGTTCAGCACCGTGGCGCTTTCGCCCGCGCAGGGGCTGGCGCTGATGTTGCGGCTGACGCTCCAGTTCCTGTTTCTGGTGTTTCTTGTGTCGCTGGCTTTTGGCGCGCTCGATTACCTGTGGCAGGTTTTGCGGCACAAGTCGCGCAACCGCATGTCGCGTCAGGAACTGGTCGAAGAACATAAGGAATCCGAGGGCGACCCGCATTTCCGCCAACACCGCCGCCAGAGGGGGCAGGAAATCGCCATGAACCGGATGCTGCGCGATGTCGAAACCGCCGATGTGGTCGTGGTGAACCCGACGCATTACGCCGTGGCGCTGAAATGGAACCGCGCCAAGCGACAGGCGCCCGTTTGCGTGGCCAAGGGGGTGGACGAAATCGCCGCCGCGATCCGCGCCAAGGCGGCAGAACATGGCGTGCCGATCCACCGCGACCCACCCACTGCGCGGGCGATCTTTGCTTCGGTCAATCTGGGCCAGCCGGTCCAGCCAGACCACTACCGCGCCGTTGCAGCCGCGATCCGCTTTGCCGAAGCGATGCGGAAGCGTGCCAGAAAGCGGCTGCAATGACGAAGGATCCGCGCATCGACCGTCTGGTGGTGTTGTCGGGGCTGGTCCGCGACCATCGTCTGTCGCAACTCGCCGCTGCCACTGCCGCGCGTGACGCAACGGTTGCAATGCGCGACGGGCTGGTTGCGACGCAAAGCGACGATCCGGCGGCCTTGCAGGCGCAAGCGGTCTATGGCGTCTGGGTCGAACGCCAGCGCGAGGTTTTGGCGCTGCAGATCGACCGGCAGCAAGCCGAGGTTTCAGCGCATACGGAAACGGCCCGCGTCGCCTTTGCGCGGGCCGTTGTGCTGGCAAAGCTGCGTGATCAGCTGTCCTGACGGACGATCTCGACGATCAGCACGTCGCTGACCTTGTCGGTCAGTATGGCTTGTGCGGCCTCGAGCAATGCCTTGCGGAGGAGAACGAGGTTCGCGCCATCGGTGAACGATCCACGAAAGCCGCCTGCGTTCGAATGATCGAACAGCACCTGCAAGAAGGCATCGCGCAGCTTTGGTTCGATCTCGTACACACGTTCGGATGTGCCCGGCACCACCTCGAGGCTGAGCGACAGGATGACCATCGACACCACCCGCCCCTTTTCCAGCACCGGAACGACGAACTGGTTGTTCAGCTTGACATAATCGGGCGGGACGACGGTTTCTTCAGGGGGCGGCTCGGCCTCGGCGGCGGAGTGCGGCCGCAAGAAGTATCCGCCCCCTGCGCCAGCCAGAAGGGCGACCAGACCGATCAGGGGCAAAAGCAGCTTTTTCATCAGAAGGGCAGCACGATGTCGGCGACCTGCTGGCCGTAGCGGGGCTGCTGCACATCGGTGATCTGGCCGCGCCCGCCATAGGAAATCTGCGCGCCTGCGATCTTGTCATAAGTGATCTCGTTCCTGCGCGAAATATCGACGGGGCGGACATAGCCCGACAAGAGAAGCTCGCGCAGTTCGAAATTCACACGCACCTCTTGCCGCCCCTCGATCCGCAGCACGCCATTGGGCAGCTTTTCCACCACGGTGGCGGCGACCCGCAGCGTCAGTTTTTCGGCGCGGCTGACCGACCCGTCACCCTGAAAGGAAGATTTCGACGTCGCTTCTGCGGCATTCTCCATCGATGCGCCGTCGGGCAATTGTGCGTCTATGCGCTGCGGTATGCCGATCAGCGAGGGGATGCCCATGTCTTCCGCCGCGCTGCGGCTGCGGCCTGTGCTGTTCGAGATTTTGGCCGAATCGTCGATCTCGATCACCACGGTCATGATATCGCCCCTTTGGGCGGCGCGGCTGTCGCCGAACAGCGCACCGCGTTCGGCGCTCCACAGCGACGATCCGGCGGTGGGGCCGTCCTGATCGGATGACATCGGCAAGGGTGCCGAATACATGGCGTGATACTGGTTTGACCCTTCCAGCGGCGCAAAGCCGGGCGCGCGGCCCACCTGGTCCATGCGGGCGCAACCCGCAACCGACAATCCGATCAGCAACCAACGCATGGCGCACCTTTCACATCAATGGTTCCGTCCGGCAGGACCGTGCCGGTCAGGGTGGTCTTCGATCCGGTGTTCATGGCGCGAACCGTATCGCCTGCCGCGCCTTCGGACAGCGCGCGGCCTTCAGCCATGATCACAAGGGTGCCTGCGCCGTAGCGCAGCGCGACCGGCTGGTTGCGCCGCACGAGGATGGCGGGGCCAAGATCACCCGCCCGCAGCGGGCGACCGGCATAGATCGCGACCCGTGCGGTCTGGCCAAGCGCGGCTTGCAACGTGGTCAGCGCGCCGGGAATGGCGGCATCTGCCAAGACCACATCGGTGGCCGCAATCACCGCACCGGGCGCGATCAGCCGCGTGGCGATCAGGCTTTCGGCGCAGGCAGGCTGGGCGGCGAGCATCAGGCACAGCCAGCGCATCAGCGCACCTGCGTGGTGGCCGACAGCATCTGGTCGGCGGCGGTCAGCACCTTGGCGTTCAGCTCGTATCCGCGCTGTGCCTTTATCAGTTCGGTCACCTCGCGCACGGCATCGACGCTGCTGTCTTCCAGATAGCCCTGCCGCAGGGTGCCGAAGCCTTCCGCCCCCGGCGTGCCGGTCTGAACGGGGCCTGACGCCGCGCTTTCCAGAAACAGGTTCGACCCCATCGCTTCCAACCCCTTTTCGTTTGAAAACGAGGCAAGGCCAAGCTGGCCCAGAAGCTGCGGTTGGGTCTGGTTCAGGAAATAGGCATAGACCTCGCCGTTGGCGTTGATCGAGATGCTGCGGGCATCATCGGGAATGGTGATGCCGGGTGCGACGGGATAGCCGTCTGACGTGACGATCTCGCCATCCGCGCTGCGGCGGAGCGACCCGTCGCGGGTATAGGCCGCAGCGCCCGAAGGCAACGTCACCTCGATATAGCCGCGCCCTTCGATCGCCACGTCCAGATCGCCGCCCGTCTGCGACAGCGACCCTTGCGACAGCACCACTGAAACGGCGGCGGGGCGAACCCCCATGCCAAGCTGGATGCCGGTGGGCAGCATCGTGCCATCCTCGGCGGTCACGGTGCCGGGGCGGGCGAGTTGCTGATACATCAGGTCGGCAAAATCGGCGCGGCGGGCGTTGAAGCCGGTCGTCGACATGTTGGCAAGGTTGTGGGACACCACATCGACCCGCATTTGCTGCGCCGTCATGCCGGTTGCCGCGATCTGCAAGGCTTTCATCGCTATCTCCCCAAGGTCTGGATGACGCCGCGCAGCCGTTCGTCTTCGCGGTCGAGAAAGCCTTGGCCCAATTCATAGGCGCGCTGCACCTCGATCATGCGCGACACCTCGGTCACGGGGTCGACGTTGCTGTCTTCCAGCATGCCTTGCAGAAGCGTCGCCCCTTCGGCGGGCTGTACCGCGCCGCCGTCGAACAGGGTGCCGCTTTGGTGGCGCAGCGCCAGCGGGTCGACCGGTGCCCAAAGGCCGATACGGGCAAAGGGCTGGCCATTGGCCGAAAGCGTGCCATCGGCGGCAAGGGCGATCTGGCCCGCCGGAACGGTAACGGGCGTTCCGCCGGCATCGAGCAGCGGGTTGCCATCGGGCGTGACGAGCGTGCCTTGGGCCGACGGGGTGAAAGACCCCGCGCGCGTCAGGCGCTGCCCCTGGGGGGTGTTCACCAGGAAAAATCCGTCGCCCTGTATGGCGAAATCGAAGGTGCCGCCGGTGGTGGACATGCCGCCTTGGGTCAAGTCGACCACGCGGGCATTGGCATTGGCCATCGAGATCGATCCGCCCTCGCCCCCTTGGCGCAAGTATTCGGAAAACACCACCCCTTCGCGCCGGAAGCCTGCGGTCGACAGGTTAGCGATGTTGTTCGCCACCACCTGCATTTCGCGCATCAGGCCCGATTGGCGGGTCAGCGTGACATAGCCGCCGGTTTCCATCAGTTGCCCCCCGCGACGACGGGGATGATCCCCATGGTAAAGAAATCGACCAGCCGCGCCGTCATGAAGCCCATCGCGACCCAGAAAACCGCGATCATCAGCGCCACCTTTGGCACGAATGTCAGCGTGGCCTCCTGCACGGATGTCAGCGCCTGCAACAGCCCGATCACCACCCCTGCGACCAGGGCCACGGCCAGCAAGGGGGCGGAAATCTGCACCGCGATCCACAGCGCGGCGCGCATCATGTCGTAAAGCAGCGTGTCGGTCATATCGGCATCCTCAGGATTTCCTGATAGGCCTCGACCACGCGGTCGCGGACTGTGGCCACGGTTTCCACGGCCATCTGCGACGAGGCCAGCGCCTCGACCAGCGCGTGCGGGTCGGCCCCGCCGGTCATGGCGCTGCGGGCGGTGGCCTCGCCCGCGTCGATGCGGGTGGTGAATTCCTCGACCTTGGCGGCAAGCGGAGAGGTTGCGGTCTTGGCCTGCGCGTAAAGATTTGCGGCAAAGGGTGAGCGGATGTCCATTCTAGACCCCCCCCTTTAGCGGCGGATCAGGTCGAACAGGCTTTGCGTCATTTGACGCGCCTGATCGAACAGTTTGAGATTGGCCTCATAGCTGCGCTGTGCTTCGCGCGCATCCGCCAGTTCGATCACCAGATCGACGTTCGAGCCGTCATAGTGACCGCTATCGTCCGACAAGGGATTGCCGGGATCGTAGACGCTTTGCAGTGGCGACCGGTCAAGCATGACCGGACCGGTGGCCACCGTGCCTTGGGCCATTTCGGCAAAAGACACCGTCTTGCGCTGGTAGCCGGGGGTATCGGCGTTGGCGATGTTTTCCGACAGGTGGCGCAACCGGGTCGATTGCGCCTCCATCCCCGAGGCGGCGGCGCGAAGTGCTGTGACAAGCGATGCCATCACTGCCCCCCACGGCCAAGCGCGGCCCGCACGATGCCCGAAGTCGAGCGATAGATCGCCAGCGCCATTTCATGGCTGACCCGCACATCGGCCATGCGAAGCATCTGGTCCTGAAGTGACACCGAGTTGCCGTTGGGGTCGGTTGCGCCTGCTGTCAGTTCGGGCGTGTCACTTGCGCCACGGGCAAAGACTTCGGCGAAATCGGGCAGATCGCGGGCCTTGAACCCCGGCGTGTCGGCGTTCGCGACATTCTCGGCGATCAGGCCCATACGCGCACCGGCATGGGATGCCAGCGCCTGCGCTATACGGGTAAGTTCCAGCTTTTCAAACATCTCGGGCTTCTCCCTCGACCAAGTTCACCAAGGCTTAAGGCTGATTCGCTAAGGAAGGGTGAAAGCGAGAAGGGAAAGCCGATGACACCCGACACATTCGACCCGCTGCGCGCCCGGATTGCGATGACCCGAGCCGTTTCGCGCCTTGGCCGCGTGTCGGGGCTTGGTGCGGGGGTGCTGCACGTGACGGGCCTGTCGCAGGTGGCCGCACTGGGTGACCGCGTGACGCTCGGGTCCATCGGGGCTGAGGTGATCGGCCTGAATCCCGAGGCGCTGACGCTGCTGCCCGACCATGCGGCCGAGGGCATCGCCATCGGGGCGGCGGTCACGCATCTTGGGCCTGCCATGCTGTCACCGGCTGACGGTTGGATCGGGCGCGTGATCGACCCCGATGGCAACCCGCTTGACGGTCGCCCGTTGCTGCCGGGGCCGGTGCCGCGCCCGCTGCGCGCCGATCCGCCCGCTGCGGCGCGGCGGCGGCGGCTGGGGCCGCGCCTGCCCACCGGGCTTGCGGTGTTCGACACGCTTCTGCCCTTGGTGCAGGGCCAGCGCATCGGGCTGTTTGCGGGGTCCGGCGTAGGGAAATCGTCATTGCTGGGTGCCTTTGCGCGGGGTGTGGCGGCGGATGTGGTGGTGCTTGCGCTTGTGGGCGAACGCGGGCGCGAATTGCGCGGCTTTGTCGAAGATGTGCTGGGCCGCGAAGGCATGGCCCGCAGCGTGGTGGTGGCGGCAACGTCCGACCAGTCGCCCCTGTTGCGGCGGCGCTGCATGATGGCCGCGATGACGGTGGCCGAACACTTCCGCGACCGTGGCGCGCATGTGCTGTTCCTTGCCGACAGCATCACCCGCTTTGCCGAGGCGCATCGCGAGGTGGCTTTGGCTGCCGGTGAAACTGCGGCCCTGCGCGGCTATCCCCCCTCGCTGTCGCATGCGATCATGTCGCTGGCCGAACGGGCAGGACCGGGGTCCGAGGGGGCGGGCGACATCACCGCCGTGCTGTCGGTGCTGGTCGCGGGGTCTGATATGGAGGAGCCGGTGGCCGATATCCTGCGCGGCACCATCGACGGGCATGTGGTGCTTGACCGCCGCATTGCCGAACGCGGGCGGTTTCCGGCGGTCGATCTTTTGCGGTCGGTGTCGCGCAGCCTGCCCGATTGCGCGTCAGGCGAAGAAAACGCGGCCATTACCGAAGCGCGGCGCCTGTTGGGCGCCTGGGACCGTGCCGAACTGATGGTGCAATCGGGGCTTTACGCCGCAGGGTCCGACCCGCTGACCGACCGCGCGATCCGGCTTTTCCCGGCGCTCGATGCGTTTCTGGCCGAAACCGCACCCCACGGCGGCATCGGGGCGAGCTTTGGGCGGCTGGGCGGGATCTTGGCACAAAAATAGTCTCTAACTTGGCCCGATCATATGCGCCGCAAAAAGCTGCGGGTTTGTGAAAGCAGGGTTAGCGCGGTCGATTGCGGCTGGGTTCGCGCCTCGCCGTTCAATAGAAATCGCCGGATCAGATCTTCGGTCTTTGCCGGGTTGGCGAATTGCGAGACGGTTTCGTTGCCAAAGGTCGTCGCGGCCTTGTCCCGCAGCATCCCGACCTGACGGTCGATGTCTATGGCAGCAAAGGTGTCCGGCAGGTTCAGCGCCTTTTGCATGACGGTTCGCAACGGCGGGTTGCCGATGATCCGCAGCCATTTCGTCGTTTCCGAAGCCGGTCCTGCCGCGAGTGCCGTCAATTCGCGCCGCGCGTTCAGGGCAAGGCGAAAATCGCCATTCTGCGCGCCCACCGCGCTTTCGAAGCGGCGTTCCTGCCATTGCTTCAAGGTTTTGTCCGCAAAGTCGGACAGTTTGGTATTCGGCACCGAGAAATCGCCGAACCCGAAGGCTTCGGTCAGGGCCTTGTAGCGCGGGTCGGCCAGCCGCATCGCCAGCGCGCCGGGTTTCAGCGTACCATCCGACAGCACCTTTCGGATAAATGCGCGGCTGTCGATATCTGCCTCCAGCCCAAAGGCTTCCAGCGCGACCCGCAGCAACCGCCGGTCGGCGACAAGCTGCTCGGCGGTGTCGATCTTGCCGATAGTCTGGCGGAAATACGCAACCTCGCGCTGGATTTCGGGCGCTTTCGCCAATGCTGCCTGCTGGGACACAGCGGTGCGCTTCAGAAAGCTCCACCCCCCGTGCCGCTTGCAGGCAGAACCGGTGAAAAGCTCATGACGGGCGGGTTGCCATCAGCCGTTCCTCGCGCGGAAGCAGTGCCCGCAGCGCCTTGAGCGCTGCGTAAAACTCGCCCTCGAGCACCGAGTGAGAGGCAAGGCCAAGCTGTGTCCTGCTGTCAGAATCTGTCAGGACTTGGCTTAGCTGCTCGATCCCGCGCAACAGTTGCAGGCGGATTTCCCCCGCTTCGGCATCGCCGGTCAGCACCAGTTGCGCCAGATAGCAGACGCGCCTGACCGGAGTGTTGGCATTTTCAGGGTGGATCGCATCGCGCAGCCGCAGGATGTTGGCGTTCGGCGTCACCACGGCGATGCGCGACCGCTTGTCGCCATTCTCGATCACCGCGCCGTTGATCAGCACCCGTTCATGCGGGCCGAGTTTCAGCACAAGGCCGCTCATGCCGTGCCCCCTTCGCCGCGTAGGCCGCGCATGACGGCGGTGTTGATATCGACAAGCACACCGACCGAAGACCGCCCTTCAAGGATGGCGCGGCTGTGTTCGGCGGTGAATTCGTACAGGTAGAACAGTTGCGCCCGCAACGCTTGAGGCAGGGCGTTCGACGGGTCGGCCACGTCTGCGCCAAGCACGGTCCACAGGCGCAGATTGGCATCGATCGCCTTTGCAAGAACCGTGAATTCGGTATCGCGGCGGCGCCAGGCCATGTTCAGATCGGCGGTGCATCGTGCGAGCAGATCGTATTCCACCGCGCGCGGGTTGCGTGCGGTCACGTCCGGTCGGGCATAGGCCCGCCGTGCCATAAGGTGGACTGTCATGGGTTTCTCCGCTGGTGCCAAAGGCTAGGGGTGTGGCGGGGGCCGGTCTGGCCGGCCCCCTGTGATCATCAGCGGAAGAGCGACAGAAGGTTCTGCGGCTGCTGGTTGGCGATCGAAAGCGCCTGGGTCGAAAGCTGCTGCTGCACCTGAAGCGCCTGCAGCCGGGCCGAGGTTTCCTCCATATCGGCATCAACCAGCGAGCCGATCCCGGCTTTCAGCGAATCTGTCAGTTTGCCCACGAAATCGGCCTGGATACCGATGCGCTTTTCCACCGAACCGAAGGACGCAGCCGCATCGATCGAGGTTTGCAGCATGGTTTCGATGCTGCCAAGCGCGGTGGTCGCGCCATTTGCGGTCGACACATCGATCGACGACAGCGCACCCAGCCCGCCCGATCCGGCGTTGCGGTACTGCCCGCTGACGGTCAGGTCAGTCGTGCTGTCGTTGGTGAACACCAGCTGGCCGGGGTTTGCGCTGTCGAAATCGACCGTCAGGCCACTGACCTTGAGCGCATCGATGGCATTCTTCATCCCCACGGCCACGAGATCGGGCACCGAGTTGCTGCCACTGGCGATATCAGAGTCGGTGATCGTATAGGACGCTTGCTTTTCCCCGATCCGCATCGTGATCTTGTCGCCCGCCGCCCATGCGTTCGCCCCGTCGGCGATGGTGATGTCATCGGACCCGCCGCCACTGTCGAGCGACAGCACGAAGGTATCGGCATCGGCTGAAATCGTTCCGCCGGTGCTGGCGCTGAACACATCGTTTGCCGTGTATTCGCCGGTCGACAGGTCTTCGGCCGTGACCGTGATGGACGAAGCCGAAACCCCCGTCGCCGACCGGTCGAGCGAGGACAGGACATCGACGCTGGTTTGGCTGCCGTTCACAAGGTTCAAGCCGTTGAACTGCGCCGCGCCGACCACCGATTCGATCTGTTGGCGAAGCGCGACGATGTCGGTCTGGATTTTCGTCCGGTCGACGTTGTCTTCCTGCGCGGCGACGATCTTTCCTTTCATGTCGGTCAGAAGTTTCGTCACCGTTTCCGAAGCCTGACGCGCCACGGCCACCGTGGACGAGCCGAGCGACAGGCTCGACGAGATGCCCTTGAATCCTTCGACATCCGATTCCATCACCTTGGACACGGCCCAGACGGCGGCATTGTCCTTGGCGCTGCTCACCGATTTTCCGGTCGAGATTTCAGACTGCGTCTTGCTGAGGTTCGCATTGATCGACTTCATGGTTTGCAACGCGACCATCGCGCTGTTGTTGGTCAGGATCGAAGACATGTTGCGTCCTTTCGTGCGGCGCGTGTTTTGCGACCGCTTTGGAAATGGCGGCTTCTGGCCGATGCGGTCTTTGCCGCGCCATCCCGTCGGGGATGCAAGCACCACTAAAGCGCGGTGCGTCCTAAGCCTTTGCTAACGGCGCGGTTCGAATAGCTAAAATGCAAGTCAAAGCCGGTGCGTCCGGGCTGCGGCAGCAGAATGGTCGTGCTTTTGGCCCGCGCTGTCATAGGTCGTCAGGGTCTGGCCGTTTCGCAGTGCATCGATGCGCCGTCGGGCGGCCCGCAACCCCTTGATTGTGGCATCAAGCAAGGCAGCATTGTCGCGCGCCCGTTTGGCGATACGGGTCAAAGTTGCGGGGTCTGTGGGCGCAGAAACAGTCTCTAACATTGCAGAAAATGCAGCAAGGCGGGAATAATCGCCCGCCTTCACCGCTGAAAAGACATCATCCACAAGCGATTCAAGCGGCGTCATCCGTGCCCCCCATCGAGCGGAACAACGCTTCGGTCAGGCCCAGCCCGCCGGATTGCACGATGGCCTTGGCCTGAGCCTCGCGCAGGAACGAGGCGAACTGTTCTTCGCCGGTGCCTCCGCCGAAATCCTTGCTTGGTGTGCCCAGACCGGCGGCTTGCAACATTTCCGACAGGAAGGCCGCTTCCATCTCGGCTGCCTTTGCGCGCAGGGGCGACGGGGTGTCGGGCAGGTGCGGGGGCGGGACGGGTGTGATCATGCGCGGCTCCATTCTGGGCGTTGGCACAAGAATGGCTATGTGCGGTAAAGAATTCCGTAACGCATCTGCGTCAGAACCAGGTCACCAAGACAGAAGGTCTGCCGGATGATTCCCGAATTGATGGTCCTGCGTGTGGCTGCCCCGCCTTCGCCTGACGCAAAGGCCATTTCGCTTGCCGACCCGACGGCCGAGCCGGCGTTTGGCGATCTGGTCGACGATATCGTAGCCAAAGAGGAGCCGCCGCCGGTCATCGATGTTGGCCCGCGGCACCTTCTGCCCGATTGGCCGGTCGATCCAACCGGATTGACTGCAGCACCGGTGGATTTGGTGCCCGCTTTGGTTGCGGTGGCTGGACCGCTTGTCGCAAAAGACGATGCTGCCTTGGTTATCCCAGACGCATACGACCCGCCCGAGGCGATGGGCAAAGGCGCGACCCGCCCCGACTTCGGTCTGCCCCCGCCGGTTCTGCCAGATGTGACCCGCAGCGCTGCCGCTGCCCATGTGCCTGCGCCTGGCCATGGCAATGCGGGTGCGGTGGAACCCTTGCCAGTGCGCGCTGTGGCAGAGGCAGCCGTGAGCTTCGGAACCACTCGGGCCTATGGTCCGTCCAAGCAGGGGCAGCCGGTCGACCCTGCAAATGCCAAGCTACAGGCGCCCGGCAGTCGGGAACGGCCCATCCCGGCATCGCCTGATGCAGTGGAGGGCAAAGTTACGGGTGGCGAAACGCCGCCAAGCGCCTCGGCGGTGTTGTCGCGTGCGATAGCGGCTGGGTCTGGGGTAACACCTGCAACAGCGCCGGTGGGCGGCTTTGCACAGGGCACAACACCCTTGTCAGAAGATGTGCTGCGCCAACCCGATGCCTTTTCTGAACGGTCGGTGCAGGCTGACCGCGCTGTGCCGCCCCGGCCCGTACCGGACGGTGCTGGCCGAAACCGCATCCTGCCCGATCGTCCAATACCCGATGCCGACCCGGTGCTGCAAACGACCGCCGTTACAGGCAAGGCGGGCACCCTGCCAAAGGCTGGGCCGCCAGATGACCCAAGCGCGCCCGCCAAACCCGTATCTGCGCCGGCTGCGGTTGTGCTGCCCCTGTTGCAAGCCCCGGCGCAGGTGACGATGATCCCGCAGCCGCAGCCGCAGCCGCAGCCGCAGCCGCAGTCGCCGGCCAAGGGCGCGGTGCAGGCGGATGCGGCACCCGCCACGGGTGGAGTGCCGCGAACGTCTGATCCTTCGGCCACATCCGGGCCGGCGCCGGATACATCAACCGGCACCAAAGATGCAGTCGCGCATTTGCCCGACCGGACCGCTGGCGCATTGCCCGAAGCCCCGGCCTTTGCCCCCTCTGATCCGGCTTTGCCGCTTCGGAACGATCCCCGGCCGGTCGAGGCGCGGCACCCGGCCCAACCGATGCCGCCTACCGTCGTGCCCATGCTTGTCGATGCGGCCCGCGCCCTGCCCGACGCGCCGGTGACGCTGACGTTGACGCCCGAAGATCTGGGTGCCCTGCGCTTCGAGATGCAAAGCCGGGGCGACACGATCCACGTCTCGCTGACGGTCGAGCGGCCCGAAACGCTCGACATGCTCCGACGCCATGTCGAGCAGCTGACCGGAGAGTTCAGGCAAGCCGGTTTCGCCAATGCGTCTTTCTCGTTCGCAGGGGGATGGGGCGGCGGCGGGCAAGAGCGTGCGGCAGGCGCAGGCTACGCAACCCGCACCGTGGATAAGGACGAAAGCCCCGTGGCGCGGGCAAGCAAACATGTGAACGGCGGGCTGGACCTGCGGCTATGAAAGGATAAGGCAATGGAAATCACCGCGACCACCAACACGGCTAAACCCGCAGTGAAACCTGCAATCAGCGCCGATTTCGACACGTTCCTGAAAATGCTGACCGTGCAGATGACCAATCAAGACCCGCTGAACCCGATCGAGGGCTCCGATTATGCGGTGCAGCTTGCCACGTTCTCAGGCGTGGAACAGCAGGTGAGGACGAACCAGTTGCTGGCCGATCTGGCCGCGCAAAGCAGCCTTTCCAACATGACGCAGCTTGCGGGCTGGGTCGGGCAAGAGGCACGGGTGGCTGCGCCGGTCTGGTTCGAAGGCGGCGCGGTGACCGTGATGCCAAAGCCCGCCGCGATGGCCGATGCCGCGACGCTGGTGGTCAGCGATGCCTCGGGCGCTGTCGTCGCGCGTGAGGAATTGCCGCTTGGCGCCGCGCCCTACCGATGGCTTGGCGCAGATGCGGCGGGCAACCCCTTGCCGCGCGGGCAATACCTGTTGCAGGTCGAAAGCCGTCAGGGCGACAGCGTCTTGCAGACCGAACTGGTCGAATCCTACGCCCGCATCACCGAAGCGCGGCGCGGGGCCGAGGGTGTGCTGTTGGTCTTGCAAGGCGGGATCGAGGCCAAGGCGACCGATGTGACCGCGCTTCGCATGCCCTGATCTGCGCGTCGTGACCCTTGCGCGCTGGCACAAAGCGGGTAAGCGTCCGCCCGATGGACGACAGGCCCGAAACCACGCAGACCGCGCTGATGCGGCTTGACCCCGCGCTGAAAGCCGGGGATTGGCAACCGCTTGCCGGCGGCCGGACGAACCGGCTGTGGCGGGTGGGGCGCTTTACCGTCAAGCAGTTCGATGCGGCGGCAGCGTCGGCCCTGTTTCCCAACGATGCAGGGGCCGAGGCGCGGGCGCTGACGCTTTTCGCGCCTTTGGGTCTTGCGCCACGGTTGCGGGCAAAGGGGGCCGATTGGCTGATCTATGACCATGCCGAGGGGCGGCCCTGGGCGGGCGATCCGGCACCCGTGGCGCGGGCGCTGCACCGTTTGCACGGCGCGCAGGTGCCGCAGGGCAGTTTTCGCTTGGCCCCGAATGGCAGCGCCGCCGTGCTGGCCGATGCGCGGCGCATCCATGCCTTGCCCGATGCGCCGCCCGATCCCGCGTGCCCTCCGGTTCCGCCGGTTCCGATCCATGCCGATGCCGTGGCGGGCAATATCATCGACACGGGCGCAGGGCCGCTGTTCATCGACTGGCAATGCCCCGCCATGGGCGATCCGGTCGAGGATTTGTGCACGCTTCTATCGCCCGCGATGACATGGCTTTACACCGGAAAGCCGCTTGATCCGGCTTGGGCGCAGGCGCTGTTGCGCGCCTATCCCGATGCGGAAACGGTGGCCCGTGCGCGGGCCATGCTGCCGGTCTATCGCTGGCGCATCGCCGCGCATTGCGCTTGGAAAGCGGCGCGGGGCGACGGCGATTATGCAGCCGCCCTGAAGCTGGAGCTTTAGAGAAAGGTGCCCAGCCCGATGCCTGCCGCAAAGATCACGAAAGCGGCGGGAATCAGATACCAGCGCGACCGGCGCACCTTGACCAGCACCTTGGGCCGGTCGGCCTGCGCGATCAGGGCCGCTTCGACCAGACGCGGCAGTTTCGGGCCGAAGCGCGACAGGATGCGGGCGGTCTGCGCCAGATCGCGCAGCAGGGCGGCGGGGCCGATGTTTTTGGCCACATAGCTTTCCACCACGGGGCGGGCGACCTGCCAGATGTTCATATGCGGATCGAGGCTTCGGGCCACCCCTTCCACCACAACCATCGTGCGTTGCAGCAGGATCAGGTCGGTGCGAGTCTCCATGCCAAAACGTTCGGTCACGTCGAACAGATAGGCCAGCAGGCGCGCCATCGAGATGCGGCTGGCGTCCATGCCAAAGATCGGCTCGCCCACAGCACGCAAGGCGCGGGCGAATTCGTCTATGTCGCGGTCGGCGGGCACGTATCCGGCTTCGAAATGCACCTCGGCCACGCGGCGGTAATCCTTGCGGATGAAGCCCATCAGGATTTCGGCATAGACGCGGCGGGTGTATTCGTCGATCCGGCCCATGATGCCGAAATCATAGGCGATGATCGCCCCGTCGGCCCCGACCTTGAGGTTGCCTTGGTGCATGTCGGCGTGGAAATAGCCGTCGCGCAGCGCGTGGTTCAGGAACAGCGACAGCACGCGGGCGGCCAGAACCTTGCGGTCCAGCCCCGCCGCATCGATGGCGGCATTGTCGTTCATGCCGAAGCCTTCGGCCCAGCCCAGCGTCATCACCGTCTTGCCCGACAGGAACCAGATCGGTTTGGGGACGCGGAACCCTTCGTCCTTTTCGGTATTGGCGGCGAATTCGGCGGCGGCCGATGATTCGAGCCGTAGGTCAAGCTCGCCCATCACCACGCCTTCGAAATGCGCGATCACCTCCATCGGGCGCAGGCGGCGCGAGGCGGGAGCGACGATCTCAATGGTGCGGGCGATCAGGTAAAAGGCGTCGATATCCTTGCGGAAGGCGCGTTCGATGTTCGGGCGCAGCACCTTGACCGCCACTTCCTCGCCGGTTTCGGCGATGCGGGCACGGTGCACCTGCGCGATTGATGCGGCGGCGACGGGTTCGGAGAATTCACTGAAAATCTGGTCGACCGGCAGTTCCAGTTCGGCCGCGATCATCGCCTTGGCGACATCGGTCGAAAACGGGGGCAGGCGGTCTTGCAGGTATTTGAGCTGCTGCGCCAGTTCCTCGCCCACCACATCGGGGCGGGTCGAAAGGATCTGGCCGAATTTGATATAGGCGGGGCCAAGTGCTGTCAGCGCACGGGTGGCGGGGGGAAGGTCGGGGTCACCCTTTAACCCCAGCCATTTGAACGGCCAACCGACGACATGCGCCAGAATACGCAGGCGCGGCGGGGCGCGGAACGCTTCCAGCACGACATCCATCGCGCCGGTGCGTTCCAGCGTCGCGCCCGTGCGGATCAGCCGCCAGATGTTGTGCGGTCCGCGCATCAGATCTTCCAGCCGGAATGAAGGGCGGCGACACCCATCGTCATGTTGCGGTATTTCACCTGCCCGAAGCCTGCGCTGCGGATCATGCCGGCGAAGGTGTCCTGATCGGGGAATTTGCGGATCGATTCGACAAGGTATTGGTAGCTGTCACGGTCATTCGCCACGATCTGGCCCATCACGGGGATCACGTTGAAGGAATAAAGATCATAGGCCTTTTGCAGCATCGCATTCGGGATATGGCTGAATTCCAGCACCATCAGCCGGCCACCGGGGCGCAGCACGCGGTAAGCCTCGGCCAGCGCGTCCTGAATACGGGTGACGTTCCTGATGCCGAAGCTGATCGTGTAGACGTCGAACGAATTGGCGGGCAGCGGCAGCGCCATGGCGTCGCCCACCACCCAGTTCAGCCGGTCAGCCTGATGTTCGGCCTCGGCCCGTTTGCGCCCTTCGACCAGCATTGATTCGGTCATGTCGAGCACGACCGCCGACGACCCCGCCGCACGCTTGAGGAAGCGGAAGGCCACATCGCCCGTCCCGCCCGCCACATCCAGCAGGCGCTGGCCGGGGCGCGGGGCCAGCCAGTCCATCATCGCGTCTTTCCACAGGCGGTGCACGCCGCCCGACATCAGGTCGTTCATCACGTCATAACGGCTGGCGACACGGGTAAAGACGCCATGGACCATTCCGGCCTTGGCCGATTCGTCGACAGTCTGGAACCCGAAATGGGTGGTGCCTTGCGCGGTGTCGTCGTTCATCTGCTCTTGCCGTTCCTTGCTTCGCCCCTTCCTTATAGGGCTGAAGTCCGGCGCTGCAATGCGCCCCAATGTCATCAGGACCAGCCATGCCCGAACTGCCCGAGGTTGAAACCGTCCGCCGTGGACTTGTTCCGGTGATGGAGGGGCAGGTGATCACGCAAGCGCAGGTGAACCGCGCCGATCTGCGTTGGCCCTTTCCCGACCGGATGGCCGACCGGCTGACGGGGGCGCAGGTCATCGGCTTGCGGCGGCGGTCAAAGTATATTCTGGCCGATCTTTCCACCGGCGAGACACTGCTCATCCATCTGGGCATGTCGGGCCGGATGCTGATTTCGGCGCCGGACGGTGCGCGTGCGGCGCTGGGCGAGTTCCACCACGTCCATCCCGCACCCGAAAAGCACGACCATGTGGTCTTCGACATGGCGAACGGGGCGCGTGTCACATTCAACGACGCGCGGCGGTTCGGCGCGATGGATCTGATGGCGACGGCAAAGGCCGGGGCGCATCCGCTTTTGGCGGGGCTGGGACCGGAACCCTTGGGCAACAGCTTTGACGACACCTATCTTGCGGGCAAGCTGAAGGGGAAGAACACGCCGATCAAGGCGGCGCTTCTCGACCAGCGGCTGATCGCGGGCTTGGGCAACATCTATGTTTGCGAAACGCTGTATCGTTCGCGCATCCATCCCGCCACGCTTGCGGGAAAGCTGAAACCCCGCCAGATCGCGCAGATGGTGCCCATCATCCGCGACGTGCTGGCCGAGGCGATCGAGGCGGGCGGATCATCCTTGCGCGATTACCGGCAGGCCGACGGGGAACTGGGCTACTTCCAGCACAGTTTTCAGGTCTACGGACGCGAGGGCGACCCCTGCCTGACGCAAGGCTGCGACGCGGTTGTCCAGCGTATCGTGCAATCGGGCCGGTCCTCGTTCTTCTGCCCCGTTTGCCAGAGGTGACTTGCCAAAGGAAAGGTTGCTGCTAGGACATAGCGCAACGTGAACCCGGGGGACCCAATGGCCTATGAGACGCTGCTCGTCGAGGTCGAGGATTATATCGCGACCATCCGCCTGAACCGGCCCGATGCGCTGAACGCACTGAACACCAAGCTGATGCAGGAACTGGCTGTCGCGCTGGCAGCCGCCGATGCCAACGAACGGGTGCGCTGCATCGTGCTGACCGGATCGGAAAAAGCCTTTGCCGCCGGTGCCGATGTGCGCGAAATGGCGTCCAAAGGTTATACCGACGTCTTTTTCGACGATCTTTTCGGCCCCGAGGCCGAGGCGATTGCCCGCATCCGCAAACCGATGATCGCGGCGGTGGCGGGCTATTGTCTGGGCGGCGGATGCGAGCTTGCGATGATGTGCGATTTCATCATCGCAGCCGACACCGCGAAATTCGGCCAGCCCGAAATCAACCTTGGCATCTGTGCCGGAATGGGCGGCACCCAGCGCCTGACCCGCGCCGTGGGCAAGGCCAAGGCGATGGACATGAACCTGACGGGCCGTTTCATGGACGCGGCCGAGGCGGAACGTTCAGGTCTGGTCAGCCGCGTCGTGCCCGCAAAAGAGTTGATGGGCGAGACGATGAAGGCCGCGACCAAGATCACGCAAAAGAGCATGCTTGCGGCCATGGCGATCAAGGAAACGGTCAACCGCGCGCAGGAATCGACGCTGCGCGAAGGGCTTTTGTTCGAGCGGCGGGCCTTTCACGCGCTCTTTGCGTCCGAAGACCAGAAAGAGGGCATGGCGGCCTTTCTGGAAAAGCGCGAACCGCAGTTCCGCGACCGTTGACCCCTTATTTTCCTGTTTCCTTTCGCTGTGATTTGCCCTAAAGGCCACGGCACATGCGTGTGGGCCCGCTTAGGCAAGATGATTCCCGTAACTTCAGACGGGGCCTTGGGTCTATTTTCGCTATCGAATTGAAACGACAGACCCTAGGAAAACCAGCCAGATGGCAAATACCGCCCAGTCCAAAAAGCGCGCCCGTCAGTCCGAAACGCGCTACGCGATCAACAAAGCCCGCCGCTCGCGCATCCGCACCTTCCTTCGCAAGGTCGAAGAAGCGCTCGCTTCCGGCGATCAGGCCGTTGCGGCCGAAGCCCTGAAGAACGCACAGCCCGAACTGCAGCGCGGTGTGTCCAAGGGCGTGCTGCACGCCAACACCGTTTCGCGCAAGATCTCGCGCCTCGCGCATCGCGTGAAGGTTCTGGCGACGGCGACTCCGTCTGCCTGATCCGGCCATCCGGCCAAAAGAATCGGCAGGGCGCATCCCGCAAGGGCTGCGCCCTTTTCCGTTTCGCCGGCCCGCCGCCGTTTAGGCGATTCCGGTGCGGTTCCGCCTTGTCCGCCTCGCTAGCTATCGGGGTCGAGTGGCGCTTTTGCACAGGGGTTTGGATTCGGTCGCAGCAACCTTCTGTCAAGCGCGAAGATCGGTTGCGGACGGGTTCACGGGCTTGCTACCGTTACCCTGCGATTCACTTCGTCTTGGGGGACATAACGGGGTCGCAGACTGGATTTTTCAGGTTCGCCAAGCTGCCAAGCCGTGTCAGACCTGAAAAAAACTGTGTGCGATCAACCGGTTGTGCTGTCTGCTAACGTTTGCAGAACACATAGCCGCATCGGTCGGATCTGGCGCGAGCCGATTCCCGACCGGTCTGGAAATGCCCGGCTTTGCTGCCGGTAGCCGCGCGTTCGGGTTTGCTTCTTTGCGAGGCATGCCAGAGCGCAGGACACCAGTCGTATTGCCTTTCGGTGCCCTGTGCCCCGATGTCCGATCCGAAGTGCCGCGCTGTGAGGTGTGTGGGTGGTGAAAACAACAAAAGAGGCGCAGGGGAGGTCCCCGTTTCAAAAGCGCCTCATCGGACGGGTCAGAAAACT